>NZ_ANBF01000052.1 GCF_000341025.1 Nocardiopsis salina YIM 90010 | reverse complement strand
TCCTCGGCCACCCCGGCCCGAGGGTGCGCCGCGAGGTGGCGGAGCCGCACCAGGGCCTGGTCGGCGTGGGTGACGACCATGTGCTCGGCGCACAGGGAGGCCAGGGTCAGGGCGAAGGGGACCGGCAGGTCGGGGTCCTTCGCCCAGCCGTAGGAGCGCTGCCGCACCCTGATCCCCTGGCCCCGGTCGTACAACGCCTCGACCAACAGCGACCCGCCCTGGGGGCGGTCCTGGGCCGCCCAGGCGCGGGCGCGTTCCAGGAGCGGTTCGGGCCTGCGTGCGCGCAGGAGCTGCGCGGCCCAGTTGCGGGCGGCCTGGTCGCGCCGGCCGGGCGGCAGAGTGTCCCCGGTGACGCAGCGGTCCACCCAAGCGCCCACGTGCTCGTGCAGGTGCGGGTGTCCGTCCCAGAAGACCTCGCGGAGCACCTGGGCGCGCCACGGGTCGGCGAAGCGGACCCGCCTGTGCTCGACCGTCACACCCAGGCCCCGGAGTTCGGCGGTGAACGACGCCCGTTCGATGGGGACACACTCGGCCTCCCCTCCGGTGCGTTCCAGTAACGCCGTACCGGCCTCGGCGACCTCCTCCAGTCCGGCGCCTTCGAGGAACGCGACGGTGAGGAGGAGGGCACGGGCGCGGCCGTCGCGGGCGTCGAGGTCGTCGTCGATGCCGTCGTGCCCGGCGCCGAGTACCGCGTCGATCCACTCGGCGACGGACCGGGCACTGGAGCCCGCTGTGAGGGCGTGGCCGGCCCGTCGTGCGAGGTCGGCGATCTCCCCGGCCCCGGCCGCGTCGAGCCAGGCGTGCAGCCGTGTGGCGCCGCGATCCGCGGGCGGCGCGGGAAGACCGGCCCCCTTCAGATGCGAGGCCAGGACCAGCCGGGGATCGGGGCGCCGAACCGGTACCGCCTGACTGCGCAGGTCCTCGGGCAGGTCACGCTCCATACGCCGGTCCAGGAGTACCACCAGGCGTGCGCCCGCGTCGGCGGCGGCCCCGGCGAACGCGCGCAGGAGGCCGGGCCAGGAGCGGTAGCTGAGTTCGCCGCGCAGGTCGAGCAGGAGGCGTTCGCCCGGGGAGAGACTGCCTTCGAACCAGAACCCGCCCTCGGCGTAGATGTGGCGCAGGCCGTTGGTCTCCTCGCCCTCGGGCACGAGGACGGTCTGGGCCAGCGCCTCGCGCCCCCGCCCGGGTTCGCCCGACAGGACCAGGGGCTCCCCGTTCTCCAGCCGTGCTCTGAGGGCCTCCTCGTCGTGCCCGGGCGGGTGGACGAAGCGTTCCCTGACCTCCTTGAGCCATTGCGCCCGGAAGGCCGCCCCCTCGCGCCGGAGCTTGTGGTCCTCCAGGGTGCGGTGCGTTCCGTCGACGTCCCCGTAGTAGTTGTTCTGCGCGCCCGCGCCGGTGTGCACTGCGGCACCGTTGTACTGCGGCCCGTCTCCGGCGTGCACGGGTCCGCGTGTGTGCGCCACGGAGGTCGGCGCGGGGCCGTGGGCGCTCACACGCCGCCCCGGCCGGTGATCCGGTTGTTCTGTGTCCCGGACCCGTTGTGCACCTGGGAATTGTTGTACTGCGGCCCGGTCGTGACGGGCCTCTGCGTCCCGGTGATGACCGCGCCGCCGCCAGTCTGCACACCGCTGACCCCGTGGTTTGTGTACGAACCGGCCTGGATCCCGACCCCGGACACGTCGTGCATGCCGTTGGCGACCCCGGCGCCGGTGTCCCCCTCGTCGGGTTCGACGAGCAGCTCTTCCAACCGGGGCGCGGCCACGAGGGCGGCCTCCACGATCTGTTCGAGGTCGGCGTCGGAGTTGCGGTGGTCGTACCGCCGGTACTGGCACCGGGCCATCGCCTGGAGCTCCTCGGGCAGCTGCTCCCGCTTGAGCCGCGGGGCACGGTCGATCAGGACCGGGACGACCACGCCGGTCTGCAGCACCGAGGCGATCTCGCGCCGCACCCAGTCGTTCGGGTCGTCGAGTGCGCGCCCGCTCGGTCCGGACCGGTCGAGCCAGTCGTTGCCCACGACGGCGAACAGCACCTCGCAGCGGGCGAGGGCCTGTTGCAACCCCTGTTCGAAGTCGCGTCCGACCTCGATCGACCGGGAGGCGAGGAAGACCTCGTCGTCCCCGAACCGGTCGGCCAGTGTCCGGCTCAGCGTGGTGGCGACATGCTCTCCGTCACCGGTTCGGTAGTTGATGAAACACGTGTGCACGGTTCCCCTCCTCGACGCGTGAATGCACATGGCGGGGAACCGGAATGCACCGGAACCCCACGGAGGATGATCTACACCGCGAGCACGGGAGGAAAGACGGAAAGGCCCGTTTCCTCACGCCCGTTCGGAGGGAAACGGGAAACGCACGGAACGGGAAATACAGGCGCGCAACGCGCCGAACAGCGCATCCGTGGCTCCTGCCGTTTCCCGACCCGGCACACGGCGTGGGCCGCCGACCCGGAGTGCGGGAACGGCGGCCCACGGCGGCAGAGGGGTCCGGGGTCGGGAACCGGGATCAGAGGAACCCGGCGGGCGTGGCCATCAGGTCGATGCCCCAGATCCACGGCAGCAGGTAGATCGCGCCGAGGCAGACCAGGGTGAGCGCGAGCAGATTGAGCCAGAACCCGGTTCTGACCATCTCCATGATGGTCACTCTTCCGGTACCGAACATGATCGCGTTCGGAGGGGTTCCGACCGGGAGCATGAACGCGCAGTTCGCGGCCATCGCGCAGGGGACCATCAGCGCGTAGGGGTGGATGCCCAGGGAGACGGCGAGGGCGGCCATCACCGGGAGGATCATCGTCGCCGTCGCGGCGTTCGAGGTGATCTCGGTCAGGAACAGCACGAGTGTGGCAGCGATGATGATGACCAGGAAGGTGTTGACACCGTCGAGCGCGCGCAGCTGATCGCCGATCCACTCCGAGAGCCCGGTGTCGACGAAGCCCGCGGCGATGGCCAGTCCACCGCCGAACAGCAGGAGGATGCCCCACGGGATCTTCTTGGAGTCCTCCCAGCGCAGGATCCTCTTCTCCCGGTTCTCCCGCGTGGGCAGCGTGAACAGGGCCACCATGGCGACCACCGCGATGATGCCGTCGCTGAGCTCCGGGAGGAGGTCCTCCCAGAGGAAGGTCCTGGTGATCCACATGAAGGCGGCACCGAGGAACACGGTGAAGACGATCTTCTCCTCGGCGGACATACCTCCGAGGGCCCTCTTCTCCGCACGGATGCTCTCAGCGCCGCCGGGCAGGTGCTTGAACCCGACACGGAACTGGATACCGGTGAGGTAGAACCACGCCAGAGCCAGGAGAACGACGACGATCGGGACGCCGAACACCATCCACTCGGCGAACCCGATCCTCTGGTCGAAGAGTGGTCCGACCGTCGCCGACAGGATGGCCAGGGGCGGTGTCCCGATGAGCGTGCCGAGGCCGCCGATCGTGGCCGCGTATCCGATGCCGAAGATGATGGCCTTCTCGAACTTCGGCAGGTCGTCGCTGTGTTCGCCCTTGCCCAGCGCACGCGCGGCCTGGTACACGACGGCCAGGCCGACCGGGATCATCATCATCGTGGCCGCGGTGTTGGACACCCACATCGAGAGGAAGGCGGTCGCGACCATGAACCCGAGGATGATGCGCCGCGGGCTCGTACCGATCGCCGAGACGATGGTGAGCGCGATGCGCCGGTGCAGGTTCCACTTCTCCATGGCGATCGCGATGGCGAACCCGCCGAGGAACAGGAAGATGATGTCGTCGCCGTACGCAGACACCACGGTGTCGCCGTCCAGCGCCCCGGTCAGGGGCAGGAGCACGATCGGGAGCAGGGACGTGGCCGGGATCGGGATCGCCTCGGTGATCCACCAGGTCGCGACCCAGAGTGTGGTGGCCAGGACCGCGTGTCCCTCCGGCGAGAGCCCGTCGGCCTCGAAGAACAGGAGGGTCAGGGCGAACAGCACGGGACCGAGGATCAGTCCGACGATGCGCGCGGGGGTGTAACCGGGCGCGGGCCCGGTGTCTTCGGGGTCCTCGTCGGGGCCGGATCCCCCGGCGTCCGCGTCACGGGCAACGGCGCNCGTTGTCGCCGCCGCGGCCGGCCGCCGCGAACTCGGTCCGCAGCGCCTGGCGCCGCGGGGAGAACGTCAGCAGGTCCTTGATCTGTCGGTGGGATTCCCACAGGCTCCCCCAGAGGGAGTGCGCGTAGGAGGCTGCCATGGATGCACCTTCTTCGGCGGTGGTCTCGGGTGGTGGGCCGGCTCGGGGGAGGGCACAGGGCCGCGTCGGGCAAGGGCGGGACGCCCGCGGGCCGGCCGGTGGGGATGCGTCGTACTGGGCGCACGGGCGCAGCCGGGGGGTGGGTGTGTGGCTCACCGGGGATCCGAGGAACTCGTGTGTGCGCCGGCGGCCTCGCGTGGCCTCGGGCCGCCGACGGTCACGGATCCGCGGGCGGCCTCAGGTGTGCAGGCCCCTCAGGACCTCGTGGAACTCCGCCTTGCCCTCGAGTCCGATGCCGGGGCGCTCCCCCGGTGCCACCCGTCCGCGGGAGATCACCGCGTCGTCGGTGAACCCGCCTGTGGGCCGGAACTCGCCGGGGTAGGACTCGTTCCCGCCGAGTTTGAGCGCGGCAGCGATGTGCAGGGAGAACTGGTGTCCGCCGTGGGGGATGCACCTGCGGGAGGACCATCCGTGCTGGTCGAGCATGTCCAGGACCCTGCGGTACTCGGTGAGCCCGTAGCTCAGCGCGGGGTCGACCTGGAGAAAGTCGCGGTCCGGGCGCATGCCGCCGTGGCGGACGAGGTTGCGGGCGTCCTGCAGGGAGAAGAGGTTCTCGCCGGTCGCGATGGGGTTGCGGTAGCGCTCGGAGAGCGTCGCGTTGAGGCTGTAGTCGAGCGGGTCGCCGACCTCCTCGTACCAGAAGAGGCCGTAGCGGTCGATGGCCCGGCCGTACTCCAGCGCGGTGTCCAGATCGAACCTGCCGTTGACGTCGACCATGAGGCGGGAACCGTCGCCGTCGAGCACGTCGATGACGGCCTCGATGCGTTCGAGGTCCTGGGCCAGGTCGGCGCCGCCGATCTTGATCTTGACGACCTCGTACCCGGAGTCGAGGAAGCCCCGCATCTCGTCCTGCAGGTCGGCGGTGGTCTTTCCGGGGGCGTAGTACCCGCCGGCTGCGTAGACGAAGACGTCCTCGTCGGGTGAGCCGTCGCCGTAGTGGTCGGAGATCCACCGGTACAGCGGCACACCCGCGGCCTTGGCGGCGAGGTCGTGCAGGGCCATGTCCGCCACCCCGACGGCGACGGAGCGTTCGCCGTGCCCGCCGGGCTTCTCGTTGCGCATCATGACGTCCCACGCCCGGGCGGGTGAGAGGGTGCCGTCGGAGTCGAGGAGCTCCTCGGCCGGGGCGTTCTGCAGGCGGGGCAGGATGCGTTCGTTCAGGATCGCGGTGGCGTTGTAGCGGCCGTTGGAGCTGAAGCCGTAGCCGACCAGGGGCTCACCGTCGACCACCACGTCGCTGACCAGGGCGAGGACCGTGCAGTCCATGGTGCTGAAGTCGATGAACGCGTTGCGCATCGACGAGCTGATCGGGATGGTCCCGGCGTGCGCCGAAACGATTTTCATGGTCCGGTTCCTCCGTGTATGCCTTATAAGAGGCTTATAAGCTATCCGGACCCTAGGCTGAACGAGGCGCACATCACAAGCCCGTGGGTGAGAACCGCGTGAGAGAGGACACTATGAGCGGGGCGAACGCCTTCTCGAGCAAGGGCGGCTTGGCCTACACGGAGCTGCGGCGCCGCATCACCTCCGGCGAGCTCAGCCCGGGCTCACGCCTGTCGCAGTACGAACTGGCGGACGAGCTCGGCATGAGCATCACACCCCTGCGCGAGGCCATCAGGCGACTGGCCAGCGAGGACTGGGTGGAGATGGACGCCCACCGGGACGTTCGCGTCGCATCGATGAGCGCCGCCGAAGCACGCGAACTGCTGGAGGTCCGCTACTCCCTGGAGCCCTCGGCCACGGAACTGGCCGCGCTGCGCCGGACGGAGGACGAGATCGCCGCCATGCGTGCGGCGGCCGACGCGCTCCTTCCCGTCACCCGCGCCTGGGGCGAGGAGGCCATCACGGCGCACCGCGCCTTCCACCGGGCCATCTACGCGACCTCCCACAACAAGGTCCTGACCAGACTGCTGGACGACCTGTGGGACAAGGCCGACCGCTACCGGAGGATCGGCCTGGCACTTCCCGCGGGCGAGGATCCGCGCACCGTCGACCTCAACGAGCACCACGAGATCCTGGAGCTCGTCGTGGACGGCGACGCCGCCGGAGCGGCCGACCTGGTCCGCTCCCACATACGCCACAGCCTCGGGGCCGTCGTCCCGGGCGCACTCGAGAACCGGGCGGGCGCAGGGGCCCTCCACACATGATCAAGACCCGGACGCCGCCGCCTGTGCATTTTTCCTACGCCCGGATCGGTTGGAACACACGGAACGGAAGAATGCGCCCCACAAACCCCTGAAGCCATGCACAGTGCACACCATCGGCGCAGGTCAGAAACGAACAAAACAAAATAGAAACACCCCCGAACGGGATATTCCGGACCCCGCACCACTTTTTTTCCGACCTGCCCCACGCAGGGGCCCGAGCGGTTATATGATCTGTTCGCGAAACGGCGGAGGAAGGAACCCCGGGGAATTCCCCCTCCCCACGGACCCGCCGCGCTCCGCCCCGCTGCCCGTTCGGCGCCCCGGCGCCGCCGTGACCAGGAGGGTCCATTGAGCACGTACGGCATCGACCTCGGCACCACCTACTCGTGCGTGGCGGCGGTGGACGGCACCGGGCGCGCCCACGTCACCAAGAACGCGGCGGGCGAGGACACCACCCCCTCGGTGGTCTTCTTCGAGTCGCCCACCAACGTCGTGGTCGGCGAGGAGGCCAAGAACACCGCGCTCCTGCTGCCCGATCAGGTGGTCTCACTGGTCAAGCGGCAGATGGGTGAGCAGGCCCGCTTCGAGTACCACGGCAACGAGCACACCCCGGAAACGGTCTCGGCGCTGATCCTGCGCGAGCTGGCGCGCGCGGCCGGGGAGCACGACCGCACCGAGGTGGAGGAGGTCGTCGTCACCGTCCCGGCCTATTTCGGGGTGACCGAGCGCGAGGCGACCCGGCGGGCCGGCGAGATCGCGGGGCTGACGGTGCTGGACGTGGTGCCCGAACCGGTGGCGGCGGCGCTGCACTACCAGAGCCTGGACGCCGAGCGGGGCCCGCGCCACCTGCTCGTCTACGACCTGGGCGGGGGCACGTTCGACACCACGGTGATCCGGGTCGAGGACAACGACGTGCGGGTGGTGTGCACCGACGGCGACCACCGGCTGGGCGGCGCCGACTGGGACGAGAAGCTCACCGACCACCTGTTGGAACGGTTCGGCGCCCAGTACCCGGAGGCCGACCCGGGCGGGGACGAGCAGTTCCTGCAGGACGTGTCGGCCGCGGCCGAGCGCCTCAAGCGGTCGCTGACCGTGCGCGAGGGCGCCCGCCACAACCTGCGTTTCGCGGGGGCGTCGGTGCGGGTGGAGCTGAGCCGGGAGGACTTCGAGGCGCTCACCGCCGACCTGTTGGAGCGCACCCTCACCATCACCGAGCGCACCGTGGCCACCGCCCGCGAGCGGGGTGTGGACGGCTTCGACGACGTGCTGCTCGTCGGCGGGATGACCCGGATGCCGGCGGTCTCGGCGGCGTTGCGCTCCCGGTTCGGGTTCGAGCCGCGCCTGCACGAGCCCGACCTGGCGGTGGCCAAGGGCGCCGCGCTGTTCGCCCTGGTGCGGCGGGTCAAGAGCGTGATGGCCCGGCCCGGCTCCTCGGACACCGCGGGGGAAGGCCCCGAGGACGGCCCGGAGGCGGTGCGCCGGCGCGCCGAGGAGGTCGGACGGCGTCTGGGGCTGAGCACCGAGGAGGTCGAGCGCCTGGCCGACAAGACCGTGACGAGTGTGTCCCCGCGGGCGTTCGGGGTCAAGACCATCGACAGCTCCGACCCGGTCTACGAGAGCGACCCGATGGCGGCCCGCCAGTACGTCAGCCACCTGTTGGAGGCCAACGCCCCGCTGCCCGCGGTGGCCCAGGACGGGTTCGCGACGGTGTGGGCGGGCCAGGAGGCGGTGCGCATCGACGTGTGGGAGCAGGCCGGCGCGGTGCTGTCGGAGGAGCTCAAACACAACGTGCAGATCGGGGACGCGGTGCTGAGCGGGTTGCCGCCGAGCCCGGCCAACACCCCGTTCCGGGTGGAGTTCCACCTGACGGAGACGGGGCTGCTGAACGTGCGGGCCTGGGAGCCGGAGGGCGGCAGCCAGGTGCGGTTCGACATCCGGATCGGCGGGATGAGCCCGGAGAGCGTGGCGGCCGCCCGCGATGCGGTGGGGCTGATCCGCACCTCGGGGTGAGCGGTCCGCGACGGGCGAGCCGACGAGAGGCAGGAGGACCTGACCGATGTCCTGGGACGCACGGGAACGCAGGCGCTACGAGGACGAGGTGCTCGCTCCCGCCCGGCTGGAGGGCCCGCCGGCCGACCTGTTCGTGCGCTACGGCATCGGCCCGGCCCTGGAGCAGCAGCTGCGCACCGACCCCGAGGCCTTCAGTGAGCACGTGGAGCGCGTGTGCACCCACTGGCGCGGGCTGCGGCTGCGGAGACGGGCACTGAAGAAGGTGCTCGTGGACCTGGTGGCTGCGCACGACAGGCTTCACCGTTGCGGGCACCTGACCCACGACCACTTCGCGTCCGTCCGCGAGCAGGACCGGCAGCGCGCGGCCCGGGAATGGGCCGAGATCGCCGGCAGCCTGACCACGTCGCTGCTCGAACGCGCCGAGCTGCGCGGCATGATCCGGTCGGTGGGCATCGATGAGAGCCGCGCCGAACAGGTGCTGGCCGACCGGGGTGTGCACGTGGTGGAAGACCTGCCCCGGCTACCGGTGCGGGCGCCGGTTCCCACCTTCCGGACCCTGCAGGAGAACCTGCGCACGTGCGGGGCGGCCTTCTCCCCTGCGCTGGTGTTCGGGCCCCGGCGGCTGGAACGCGGGTTCACCGTGCTGGACGGGTTCCGGCTGGCCGACGGCGCGGGGCTCGGCGAGGAGGCGTTGGCCGAGGCGCGGGCCGGGTTGGGGGCGGAGGCGCTCACCGACGGCAAGGCGGCCGCGGAGAACGTGCTGTCGATCCTGCGCGCGGACGGCGACCGGGACGTACGCGAGGCGGTGGTCCTGTGGGAGGTCGTCTGCGACCTGCGCGCACGTCCGATCGCGCTGTCGGAGTCGGGGTTGGTGCGCCCGTGGGTGCGGCTGGGGCTGGACGAGCGGGAGGCCCGTCTGTTGGCGGCGGCGGTGCGGCGCACGGGTCCGGGCCCTGACCTGGGAGCGCGGGCCGAGGACGAGGTGCGGGCGCTGCTCGCGGACCACCTGTTGCGGCGTGCCCAGCGGGCGGCGGTGGACCTGCCGGAGGGGCACGCGCTGCATCGGGTGTTGGCAGAGCGTGCCGGGCAGGTCGATGACCTGGTGCGCGGGGCCGAGCAGGCGTTGCGCGGCGACCGCCCGGAGGAGGCGGCGCGGGCCTTGGCGTCGGCGGTCGAGGTGGCCGCCGACGACACGGTCTTGGCCGGGCGGTTGGCCGAGATCGCCCCGGCGGCGCCGCGATCGGTGGCGGTTCGGATGGAGGGGAGCCGCGCGGTGGTGGCGTGGCAGCCCAGCCCGAGCCTGGCCGGCGGGGTGCGGTACCGGGTGGAGCGGGTGACGGGCCGGGGGACGGCCGAGCGCGGTGCCGTGGTGGGCGAGGTGGCCGGCACGGAGCTGGTGGACACCGAGCTTCCGGTGGGCACCGATGTCCGGTACGCGGTGGTGGCGGTGCGCGGGGGCCGGGCGTCGTCGCATCCGGTGGTCTGCGAGCCGGTGATGCTGGCCCCGGACGTGGCGGATCTGAGGTTGCGGGCGGGCCGGTACGCGGTGACGGCGTCGTGGCGGGTGCCGGAGGAAGCGGTGCGCGTGGAGGTCCTGCGCCGGTGCGGCGCTCCCCCGCGCAACGCAGGCGACGGTGTCGGGGTTCCCACGGACGGGACCGGGTTCCAGGACCATGCGGTGGAGCCGGGGGTGGAGTACTTCTACCGGATCCGGGCTGTGTACCTGACCTCGGCGGGGCGGACGCGCAGCTCCGCGGGTCTGGTGCTGCGGGCGGAGCCGGGGCCGGGCCCGCTGCCGGTGTCGGACCTGGCGGTCGCGTACCGGGAGGAGGGCACGGTGGTGTCGTGGCCGTCTTCTTCCGCGCGCGGGCGCGTGGCGTTGTGGGTGGGTCGGCGCGAGCCCGCGTGGGAGGCGGGGGCCCGGTTGAGCGGGCAGGACCTGGCAGCCTTCGGGGACGAGGTGGTGGAGCCTCCGGGGCCGGTCGAGGGCGGGAGGACCGGGGTGCGGGTCCCGGTTCTGGCCGGTAGGAGCCATGTGCTCGCGGTGACGGTGGACGGCGAGCAGCGGCTGGCCGGGGCGCACCGCCGCATCACGCGGGTGCCGCGGGTGGAGGACCTGCAGGCGCAGCGGTCCGGGGCGCAGGTGCGTCTGTCGTGGACCTGGCCCGAGCACGCCTCGAGCGCCCTGGTGGAATGGCGCCCGGTCGACAGCGGGGGGATCTCCGGAGGTCGGTGCGAGGGCGCGGACGAGGGCCGGGGGCCCGGTGGTGGGCACGTCGGCGAGGTGCACGGCGAGGCCGCCTCCGATGTCTGGCTCCGGCGTTGCGACGACCCCCGGAACGGGAACGACGGCGGGCTCGAGGACAGCAGCGGGCGCATGTTCTGTGCCCGCTGCCCGGACGAGAGCGAGGGCGGGTTCGAGGCCCCCATGGGCCCCGGCCCCGTGGAGGTGTCGGTGCGCACGGTGATGCCCGCTTGCCCGGGTGAGGCGATGAGCGCCCCGGTCCGGGCGGGTGTGCCCGGCGCGGTCGTGGTCGCCTACCGGGTGGAGGCAGTGGGGTGGTGGCGCCGGGACCGCGCCGTGCACCTGACGGCGGAGACCTCGGGCACGGTTCCCGAGATCGCAGTGGTGCACGCCCCCGAACGCGTGCAGCCGCACTCCGTGGCGCAGGGTCAGGTCCTGGCGACCTTCTCGGCCGGTGTACGGCGGGCGGGCGAGCACACGCAGGTCCGGGTGCGTCCCCCGCCGGGGGCGGAGCCCGGGCGGCTCGTGTGCTTCCCGGTCCCGGATCTGGAAGGGCCTACGCGCGCACACCCGCGCCGACCCTCCGAACGGGAGTTGCGGCTGTGAGGTGACCCGCGGTGCGCTCCCGGCGCTCCGTGCGCCCCACGTCCCCGAGCCGCGCATACGCCCAGGTCGGGACCGGCGCGTTGGACCTTCCGCCGACAGGGCCGGTGGCACGATCGACACGGGCCGGGCCCGCCGGGCACCCCGGCCGCCGGTGGAGACGACCCGCAGCGCCCGGCCGAGGGGGCCGACCCATGGTGGACCAGCACTCGCCTCCGCCCCGGGCGGCCGAGGTCTCCCGCCTGACGTTGACCGCAATGGTCGTCGGGTCGATGGTCGGCGCGGGCGTGTTCTCCTTGCCGCAGCGGTTCGCCCAGGAGACGGGCGTGCTCGGAGCGATCATCGCCTGGACCGTGGCCGGATCCGGGATGCTCATGCTCGCCCTGGTCTTCCAACGCCTGTCCCTGCGCCGCCCCGACCTGGACGCGGGGGTCTTCGCCTATGCCAAGGCCGGGTTCGGCGAATACGTGGGGTTCTTCTCCGCGGTCGGGTACTGGGCCAGCGCCTGCGTGGGCAACGTGACCTACTGGGTGCTCATCATGTCGACGCTGGGCGCGGCCGTGCCCGGGTTGGGGTCGGGCGACACCGTCCTCGCGGTCGCGGTCTCCTCGATCGGGCTCTGGCTGTTCTTCCTCATGATCCGCCGGGGTGCACGGGAGGCGACGGCGGTCAACCGGGTCGTCACGGTCGCCAAACTGGTGCCGATCGTGGTGTTCGTGCTGCTCGCGCTCTTCGCCCTGGACCCGCAGGTCCTGGCCGGCAACCTTACCGGCGCCGCTCACGCCGAGACCCTGTTCGAGCAGGTCCGCGGCACCCTCCTGGTGACGGTGTTCGTCTTCCTGGGTGTGGAGGGCGCCAGCGTGTACTCGCGGCACGCACGCCGACGCGAGCACGTCGGCCAGGCCACGGTCCTGGGTCTGCTGAGTGTGCTGGCGGTCTTCGCCTCGGTCACGCTGGTCTCCTACGGGATCCTGCCGATGGAGGAGATCGCCGAGCTCCAGCAGCCCTCGATGGCGGGGGCCCTCGAGGCGGCCGTGGGCCCGTGGGGCGCCACGTTCGTCGCGGCGGGCCTGGTCGTCGCGGTCCTGGGTGCCTACCTCGCGTGGACCCTGATGGCGGCCGAGGTGCTGTTCGTGGCCGCCGAGGACGGCGACATGCCGCGGTTCCTGGGGCGCGTCAACCACCGCGATGCCCCGGTCAATGCCCTGCTGCTGAGCACCCTGCTGGCGCAGGCCGTACTGGTGCTGACGCTGTTCTCGGAGAACGCCTTCGACTTCGCCCTGGACATGACGGCGGCGCTGGCGCTGATTCCGTTCCTGCTCGCCGCCGCCTACGCGCTCAAGCTCGCTGTCGGGGGCCGCACCTACGAGAGCGGACCCGCGCGGAGGCGCCGGGGCGACCTGGTGATCGCGGCCGCGGCGACGGCCTACACCGCGTTCCTGGTGGTGGCGGCCGGTCCGGCGCTGGTGCTGGTCTCCTTCGTCTTCTACGCACCGGCGACGGTGCTGTTCGCGGTCTCGCGCCGTGAACAGAACCGCCGGGTGTTCTGGCCCGGGGAGCTGGTGCTCTTCGGCCTCACCGTGTTGATCGCGGTCGCGGCCGTGGTGTCCCTACTGGCGGGTTGGATCACTCTCTGACCCCGGTGTGGGACGGGTCGGGCCGGTGGGACGAGCGCGCGGGCCCCGCAATCGCCGGGAGCAGGGCGAGGTGGCGCGGCGCATCCCGGCCCCGGCCGCGGGCCTCCGACGCCTTCGGTCCGGTGCGGCCCGCCGGTCCCGGTCAGCGGCGGGGGCTTGCCGCCGCGGCCTCTGTGCCCTGGTTGCCGGCGCCGGCCCGGGCCTGCCCGGTGTTCGCCTGCTCGGCGTGCGCGGTGTGGGTGGCCTGCTGCGCGGCGACGTCGCGCTCCCACTCCACGTAGCGCTCGCTCTCGCCGAGCAGCATCGTGGTGAGCCAGACGGCCACACCCACGTCGTCGACCAGTCCGAACACCGAGAAGAAGAGCTCGGGGATGAAGTCGATGGGCGAGATGATGTACCCGACCATCAGGAGCATGGCCAGGAGCTTGCCGTGGCCCAGCTGGGGGTAGCGTCCGCGCAGCTTTGCGCCGAGCATGCGTGGCACGGCGCGCGCCCGCTGCCACACCGAAACCCGTCCTCCGGTGTTCTGGAGGACCTGCCAGGCCGCCGCACCGGCGGCGGCGCGGTTCTGCTTGCGCATCGTTGATCTCCTCGGGGGGAACGTGACTACTCACGATATGACGCGAATTCGGCCCTGAACGTTCCCGGGTTCGGAGCGGGCAATCACACGGAACGCCCGGTGCGAGCCGGGACACACGGCCCGGCGGGGTTCCGGACGAGCCGTGTGTCCCGGCCCGCACCCGCAGCGCACCGGGCCGTGGTTGTCCACAGGCCGCCGACGGGCTCTGGTGTTCGGGGCGCGCTGCGTGGATCGTGGAGAAGGTGACCGATATTCCGCGCCACCCCCGCGTCCCGGCCGATAACAACCGATTCCCTCCGCTGTCCACATCGACCACCGTCCGTGGCCACATCCGGCCAACCGAGAACCTTCCCCTGCCTGCCGCCTCCGCCCCCGACGCACACGTCCGACCAAGTGCTGCCTGGTCGGGACTCCCCCGGACCCCGGAACGCCCGCCGCCCCCGGGGACCACCCTGTGTGCACCACCGTGCACAACTCACCCCGTTCCCTCCCTTACCGGGCCTCACGGGGCCTCCCGCGCCCCAGCACACATTGGTTACGATGCGTCCGAGTGGCGCCCGCGAGTGACAGCGACCCCCGCCCGTCCCCGACCCCGATCACCCACGGGACCGACTGACGCGTAAGACTCACCCGAGTGCGCAGAACCGATGGAGCTTGCCCAGTGTCCAGAGCCCTTCCGCGGTCGGCAACGGCCGTCGCCCTGTTGGCGGACATCCCCAGCACGGGCCACGTGGGCGAGGTCCGGGCGCAGCGGTTCGCGATGCACGGCGACGGCATCGGCGAACGCAGCGCCGCGTTCGTCGACTTCGCCCGTGCACGGTCCGAGGCCGGGCAGAAGGTCGTGGCCCTCTATCCGTCCTGGCAGGCCGAGGCCCCCGAGCGTGCCGTCAACTTCGCACGCGGCGCCACCAGGGACGACCACGTGGCCGGGGTCGCGGTCGACCTGTCGCCGCTGGCACTCTCGCTCGTGGCCGACCAGCTCGCCTACCTGGCGCCCTACGTTCCGCCCGGCATGGTGGCCGCGCTCAGCGACGAACTTCCCAAACACCTGCTCGCGGGCGCCTGGCTCGGCAACGTCTCCCAAGTGGCCGGGTTCCCGGTGTCGTTGCGCCAGCAGATGAGCTCGCTCGCCCCGTCGGTGTCCTACCTGGCCTACTGCGCGCCCAGCCGCAGTCTGGGCCGGCTCAAGCCCTCGGAGGTCGCGCGCACGCTGCCCTTCCAGCCGGTGCGCCCGGTCCAACTGCTGTGCTCGACCCCGGACCCGGGGATCACAGGGGTCTTCGACGCGCACCTTCCGCAGGCCATCGCACCGGTGGCCACCCGGCGCCTGCCGGCCCAACCGCTCGGGACGACCTACTGGGGCACGTCGAAATACGTGGAGTTCGTGGCGCTGAGCGCCCATCCCCAGGCTCTGGCCTACGCGGCGAGCTCGCTGCGCACGGCCCTGTGCGCGTGGTGCGGCGAACCCGTGCGCGCCAGGCCGTGCCCCTTCTGCGCGGGCAACGCCACCCGGCCCATGCCGCCGCGTCCGGCCTCCTCTCCGCCGCGCGACGGTTCCGCCGCTCCGGGCCACGGCGGGGCCCCACCGAACGGAACCCGGTCCGGAAAGGCATCAGGAAACCCGCCCCCGGCCCACACCGCCTCCCCACCGTCCCCCGCTCCTTCCCCGCCCGCACACCCGAGCCCGGGAACCAGGGCCGACACCACCGCACCGGCCCGCACCCGGGAACCCCGACGCGGGGGCCTCCCCCGCAACGGCGCCGCCCTCGAGAGCGCACAGCCCACGGGACGTCCTGCTCCCCTACCACCCCCGGAACCCGAGCCCGAGCCCCTGCCCGACCTGCGTGCCCACCCGG
This sequence comes from Nocardiopsis salina YIM 90010, assembly GCF_000341025.1. Taxonomy (GTDB): domain Bacteria; phylum Actinomycetota; class Actinomycetes; order Streptosporangiales; family Streptosporangiaceae; genus Nocardiopsis; species Nocardiopsis salina. The sequence goes on along the minus strand of NZ_ANBF01000052.1, from coordinate 3,370 downwards.
TCCCCGGACACCCACCGGCGACGGAGGCCCGCAGAACCCACCCCCGATGAGCGCCCCGCCCACCGCCACCGGGCCCCTCCCATGAGCGGACCCCCGCGGCACGGCCCGACCGCACCCCGCGCGGGCCCGGACCCGACGACCCGCCCACGACCCCCTGAGAGCACCCGACACGACCCCTGAACGGAAAGAGCAGTCCTCATGAACCCCCGTCAGCGACGCGGCGTCCTGCTCATGGTGGTGGCCGCCATCGGCGCCGTGGCCGTGTTCGCCTCCGCCTTCGTGTACCTGCGCGGCCAGCAGGACCAGCTCGGCGAGTTCGCGACCGTGCTGCGCGTGTCCTCCGAGGTCGAGGCCGGGCAACCGGTGGGCGCCGATCATGTGGAGACCGAGAGCGTACCTCGCATGTACTTCGACGAGGAGCTCTTCCTCAGCGACCTGTCCGAGGTCGAGACCCCCGCCGACCAGGAGCTCGTCGCCGCCACCCACCTGGAGGAGGGCGTGCTGCTGCAGCAGGGCATGGTCCAGCCCCAGCCCACCCTGACCACCGGCGAACGCGAGATCGCGATCATGGTCGACGCCGAGACCGGGGTGGCGGGCAAGGTGCAGCGCGGCTCGGTCGTGGACATCTACGGGACCTTCCAGGCCGGCGGCCACGGCGACGCGTGCGCGGTGCGGGTCCTGACCGAGGTCGAGGTGCTCGACATCGGGGAGCTGCGCCCGCAGGAGGACGGCGACGGCGGCAGTACGGGTGTGGTCCCTGTGACCTTCCGCCTGGAACCCGATTCCGCACTGGAGCTGGCCTACGCCGAGGACTTCGCCACCAAGCTCCGCCTGGCCCTGGTCAGCGCGGACGGGGGCGGCGAACCGGGCGGCGCCGAGTTCTGCAGCGAGGACTTCTCCGACCAGTTCTCCGGCGGCGGTGGCGGCGACCAGCGGCCCGCGCCGGCCGAGGAGGGTGAACAGTGAACTTCCGTGTGCTGGCGGGCATGCCGACCTCCGAGACGGAGATGGTGCTGTCCGCGCGCTTCGACGAACTGTCCACCGCCGACCTGGTGGCCTCTCGGGGCAGTACGGCCACCCTCATCGAGGCGGCCGGGGAGTTCCCCGAGATCGACGTGGTCCTCATACACCAGGACCTGGGCCCGGCGCCGGTCTTCGACGCGATACGGGACCTCTCGCACCGCCATCCGCAGCTCGCGGTCCTGCTGGTGTCCACGACCATGGACTCCGACACCTTCACGGCGGCGATGGAGGCCGGTGCCCGGGGGGTGCTGCCGGCCGACTCCGGGATCGCCGAGCTGGAGACCCGGGTGACCAAGGCCGCCGAGTGGTCGCGCACGCTGCGCCGCCACCTGGAGTCGGCCTCCCTGGAACTGCCGGTCTCGGGCGTGCGCGGCCGGGTGGTGACCGTCAGCGGCGCCAAGGGCGGGGTCGGCACGACCACGTGCGCGGTACAGCTGGCCGGGCCCGCCGCTGCCGAGGGCCGGGTGGTGTGCCTGGTCGACCTGGACCTGCAGACCGGCGACCTGCCGGCGTTCTTGAACCTGCGCCACCGCCGTTCCATCAGCGACCTGGTGGAGGCCGGCGACGAGATCACGCCTGGCATGCTCTCGGAGACCCTGTACGTCGACCCGCGCGGACCGCACGTGCTGCTCGCCCCCGAACACGGTGAGCGCGGCGAGGACGTGTCCGCACGCGCCGCCCGCCGGGTACTGACCGCGCTGCGCTCCCGGTACGAGCTGGTGCTGGTCGACTGCGGGTCCACGATGAACGAGGCCACGGCGATGGCGGTGGAGATGGCCGACCGGTCCGTCGTCACCGTCACCCCGGACGTGCCCGCCACCCGGGGGGCGCAGCGGTTGACGGCCCTGTGGGAACGGTTGCAGATCCGCGCGCAGAGCGACGTGTTCACACTGGTGACCCGGCACAGCCGCAAGAACGAGATCCAGCCCGACTTCCTGCGCCAGCTGCTGGGGACGCAGGTGTTGCGCACCCCGATCCCCGCCTCCTACCGGGCTCTGGAGCCGGGGGAGAACAACGGCGACCCCACCAAGGTCACCGACGAGGGGTTGCGCAAGGCGTTCTCGCGGGCGGCCTCGGAGCTGGAGCTGTCGACCCCGCCCGAGGCCGCGCAGGCGGGCGCGGGCAAGGGGTCGGCGCCCACGCCCCCGGACGGTGCCCCGGCCGCGGCGGGGTCGCCGTCCACGCGGGACGTCTCGGGATTCCTGGACGCCTCCGTCGGCGGCGGGCGCCCCGGCAACGGCCGCGGCCCGGGTACGCACGGGACCGGTGGGTTCGGTGGCTGAGCACGACGAGTCCCGGAACAGGGTCCCGCGGTCCGATCGCGGCGGGGTGATCGTCGAGTTCGCCGCAGTGGTCCCGTTCCTGATGCTCGCGTTGGCGCTGGTGTGGCAGGTGGTGCTGGTCGGGATCACCTCGATGTACGCCTCCCATGCCTCCGCCGAGGCGGCCCGCCAGGCCGCCGTCACCCCCGACGACGCCGAACGCATCGACGAGGAGGCCCGCAAGCGGGTCCGGCCCCCGTGGGACGACGGGGACATGATGACCGTCGAGATCGTCGACCGCGGCGACGACGGGCGTTTCGCACAGGTGACGCTGGCGATGCCGATCTTCCTGCCGGGCGCGGCCGGCCCCTGGGACGTGACCGGGGAGTCGGCGGTGATCCAGGAGGTCGACCCGCGCGGGGGTTCCGACGGCGGTACCGGGGACGGCACCTCGGGGGACGCCTCCGGCTCAGGCTCCGCGGACGCCGGTTCCGGAGGGGGGAACGACACGTGAGTGCGTCCTCTGACCGCCGGGCCGCCCGCCGCCCCTCCCGGTGGCGTGGGCGCGGCCGGGACTCCGACCGGGGCGGGCCGCTGCTGGAGTTCGCGGTCGTCTTCCCGATCCTGCTGGTGGTCGTCGTGGTCGCGCTCGAGGCGTTCTTCGCCTTCGTCGCGGTCGAACGCCTGGAGTCGGCGGCGCGCGCGGGCGCCCGGGTGGCGGGCACGCAGCAGTTGGAGGGCGCCGAGTCCACCGCCCGCCAGGCCCTGCCGGTGTGGTTGGAGGACGCCACCGTCACCAGCGGCACCAACGACGCCGACGGATTCTACGTGGAGGTCTCGCACTCGCTGCCGATCGTGTTCTCCTCGGCCGGTTTCGACCTGTCGCTGACGCGGAGGGTGGACATGCCGCATGTGTAGGGGCACCGGCGGGGCCGGGCTCGCTGACCGGCGGAGCACGCGCACCTGCCACGCGGGCAGCGCCGCCCGCACCGACGACACCGAACGAGGGGGATGACGATGGGGCTCAAGGACCGCCTGGAGGAGGACCGCGCCTCGGAGGGGCGTGCCGACCGCGGCAGTGTCAC
>NZ_ANBF01000051.1 GCF_000341025.1 Nocardiopsis salina YIM 90010 | reverse complement strand
TGGCGGCGCCGGCTGCTCGCCGAGATCAACCTGGAGGACCTCACCCGCCTCACCCTCGCCCAGCGCCGGGTGCGCCTGGAGAAGGTGGTCGGGCACATCCTCACCCGCGAGGGCCCGGTGCTGGCCGAACGCGAGAGGTCGGTGCTGATCCGCCGGGTCGTGGACGAGGCCCTGGGTCTGGGGGTGCTCGAGCCGTTGCTGGCCGACGAGTCCGTCACCGAGATCATGGTCAACGGCCCCGACAACGTCTTCATCGAACGCGACGGCCGCATGCAGCGTGTGGACGCGAGCTTCAACGGCGAGGACCAGCTGTACCAGACCATCGACCGGATCGTGTCGATGGTGAACCGCCGCGTGGACGAGTCCTCCCCCATGGTCGACGCCCGCCTGCCCAGCGGCGAGCGGGTCAACGTCATCATCCCGCCGCTGTCGCTGTCGGGGCCGGTGCTGACGATCCGGCGGTTCCCGAAGCCCTACCCCATCGAGGACCTGGTGCGCATGGGCAGCCTGGACTCGGCGACGGGGATCCTGCTGGCGGCGATGGTGCGGGCGCGGTTCAACGTCGTGGTCTCGGGCGGGACCGGCAGCGGCAAGACGACGTTCCTGAACGCCCTGTCGGCGTTCGTGCCGCCCGACGAGCGCATCGTGACCATCGAGGACTCCGCGGAGCTGCAGTTGATGCAGGACCACGTGGTGCGCCTGGAGTCGCGTCCGCCCAACATCGAGGGGCAGGGCGCGATCCAGATCCGGGACCTGGTGCGCAACGCCCTGCGGATGCGCCCGGACCGCATCATCGTCGGTGAGGTGCGCGGGCCCGAGACCATCGACATGCTGCAGGCGATGAACACCGGCCACGACGGGTCGCTGGTGACGGTGCACGCCAACTCCGCCGACGACGCGATCCACCGGTTGCAGACGCTGGCGACGATGGGCGAGGGGCTGGTGCCCTACGACGCTCTGCGCGACCAGATCAACAACGCCGTCGACGCGATCGTGCACCTGGGGCGGTGGCCGGACGGGTCGCGGCGGGTGGAGGAGATCGCGGTGGTCTCGTCCAAGCGGCGCGAGGAGTTCCGGCTGGACACGGTGTTGCGGTTCGAGGCCGAGCCGATCGGGCCGAACCGGAACGTGGAGGGGACCTTCCGCCACGCCCCGCTGCCGCGCCACATCGCCGGGCGCATCTACCACGTGGGCGAGGCGGTGCCCGCTGCCTTCGGTGTGGTCGCCGAGCGGGAGGCGCCGCAGGGGCCCGGGCAGGCCGCCGGGCAAGCTTTCGGGCAGGCCGCCGACGGCGACGGGTACGTGCCGCGCGGCCCCGGCCGGACCCACCCGCCCGGCACCCCGCCCCCGCAGGAGCCCGGAGGCCCTGCGGGCTGACCTCCGGCGCTGGCATCCCCCGCATCCCCCGTAGGAAGGACGGAACCCCGGTGAACTGGGAGACACTGGCCGACTGGCGCCTGGTGGCGATCCTCGTCGCCGTCGTGCTGGTGCTGGCCGTGGTGCTGTGGGCGGTGTGGGAGCTGGTCTCCGGCACCCAGCAGCGGCGCATGATCGCCGAACGCAGTGCCCTGGACCGTGCCGAGCGGGAGGCCGCCACACCGATGGCCCGGCTGGAGGTAGCGCTGTTCCGCACCCAGTGGGGGGCGCGCCTGCACCGGCGGATCGCACGGTCGGGCGCGGACGTGCGGCTGTCCACGTTCGTGGTGGCGCTGTCGGTGGGGGCTCTGCTCGCGGTCGTGGTGGTGTGGCAGGTGCTGGCGCCGTTCTTCGGGCTGCTGGCCGCGGCCGGCGTCGCGTTCCTGTTCTTCTCCTACCTCAACCGGGCCGAGGCCAAGCGGCGGGAGGAGTTCACCGCGCAGCTGCCCGACCTGGCGCGGGTGCTGGGCAATGCGACCTCGGCCGGGTTGGCGCTGCCGACCGCCGTGGCGATGGCCGCCGAGGAGCTGGACGGGCCGGCCGGAGAGGAGCTGGCGCGCATGGCCGAGTCGATGAAGCTCGGCGCGAGTTTCGAGGAGGCCGTCGCGGAGCTGCGCCAACGCATGCCCTCGCGCGAGCTGGGGGTGCTGCTGGCGACACTGGTGGTCTCCTCGCGTTCGGGCGGGTCGCTGGTCACGGCGCTGCGCAACATCTCCTCGACCCTGGAGAACCGCAAGGAGACGCGGCGCGAGGTGCGCACGACCCTGAGCGAGACCACGAGCACGGTGTGGGCGCTGGGAGCGATGTCGGTGGGTGCGGTCTTCCTCATCAACATGATCGAGCCCGGGATCATGCGCGTCATGACGACCACCCCGGCCGGGATCGCTGTGCTGCTGGTGGTGGCGGCACTGTTCACGCTGGGGTTCGTCCTGGTCAACCGGATCACCCGGTTCGAGCTGTAGGGGCAGGTGGAACATGGTGTCGATGGCACAGCTCTCCGCCGTGGCGGTGCCGCTGGGGTTGGCCGCGGCCGCCGCGGGTGTGGTGTTGCTGGCCGCCTACGCGGTCACCCTGCTGCTCTCGCGCACGCAGGTGACGGTGGAGGGGCCAACGATCGGGGCCGCTCCTCGTGCGCAGCGTTACTCGGACGGGGTCTTCGTGCTGCACCGGATCACCGAGGCGCTCGGGGGGCCGCTGGCGCCGTCGGTGCTCAACTCCTTCGGTGAACGCCGCCGCCGGGCGGTGGCCGAGCGTATCGAGGCGGCCGGGCGTCCCGACGGGCTCACCGTGGAGCGTTACGTGCGGCGCCGGGCCGGGGAGATCGTGCTCTACGGGGGTGTGGGGCTGCTGATGCTGCTGGCCGGCCAGGTGTTCCTGGGCGTGGTGGTGCTCGCGTTCATCTTCATGACCGACCTGAACCTGTACGTGCAGGCGCAGGAGCGGGCCGACAAGGTCCAGTCGCAGTTGCCGGACTTCCTGGACGTGCTCGCAGTGACGGTCAGCGCCGGAATGTCGTTCCGTGCTGCCGTGGGGCGGGTCGCCGACTCCATGCCCGGGGTGCTCTCGGAGGAGTTCAAGCTGGCGCTGCAGCAGATGGAGCTGGGCACGTCGCGGCGGGAAGCGTTCGAGATGCTGCGCCGCCGGAACCGGAACGAGGCGTTGAGCAAGTTCGTCACCGCGATCCAGCAGGCGGAGGAGCTGGGTGCGCCGCTGAGCCAGACTCTCGTGGACATCAGCCAGGACATGCGCCGCGCGGACGCGCAGTACATGCGGCGCAAGGCGCAGCGGCTGAACCCGCGCGTGACGATGGTGACCGCGGTGACCCTGCTGCCGGGGCTGCTGATCCTGGTGGTCGGGTCGATGTTCATCGGCACCGAGGTCGACCTGGGCGTGATCCTCGGCGGCTGACCCGCGCACGGCCCGGAGGGCGGTGGCGGGAAGGCACCGAGGTGGCCGGGTTCCGTCCCAGCCCGGCACCCCGGTGGTGTCCGTCCGCGAGTACGAACACCTGTGATGGTGGCAGGCGCCGGCGAAGGGTGCGCGAACACACGGTGAAGTCTCGACGAGCGCCCGCGCAGGCACGCCCGCGCGGGCCGCAGGTCCCCGGTGCTGCGGTGTGTGCCCTATCCGCTGTCGGGGTGCTCGCTCGCCTGCACATCGTCCGGGTCGGGCACGGGCAGGTCCACCTCCGTGTCGAACGAGACGAACGTGTACTCGGTGTGCCACCACTGCGGATACTCCTCCTCGCCCGTGCCCAGGTCCTCGGGGGACAGCCGCGACGACGTCGGGCGCAGGTGGAAGTGGGTCTGCTCCTCCCACGAGAACGCGAGCGGCACCCCCTCGGCGGTGGTGACCAGCGTGAACACCGCCGGTTCCGCGGCCGGGTTGTCTGTGGTGGCGAACTCGCCCTCGACCCACAGCGCGTCC
>NZ_ANBF01000050.1:9424-10505 GCF_000341025.1 Nocardiopsis salina YIM 90010 | reverse complement strand
TCGCCCCCCTTCCGGTGGCCGATCACCCGGCCGTCCTCGATCGCGGACCGCAGCGGCGCCGCGACCTCCTCGGGGGTGTGCGCGTCGGCCTCAGCGGGGTCGGGCGGTTCCGCCCAGGACGCGGGGTCCCCGCCCACCGACGTGCCGCCGGCGTCCAGCAGCCGGCCGTCCCACCGCATCCGGTCGCTCGTGGGCCCGCCGTCGCCGACGGTGCTGTTCCAGCGCAGCACCTCCTCCGGCCCGGCCTGGTACCGGACCCGGTCGTAGACGGTGGGTCCGCGTGTGCTCGTGCTCTGGCGCGGCCCGGACCCGTTGCCGGCGTGCGTGAGCACGGTGAGTTCGAACGTGTCGGCGCCGAGCACGGTGTCGCGGGCGCGCACGAGCAGGTCCTCCCCGACGGCGCCGGGATGCTGGTGTTCGGGCTCGTCCGGGCCGAGGGCGTCGAGGAGCAGGGCGCCCCCGACGGCGGTCGCTGCCGACGCCGCGAGCACCCCGGCCACGAAAGCGGCCACTGCGGCGGTCCCTCCCGTCGTCCCGCTGCCCCCGCCAGCGCCCCGTGGCCTCCTTCCGACCCGCCTGCCGAGGAACCTCCGCGGAGGGCGGGACCGGCGCGGCGGGTCGGCGTTCCAGGCGTCATCGTCGTCGGTTTCGGGAACCGCGGGCCACAGGCGGTCGAGGAACGGACGTAAGGGGGAAGTGCCCCGGTCGTCGGCGCGCTCGCCGGTACCGGCCCCTGACCCGGCATGCTCTGCGTTCCGGCCGGCGTTCGTCCCGGCGGTTTTCGGAACCCGATCCCGCCTTTCTCCCGGGGATTCTCCGGGACCGCGCTCGGACCGGACCTTTCCGAAAACGGTTCCCGGTCCTCCCCCGGGTGCAAAGGACCGTTCACGCTTCAACCACCGCCGACGACCGGATTCCGCGTCCCGGGGAACCCCGGCCTTTCCCCGGTCGCCATCCGATTCGGAACGGGGTACCTCACGTGGCACCCCGTGTTCCCTGTCCACCACCCCCGCCCGGGGCGCACCGTCCCCTTCGCCGCCTGCACCGGAACGAAGATCTCCCGTCCCGCCCGCGCCCGAAT
>NZ_ANBF01000050.1:0-9418 GCF_000341025.1 Nocardiopsis salina YIM 90010 | reverse complement strand
CCCCCGCCTCTCCGTGCGGTCCCATCGGCTTCCGCGGATGCCGGAAACCCCCCGCGCCTCTCCCTCGGTTCCCCCGGTTCCCTCGGCTCCCCCACGCCCGCCGCGCCCCGCTCCAGCGCCCGCAGGCACACCTGGGCGGCCGACCGCGCCGTCGGCCGCTCCCCCGGGTCCACCGACAGTGCCCGCCGCAGCACCGGCCGCAACGGGACGGGCACACCGGACAGTTCCACCCGGTTCAGGCGGGCGCGTTCCTCCAGCTCGGCGAGGCTCCCCTCACCCCCGAACGGCTCGACCCCCGTGGCCGCCAGCACCACCACACACGCCCAAGCGAACACGTCCGAGGCCGGCTCGGGCGGCGCCCCCGCATACCGCTCGGGCGCCAACCACCCGGGCGCCCCCGCCACCCGCGCGGGTGCGGAGTCGTCGATGCGGCGGGCCACCCCGAAGTCCCTGACCCGCGGACCGCCGGGCGTGATGAGCACGGTGCGCGGTTCGACGTCGCCGTGCACCGTGCCCACGGCGTGCACCCGCGCCAGCGCGTCGGCGACCCCCGCGGCCAGGCACAGCAGCGCTCCGTCCGGTAACGCCCCGCGCTCCGCCACCCACGTGGCCAGGTCGGACCCTGGAACGTGCTCGAGCGCGGCCCACGGACGTCCCCCGTACCGACCGCTCGCCCGCGCCCCCATCAGGTGCGCGCCCGGGTCGGGCACCGGTGGTTCCTGCGCTGCCGGGTCCCACTCGCGGTGGGCGAGTTCGAGGGCGCGGCGCGAACCGTCCGGCGCCAGCGCCGCGTACACGGTGCCCATCGCCCCGGAGCCGAGGCGGCCGACCAGCCGGTGGCCGCCGACTCTTGCGGGGTCGGAGGGCTCGAGGGGACCGATGCGGAGGTGGGCGGGTATGGCAGGAGGGGCCATGGGGGTCGGCTTCTTCCGCGCGTCGGTGTGCCGGAGTGCGTGTGCGAACGTACCGATCCTGGGCCCGCGCAAACCTCATGGACGGATACGTATTGCTCACTTCGCGCCCGCTTCGTGTTCCCGGGCCGCACACCCGCGACCACACCGGGACCGCCTGCCGCGCGGCCGGTCTCGGGCCCGGCCGGTGCCCGTCAGCGCGCGGGGCCCTCCGACATGTACGGGGACCCGGGCGCCGCCACCTCAGGAAGCCGTTCCTCCGCCTCCTCGAGGAGAAGTCCGCGTCCCTGGCGTGCATAGCCTTGACCGCGCCCAGACCACCGTGGGGGTCTTCGCCGAGGAAGACCGTCCCGAGCCCGCCTGTACCGAGCTCGCGCACCAGGGTGTAGCCACCCATGACGGAACCGACATCGACCACTTGCGGTGCCTCCAGCATCAGGGAGTACGGGGGCGGCCCCGGCCGGGCTGGAAGACCGGGGCACAGCGATCGTACCGAGCCCGGCGGCACCGCATACAGAGAGCCGGGCGCAAATCCACACGAACGGGCAGACATCACCCTCGAAAACGGGCGAGTCACAGCGACGTCGAGGTGATTTTGAGAAACGCTCCACACCCGCCCGCCGCCGGAGCTAGCATTGACTGAGTTCCGGCAGATCATGGTGCGCCACCAGACGCCGATGGTGCCGGAATACTGCCATTGCATCCGACGTCCAGACCCCCGATCGGACGTTTTCCGAACGGGCTCGAAGACCGAATTCCTGTGTGATAGACATATGAGCGCCGGGAAGCCGACACCCCCTCTCGAACGGGGGGCAGGGTTCCCGGAGGAAGGGACCTCTTTCCCGCTGATGTCGGGGGACTAAAGGCGTGATGCGTCGCGCCGAAGCGGGAAAGAGGCCCCCTCCACAATGGTCAGGGCGGCGAAAGTCGCCATGGGGAGGCCATGACCCAGGCCGTCACTCGGGGCCGGGGAAGAAGTGGTGCCGCAGCGGAACACGGCGGATCCGGGGACGACGGGAACGGACGCCCGTCCTCCCGGGTTCTCGAGGGAGACCTCCGTGTCCGCACGCAGCGGTTCCTCGCACGTTCTCCGGACACGGGACGGACGGGCCGCCACGGTCGGTTCGTCCTGGTGTGACGGCCTTACCCAGGGGTGGCCCCGGTGCTTGGGGGAGCATCGGGGCCGTGCCCCGCCGGGCCGGTGTGCGCCGTGGAGTTCCGCGGCGCCTCGGCCCGTCGGCAGCGCCGGGAAGAGTTGCAGAGGGGTTCCCGGCCTGCTCCGAGCACCGGGGCCGACGTCACTACGGGGGCCGTCGGCCCCGGTGCTCTCCGCCCGGTCGGGACGCGCCAGGGGAGGGCGCTCGCCCACCGGTGCCGGTGCATGGGGAGAACGAACGAAAGCCCCCGTTCCAGGGAGGAGATCGGGGCGATGCGTTTCCGCTCGCCCGAGAAGTCGCGTGTATTCCAACACTGAACCAGAGCGCCCGGGCCAGGACCGTACGACCGAACCCGACCGCGGTACCGGACGGCGGGCCACGCCCGGCGAACGCCTTGCACACCGCATCGAACTTCGCAGAAGTGACATGGCGGTCACCAAAAAATACATCTCACGAGAATCTCTGATTGAACGTTGCTAGGTTGCTGACATGAAACCCTCGTTCAGCCCCACGATCCGTCGCCGCCGCCTGGCGCGCATCTTCCGCGACCTTCGTGAGGAATCCGGGAAAACATTGGAAACGGTGTCGAAGGAGACGGGTGTCCCCAGGGCCACACTCGGCAAACTCGAGACCGCGGAACTCAAGCGCATCCGAGGCGACCAACTCGACGCGCTGGCCGGCCTGTACGACTTCGACGCCGACACCTGGGCGACCGTGCAGCAGCTGTCCAAGGACTCGGCCGAGCGCGGCTGGTGGGCGCAGTACAAGGATCTCTACGGCCGTGGCGACCTGCCCTCCTTCGAGGTCGAGTCGTCCTTCATCCGGGTCTACGAGTCCCAGGTCGTACCGGGCCTGCTGCAGACCTCCGAGTACACGCGGGCGGTCTTCACCGGCACGAGCGCCTTCACCGAGGACAAGATCGCCCGCCACATGGACGGACGGCGCGAACGCCAGGCGATCCTGGAGCGGGAGCATCCGCCGGAGTACGCGGCCGTCCTGGACGAGTCGGCTCTGCGGCGCATCGCCGGTTCCCCCGAGGTGATGTGCGACCAGCTTCTGCACTTGGTCGAGATGGCCAGGCGCCCCAGGGTGAACATCCACGTGTTGCCGTTCGAGGCGGGGATGCACGGGGCGACCTTGGGGAGTTTCCAGCTCATGGACTTCCCCGAGCCCACCGACCCGAGCATCGGCTTCTCCGAGACGCCGACCTCGCTGGTCTTCGTCGAGGAACGCGACGACATGCGCCGGATGGACTCGATGTGGCGTGAGGCGCACAGCGCGAGTCTGACCGCGAACCAATCCATCGAGTTTCTGGAGAGAGCCATCGAATTCCTGGGGGACAAATCGTGATAACGCCCGAATTCCGCAAGTCGAGCCTGAGCGGTGCCGGGCAGAACTGTGTGGAGGCCAAGCGTCTGGGCGACCCGGGCCCGCCCCGGCGGGAACAGGTTCCCAGACCCGGCGTGGGGATCGGGGTCCGTGACTCGCAACACCCGCACGAGGGCCACCTGTCGTTCCCCGGCCCCGAATGGAGCGCCCTCCTGGCCGGCCTGCGCGCCCCCGAGTAGAAGCCCCCAGAAGCCCCGGAAGCCCGGAAAACCCCCTCTCACCCCCAGGGCAGAACCTCGACAACGCACATCCACGCCCCGCGGCGGCCCCCGTGGCTCCCCGGTCACACACCGCAGGGCGCGCACCCCCGACAACTGCAAGAACTCCCTCGAACCTGCCGGAGGCCGCACGACGGCCTCCGGCACTGTCATGTCCGGGCCGTTTTCGAACCCCCGGCGCCGCCCCGGGACCCGACACGGCCCCACCTTCGCCCCGACATGAACATCCGGTGTCACTCGGTGAACGTCGAGACGAACGCCTCTCGAGCATCGGAACTGCTGTGCCCGTGCCAGAGCGCGTGCAGCGGCACGAAGAGCGGGGGTTCCAGTTCGAGCACCCGCACGGCCCCGTCCGCGGCAGGGCCCGGGGGCGAGGTGACGAAGGCGACCAGGCCCGTGTCGAGCACCGCCGTCACCGGCGGGGTTCCCTGGACCGGGTTGCGCTCGACACGGGGTTCGAATCCCGCATCGCGGCAGTACCGGATGAGCAGGTCGGTGTAGTCGGAACGGCCGGGCCGCCCCCAGACCATGATGTTCTCGTCCGAGAGGTCGGTGAGCGAGACAGTGCCGTGGTGGGCGAGGTGGTGGTCGGTTGCCACGGCCACCCGGAGCCGGTGCCGGGTGAGGAGCGTGCGCGTGAGACCGCGGGGAGGCTGCATGGCTCGACACAGGCCCACGTCGAGGTCGCCGGCCAGCAACTGCTCCGCGAGTTCGTCCGGATAGCGCTGGTTGACCTGCGGGGCCAGGTCGGGATGGGCCCGGCGGGCACGGGCGAGCAGCACGCTGATCTCGTCGGCGGTCACGGCCGGTGTGTGGCCGATGCGCAGGGCTTCGGACTCCTCACGGCCGATGTGGCGTGCTCGCCGGACCGCCAGGTGGGCCATCCCCCGCAGCACCCGGGCGTCCTCGATGAGGGCCCGGCCCGCGGGCAGCACCGTGAGTCCTGTGCTGCCGCGGTCGAGCAACTGCACGCCCACCTCGCGTTCGAGCGTGCGGATCGAGGTCGAGAGCGCTTGCTGGGTCAGGTGCAGGCGCGAAGCGGCCCGGGTGAAGCTGCCCTCTTCGGCGACGGCGATGAGGTGCTCCAGTTTGTTGAGGTCGAGCCCCATGGCCTGCCCTTCATGTCGTCATGCCGTGCCCTCACACGGACCTTCGCGCCCGGCTGCCGCCGGCCGGCCCTGCACTCACCGGGTCGTGTACCCGCCGTTGGGGAACAGGGTCTGACCGGTGAACCACCAGCCGTCCGTGCACAGGTGCTTGATGATCGGGACGATGTCCTCGACCTGCGTCAGCTGTCCCCCCAACCCCTGGGACTGGTGGAACTGCACCCGTTCGGGCGTCTCCTGCGGGTAGAAGAACGGGGTGTCCATGGGGCCGGGCGCCACGGTGTTGACCGAGATGCCGCGGTCGGCGAACTCCTTGGCGGCTGCGCGGGTGAAGTGTTCCAGCGGGGCCTTGCCGCCGGCGTAGGTGGAGTAGCCGTCGGTGAACGCCGCCTGCAGGGACGTTCCCAGGCTGACGATCTTGCCGTGGTCGTTGAGCCTGCGTCCGGCCTCCTGCAGGAAGAAGTAGGCCGCCTTGGCGTTGATGCCGAACATCTGGTCGTACTCGGCCTCGGTGGTTTCGAGGATCGGCTTGCGCAGCACCATCCCGGTCGTGTTCACCGCGACGTCGACCCCGCCGAAGGTGTCGACCGCCTCGTCGAACAACCGCCGGACCTGGGGCACCTCGGTGAGGTCGCCCTGGACGGCGACCGCTTGCGAGCCCTCCTCCTTCACCGCCCGGACCGTCTCTTCGGCCGCTTCCCGGTCGTTGTGGTAGTGCACCACGATCTGGGCGCCGGCCCGGGCGAACTCGGTCGAGAGCAGCCCGCCGAGGTTCTTCTCGCCGCCTCCGACGACGGCGACCTTGTTCTGCAGGGTGTGCTCGGCCATGGTCGTACTCCTGTCCCCTGATATGGATATCAGCGCAGTTCAGCAGGGCTTTTCCCTCACTGCTGCCGACGTTAGACCTGGGGCTGCGCTCGGGGGAAACACTCATTCCTGGTGGGCCCACAAACCCCGTGGATCATGCCTGGGACACCTGGCACGACGCGCAGGCCGGACATGGCGTAATAACCGCGCCCGGACGCGGTGGACGCTCTCGTCGCATGGACCGCCGCGAAACACCGCAGTGCCGTGGTTTTCACGAGCGACCCTGGGGACATCGCCGCCTATGTGGACGCGATCGTTGTTGATGATGTCCACGTGGTCACGGTGTGGACCCCAGCGCCGCCCCTCCGGCGCGAGCCGCCTCACACTCGGGCCGCCGTTCACCTGCCGGTCGGCATGATGCGAGAGCCTGGTGGTATGCGCGTTTTCCTCCTCCGACACGGACAGACACCCTCGAACGTGGCCGGCCTGCTGGACACCGGCCCGCCCGGCCCCGCACTGACCACCTTGGGCGAACGGCAGGCGGCGGCGCTGCCCGGCGCTTTCGCAAACAGGCCCGTGGACGCCCTCGTGGTCTCGAACCTGGAACGCACCCGCCTCACGGCCGCTCCCTTGGCGCGGAGTTCCGGTCTGGACCCGATGGTGCTGGAGGGGTTCCGCGAGGTCGAGGCCGGTGACCTGGAGATGTCCTCGGACCGGGAAGCCCACCACGCTTACCTGGCGACGGTGTTCGCGTGGGCGCGCGGGGATCTGGAGCGCCGGGTTCCGGGCGGTCCGGACGGGCATTCGTTCCTGGGCCGTTTCGACCGGTCCTTGGCCGAGGTCGCCTCGCGCGGGTGGGACGACGTCGCGGTGGTCTCGCACGGAGCGGCGATCCGGTCGTGGGCCAGTGCCCGGGTGCGCGGCGCCGACCTGGAGATGATCGAGCGCACCCCGCTGGCCAACACGGGCCTGGTCGCGATCGAGGGCGACCCGGACTCGGGGTGGCACCTGGTGGACTGGAGCAGCCGCCCGCTCGGCGGCGCGCACCTGACCATGCCGGTCAAGGACGACCCCACGGGCGACGCGGTCGAGGCCTGAGACCCGGGACCTGAGCGCACGGAACGGGCACCGGCCCCGCCCGGTGCCCGCCGGTGACGTCACGTGTCGGGGGTGAGGGTCACTCGAAGAGGCCGTCGACCGTCTCGACCTGGACAGATCGTTTGCCCCAATCACGCAGGACCTCGAGGTCTGCGCACGAGCGGATCCTCTCCTCCTGCTCAACCGTGGGCACCAAACCCCGCTGGCCCAGAACCATCAGGATGATGTCGGCCGCCGCCTCACGGCCCTCTTCACGACCTTCCTCTCGGCCTTCCTCACGGCCGAGTCCTACGTACTTCCGGGCGAAATCGCTCTGCCACTCGTAGGTGTCCACAGACATCAGGCCCTCCAGCTCCTTGCGTGCCGCCTCGTTGAGGCCGGCCAACACGTAGTCATAGTAGAACGGTCGGTTGCGGGGCGCAGTGGAGTCGAGCGCCTCCAGGACTGTCTCCAGCGTGGCCGGAACCCGGTCGCCGTGCGCGTGCGCGGA
Organism: Nocardiopsis salina YIM 90010; assembly: GCF_000341025.1. Lineage (GTDB taxonomy): Bacteria > Actinomycetota > Actinomycetes > Streptosporangiales > Streptosporangiaceae > Nocardiopsis > Nocardiopsis salina. Next base: position 2,242 of record NZ_ANBF01000050.1, on the reverse strand, counting down.
AAGCACGGCCAGTTCCGGCAGTTCTCGGGCACGCCTGGGGTCGGACACCACTGGTGTCTGCTCCGGCCCGATCACCAGGGGCGTCAGCGTGAAGCCCGGGTGACCGACCTCGATGGGTGCGCCGCACCAGTCCACCATCTGGTGCGGACACAGGACGATGAGAACCGCGGGACATTCGAGACGCCCGTACAGGGTCGCGAGGTACGCGGGCCGGCTGAAGCGTTTGTCGTTGTCGTGGCCGTTCTGGCGTTCGATCACCACGGCCAGGACGGCTTTGCCTTCCTTTCGCAGGACGACGGCTCCGTCGGCGTTCCACTCCTTGGGGTCGCAGTTGGTCAGGGCCGGTGGGGTGTTGAGCGCCTCGTCGTGGTCGGGTACCTCGTACCCCAGGGCATCTCTGAGCAGGGACGCGGCCAGAGCAGGCTGGTTCTGCACTACGCGCAGGGGGATCTCGTGTGAGCGTGAAGGCACAGGGCCCCTCTCCGTCGAAGGGTTGTGTGTCAGGGAACAGGGGTGAGCGTCGAGTACACCCACACCCATAACGGAGAGTTTGACACCGGGCACCGACGGTTGTCGTGAGAACGCCGAAGGACACTACGCCCGCGACCGCAGCAGGAACCCCGAGTCAGCGGTCGTTGCAGGTCAGCACCGTGCGCAGCAGCCCGGGGAAGCGCTCATCGAGCTCGTCGGTGCGCAGGGAGACGAAGCAGCGCGTGCCCTCGGTGCGGTTGCGCAGCAGCCCGGCCTCGCGCAGGATCCGCAGGTGGTGGCTGAGCGTGGACTGCGCGATGGGCAGGTCCAGGTCCTTCCACGCGCGCTCGCCCTCGAGGAGCCCGCCGTGAGCGCCTTCGCGACTGCACCCGTGCACGGCCAGCATGTGCACGATCCGCAGCCGGGTCGGCTCGGCCAACGCGGACAGCACGGTGACCAGTTCCACGTCGTCGATGTCGGGGTGACGGTGTGCCTTGGGGGCCAACCCGGACCTCCTCCTCACGGCGCCTGCCGTGTGGCAGCGGGCACCCGACGTGGCGTTTGTGTGTGCAGAGGCCCGAGTGTACCGTCGTAGTTCGATGTTCGTCGAACATCGAACTTCACCGTCCGGGAGGGGCCTCCACATGCCGTCCGATGTCGCACTGTCCGTGCTCGAACACGCCTCCGTCTCCGAAGGCTCCACGCCCGGCCAGAGCCTGCGCTCGGCCCGGGACCTGGCGCAGAACCTGGAGCGCTGGGGTTACAAGCGCTTCTGGTTCTCCGAGCACCACAACATGAGCGCCATCTCCACCGCCGCCACGTCGGTCGCGCTCGGGTTCGTCGCCGAGGGCACGTCCACGATCCGCATCGGGTCGGGCGGGATCATGCTGCCCAACCACGCCCCGCTCGTGGTCGCCGAGCAGTTCGGAACCCTGGAGTCCCTCTACCCGGGACGTGTCGACCTCGGCCTGGGCCGCGCGCCGGGCACCGACCCGCGCACGATGCGGGCACTGCGCCGTGACCAGAGCGCCTCGGCCAGCTTCCCGTCCGACGTGCAGGAGCTGCAGGCCTACTTCGAGCCCTCCGTCCCCGGCCAGCCGGTGCGCGCGGTCCCGGGCGAGGGCCTGCGGGTGCCGCTGTGGATCCTGGGTTCGAGCCTGTTCGGCGCGCAGTTGGCCGCCCAGCTCGGGCTGCCGTACGCGTTCGCCTCGCACTTCGCCCCGCAGGCGCTGCACGAGGCGCTGCGGGTCTACAACGCGACGTTCCAGCCCTCGGAGCAGGCGCCGAAGCCCTACTCCATGGCGGGTGTGAACGTGTTCGTCGCCGACACCGACGCCGAGGCCCGCAAGCTGTTCACCACGATGCAGACGGCCTTCCTCGGAACCCTGCGCGGCGCCCGCGGCCTGCTGGCGCCGCCGGTGGAACCGTCGAGCCTGGACACCAAGTGGCGTCCGGGTGAGAAGGAGCAGCTGGACTCGATGCTGCGGTACTCGTTCGTGGGGTCGAAGGAGACCGTGAAGCCGCAGATCGAGGACTTCGTCGCGCGCACGGGCGTGGACGAGCTCATGATCTCGACGATGATCTACGACCCGCAGGCGCGGTTGAACTCCTACCAGGGGCTCGCGGAGATCTTCGAGCTCGAGGGGCTCAACGCCTGACCATCCCTTGGCACCCCTGACGGCGTCGGGGATCTTGCTACCAGAGCCAATATCGGCGCTGAACCTTGCTCTGGTAGCAAGATCTACTGGGGATCATGGTGAGTGTCGGGGAG
>NZ_ANBF01000049.1 GCF_000341025.1 Nocardiopsis salina YIM 90010 | reverse complement strand
GGCCGACGGGCCGGGGCAAGGTGTGGCTCCGACTCAGTCGGAGGAGCCGGCCAGGCCCCGGTCGGCAGCGGGGCCCGGAGGCCGTCCACACACCCACGCGCCCCCGACACTCAATGCTCTGCCGGGAGCGCGCGGGGCCGAGTAGTTCGCCGTCGCAGGAGCGAGCCGCCGCCCGCACGCCGCAAGCGTTGGTCGCAACGGGCCCACCCCAGGGGGTCTGCTTTTGGACCCCACACCTTTTCGGTTGCGGGGCGGGCCGGAGGGTGTTCGTCGGCGAGAGCGGTCCAGCCCGGGAAAGGGGCGGACCGCACACCCCGAGGCGCCGGCCCCAACCCCGCAGAACTCCGACACACCCCCACCCAGACCAACGAACAGGGGGTGGCGCCGACGCGGGTTGCGGGAGGCCCCGGCCGGGCTACGCTCGACCCGACGACGAACACCACCCACCCCAACCACAAGCCCCGACTCCCAGATCCCACCCACAGGGCCCGGAACCCGCTCAGACGAACCGGCGGTCGAAAGTGGCTCCCTCGGTCGATGTGTGGACCCAACTGGCAAGAAGCTCCATCGCCTGCCGCGCGGGGGGTCGGGCCCGGATCCGGTCCGGGGCCGCTACACCCGATCCAGCTCGCGCTGGGAACGCAGTAGCGACCCCCGAACCGTTCGTTCCCGGACTGGAAGCGCGCGCGGAGCACACGCACGCGGATCGGGACGCGAGCGGGCTCAGCCCAGTCCGTGTACGTCCAGCGAGGTCACGTGCGCGGTGCCGCCCTCGGCGTAGGGTCGCAGCGCGTCGGCGTCGGCGTCCGGCAGCACGAGGTCGGTGATGACCGCCTGGCCACGACCGCCGAAGACCTCCACGGTGGAACGGTCCACCACCACCCGCAGGCGCACCGGCCCGTCGCCGTCCTCCAGCCGCATGGTGTGACGGGCCCGGAACCCCTCGGTGACCTCGACCGATCCGTGTTCGGTGCGGTCGACGAAGAGCTCACCGGCGTCCAGGTCCACGCCGACCAGCGTGCGGCAGTCCTGGCCGGTCAGGACCTCGAGCCCGACGACCGACGCCGAACCGGGGTCGGCCTCCAGCTCCACGTCGAGGCTGGTGCCGGTGAAGGCCGGACCCTCACCGTCCTCGACGAGCTCGCCCTCCCAGTGCTCGTGTCCGGTGCGGGCGCCCTCGATCTCGGCGACCGGCATCTGGGTGAGGCGGATGCCGTCCGCGGTCTCGGTGAGACCGACCTCGCGGGGCAGGGACATGGCACCGCGCCAGGGGTCGGTGGGCACGTCCTCCGCATAGTCCCAGTTGCTCATCCACCCGGTCCACATGCGGCGCCCGTCCTCCTCGGGCACGTCCGACCACGACTGCACGGCGTAGAAGTCGGATCCCCCGTCGGCCCACAGGGTCTGCTCGGGAGGGTCGTGCGGGGTGAACCCCCATCCATCGAAGTCGCCGACGAAGTACTGGACGGCCGATCCCCCGGCCGGTCCGCCGGGGTTGATGCTGACGACCAGGACCCAGCGGGTGTTCCGGTCGTCGCCGTCCACCGGCAGCTCGAACAGTTCCGGGCACTCCCACACACCCCCGTGCGCACCGTGTCCCGGGCCGAAGCCACTGACCTCCTCCCATTCACGCAGGTCGGAGGAGCGGTAGAAGAGGATCCGGTCGTCGGCGGCAAGCATGAGCACCCACGCGCCGGAATCTGCGTGCCACACAACCTTGGGGTCACGGAAGTCCTCGATCCCGGGGTTGCCGATGACCGGGTTGCCCTCGTACATGGTCCAGCTGCGGCCGCTGTCGTCGCTGTGGGCCAGGCTCTGGACCTGCTCGTCGCCGGCGCTGGTGTAGAAGGCGATCAGGCCGGGTCCCCCGTCGAAGAACCCGCTGTCGTCGTCGTGGTCGACCACGGCACCGCCGGAGTAGACCTCGCCGAGTTCGTCGGGTTCCAGGGCGACCGGGCGCTCTTCCCAGTGCACGAGGTCGGTGCTGACCGAGTGGCCCCAGTGCATGTCGGCGTGGTCCTTGCCTCCCGGGTTGTACTGGAAGAACTGGTGGAACTCGCCGTCGAGGTGCACGAGCCCGTTGGGGTCGTTCATCCAGTTGCGTTCGGGGGTGAAGTGCACCAGGGGGCGCCAGCGGGGCGTCGGGTCCGCAGCGGCCGGACGGCCCGCGGGTGCGAAGCCCGCGGCGAACAGTCCGGCGCCGACCGCTGCGCCCGTCCCTCCGATGAAGAGGCGCCGTCCGATGCGGTGTGGCTGGTCGGGGGTGTTCACAGTGTCCTCCTGGGGGTCAGGTACACGAGTTCTCGGGGTCGTTCATCCAGTTGTGTCGGGGGTGGTGTGCAGGGAACGGGCGCCGCGAGCGGCCCCTGAGCGGAAGAGCACACGGCCCAACCACAGGTGCATGTCTGTGGACGTCCAGGGCCATGCCTGCCCGCGCCCTGGTCACGGACGCGAGCCCTCGGGGCACGCCACGGCCCACCCGGGATGCGGCTCGAACACGGCCCAGGCCCCCGGGAAGAGGCCCGGCCCCCGGCCAGGCGGGATCTCCGTCGATGCCGAGCTCCCACAGGGCGAGGCCCTGCCGAGGGACGCACCCGTGCAGCCGTCAATGAGCCGGGCTGCCTTCGTGTTCGTCCTCGAGGAGTTCGGCGAGCTCGCTCAGGATCTGTTCGTCGTCGGCCGTCAGTTCGACCTCGTCGCCGTGGGCGGCTCCCAGCGACATCAGGGCCAGGACACTGCCGGCGTCGACCGGGGTCCCGGCCTCGCCGTCGACGACCTTGGCCAGCTTGACGGCGCCCTGGTGGTCCGCGGCGGCCTTGGCCAGCAGCGAGGCGGGACGGGCGTGCAGCCCCACGGGGGAGGCGATGGTGACGCGTCGGTACACGGTGGTTCCTTACATCGGGACGTCGGTGAGTCGGTCTCTGGAGGATCGGAGGGCCAGAAGGCCGGGATCGGGGTCAGGCAGCGGCCGTGACAGGCGCTTCGGCCGGAGTGCGCTCGCCGCGGCCGATGCTCTTGGCCAGCAGCACGGCGGCGGTGGAGACCGCGATCCCGATGAGGACCGCGACCAGGTACAGCAACGGCCCGCCGACCAGGGGCAGCACGAACACGCCCCCATGCGGGGCCATGAGGGTGCTGCCGAAACCGATGGCCAGGGCGCCGGCGGTGGCCGAGCCCAGGACGATCGAGGGGATGACGCGCAGCGGGTCGACAGCGGCGAAGGGGATCACGCCCTCGGTGATGAAGGAGGCCCCCAGCAGCCAGGCGGGCCGTGCACTGGCGTGCTCGGCGGGGCTGAACAGGTTCCGCTTGATCTTGGTGGCCAGCGCCAGCGCGATCGGCGGGGTCATACCCGCGGCCATCGCGGCGGCCATGATCGCGAATGCGGTCTCGCTGCCGGTGGTGAGCCCGCCGACCGCGAACGTGTAGGCGACCTTGTTGACGGGCCCGCCCATGTCGAAGGCCATCATCGCGCCGATGAGCGCACCGAGCAGGATCGCGTTCGTACCGGTCAGGCCGTTGAGCCAGGCGGTGATGGCCTGCATGGCCACGGCGATGGGTTCGCCCACGACCACGAAGACCAGGGTCCCGACCACCGCGGATCCGATCAGGGGCAGTACCAGGACCGGCATCACCCCGGCCACCGCACGGGGCACGGGGACGCGGCGGAGCCCGGCCACGACGCCACCGGCGAGCAGGCCCGCGAGCAGGCCGCCGAGGAACCCGGCCTCCACGGCCACGGCAGCGGCCCCGCCGACGAACCCTGGGGCGAGGGCGGCCCGGTCGGCCATGGCGAAGGCGATGAAGCCCGCCAGGACCGGGACGAGGAAGTCCATCGCCAGGGTTCCGATCTGGTTGGCCAGGGCGGCCCAGCTGGTGAGGCTGAGGACGTCGAAGTGCTCGGTGACCGGCGGCGCCTCGGTGATGTCGTAACCGCCGAGCGCGTAGCTGAGCGCCATGAGCAGTCCGCCGGCGGCCACGAACGGGATCACGTAGCTGACCCCGGTCATGAGCCACTGCTTGAGGTTGCTGCCGAACCCGCCGGTACCGGTCACCTTGGTCTCGGGCGCGGGGGCACCGTCGCCCGGCGCGGCCGACCCTGCGGGGGCGGTTCCGGCGGTCGCGGAGCCGGAACCCGCGGCTTCGGCCACGGGCTCCTCCGCGGCGGCCCCGGAACCGGCCTGCCCCTCGGTGGGCGCGGCCTCGCCGTCCTCGGCCCCCTGCTGTTCGGCGGCGGCGACGGCCTGCTCCAGAAGCCCGGCGGCATCGTTCACGGCCTGTTTGACGGTGGCCTCCACGCAGGGCTTGCCCTCGAAGCGCTCGCGCCCCTGCACACCGACGTCCGCTGCGAACACTGCGGCGTCGGCCTCGGCGATGCGCTCGTCGGACAGGGCCGAGGTACCGGCCGACCCCTGGGTCTCGACGGAGACCTCGTGCCCGGCGGCGCGCCCGGCCTGTTCGAGCGCCTCGGCGGCCATGTAGGTGTGGGCGATCCCGGTGGGGCAGGAGGTGACGGCGACGATCTTCACGGGGTCACCTCCGTGCGCACGTACTCGGCCACGGCGGCCGGGTCGGTGGCGTTGTGGAGGGTCTCGGTGAACTCCGCGCGCATGAGCAGGCGTGCGAGGGAAGCCAGCACGGTCATGTGGTCGGTGTCGCCCCCCTCGGGCGCAGCGATGAGGAAGATCAGGTGGGCAGGCCCGTCGTCGGCGCCGAAGTCCACACCGCCGGCGCTGCGGCCGACGGCGACCGTGGGGACGGTGACGGCCTCCGAGCGGCAGTGCGGGATGCCGATGCCGCCGGGCAGGCCGGTGGCCATCTGGGCCTCGCGGGCCTCGACGTCGGCGACGAACTGTTCGAGGTCGGTGACCCGGCCGGCCGCGTTCAGGCGTTCGCTCAGGGAGCGCACCACGGCGCGCCGGTCGGTGGGGGCGAGGTCGAGGTCGACCAGGTCGGTGGTGACGAGTTCGGTCATGGTGCAGCTCCGGTGAGGGTGAGGGCGGTGTCGACGGTGGTGACGTGCACGGTCTCGGGGTGCAGGTCGTGGGGGGCGGGCATACGGCTGCCCGGGAGGCCGACAGCTGCGGTGCCGTGGGCCACGGCCGAGCGCAGGGCCTGAGGGCCGCTGCCTCCGGCGCCGAGGAACCCTGCGAGCAGGGCGTCACCGGCGCCCACGGTACTCAGAACCGCAGGTGCGGGGCCGTGGGCGTGCCAGGCGCCGGCCTCCTCGACCAGGAGGGCCCCGTCGGCTCCGAGGCTGACCAGCGCCGCCCCCACGCCGCGCTCGCGCAGGCGGTGCACGACCTCGAGCACGGAACCGAGCGTGGGAAGCGGGTGCCCGACCAGCGCGGCGAGTTCGTCGTGATTGGGTTTGACCAGGTCGGGGCGGACCTGGACGGCACGTTCCAGTGCAGGGCCTGAGGTGTCCACGGCCGTGCGGGCGCCCGCCCGGCGTCCGGCCTCAACCAGGTCGGCGTGCAGCCCTTCGGGCGCGTCGGCGGGCAGGCTCCCGCAGGTGGCGAGCCAGTCGGCGCCCTCGGCCAGGCGCGCGGCGCGTTCGGACAGTTCCCGGGCTTCCGCCGGGTCGAGGGCGGCCCCGGGTTCGTTGAGTTTGGTGGTGGTGCCGTCCGCCTCGACCACGGTGAGGTTGCTGCGGGTGGCGCCGCGTACGGGAACCTCTGCGACCGGTACCTGTTCCCGCCGCAGCAGGGCTCCCAGATGTGCGCCCTCCGGACCGCCACTGGGCAGCAGGGCGGTGGTGGGGTGTCCGGCGGCTGCCAGGACCCGGGCGACGTTGACGCCCTTGCCTCCGGGGTCGAGGCGGGCCCGAGCGCGGTGGACCTCTCCGCGGTGCAGGGTGTGCACCGCGACCGTGCGGTCCAGGCTGGGGTTGGGGGTGACGGTGGCGATCACGCGATCACCACGTCCGTCTCGGTTCCGGCGAGGGCCTCGCGGGCCTGCTCGTCCAGTCCCTCGTCGGTGACGACCGCGTCCATCTCGTCCAGGTGGGCGAAGCGGCTGAAGCGGTCGTCGCCGTACTTGGTGTGGTCGGCGAGCAGGACCCTGCGGCGGCAGGCGCGCACCATGGCGGCCTTGACGGCGGACTCGGCGGGATCGGGGGTGGTGCAGCCGCGGTCGGCGGAGAACCCGTTGGTGCCGAAGAACCCGACGTCGACGGTGAGGCCGTCCAGGACGTCCTGGGGCCAGGACCCGACCGAGGTCAGGGTGGTGCCACGGACCCGTCCGCCGAGGATGTGGAGTTCGCAGTCGCGGCGGCCGACGAGCTGCTGTGCGACGGGCAGGGAGTTGGTGACGACGGTGAGTTCGGCCCCTTCGGGCACCAGCGCGGCCAGCCGGGCGGTGGTCGTACCGCCGTCGAGGAGCACGGTTCCACGCTCGGGCAGATGCCGGGCGGCCGTGCGAGCGATGCGTTCCTTCTGGTTCTCGTTGGTGCGGTCGCGCAGGGTGACGCTGGGTTCGAAGTCCAGGCGTTCGACGGGGATCGCGCCTCCGTAGACCCGGCGCACCACACCCTGGCGTTCGAGCACCCCGAGGTCGCGCCGGATCGTCTCCGGCGCCACGGCCAGTTCATCGGAGGCCGACGAGACGTCGACCCGTCCGTCCTGGCGTGCCTTCTGCGCCAACAGCTGTCGGCGCTCGGCCCCGTACATGCCCGGTTCCCTCCGTTGTCCGGTTTGGTATTGACTGATTTTGCCCGCTGTTGCCATATTGTCAAGGGTCTGTGAACGCCCGGAAAACGCGGAGGCACCATGGCGACCGGTTCGCTCCCCCACCCGACCCCACTGCTGCGCGGGGTCGGGGTGAGCCCCGGAACAGCGGCGGGACCGACGGTCCGCGTCACCGAACGCCCGCCCGAACCGGCCGTCGGACCGCCCCCCGACGACCCCGCTGCCGAGGCGGCGCGCATCGCACCGGCTGCACAGGAGGTCTCCGACTCGTTGCGCGAGCGCACCGCGACCACCGACGAGGCCGCCGCGGTGCTGGCCGCCACAGCCGAGATGGCCGCTGATCCGTCGCTGACCTCCCGCGCCGAGGCCCTGGTCTCCGAACGCCGCCTGCCCGCCGAGCGCGCCGTGCACGAGGCCGCGGGCGAGTTCGCAGAGATGCTGGGCGCCGCAGGCGGGCTCATGGCCGAACGGGCACGCGACGTGCTCGATGTGCGCGACCGGATCGTGGCCCGCCTGCGCGGCACCGTCCCACCCGGTGTGCCCGACCTGGACGGGCCGTGTGTGCTGCTGGCCCGCGACCTGGCCCCGGCCGACACCGCCGACCTGGACCCCTCCCTCGTACTGGCGCTGGCCACGGAGGGGGGCGGCCCGACCGGGCACACCGCCGTACTCGCCCGGGCTCTGGGCATCCCCGCGGTGGTCGCGACCCGCGGCCTGCTGGAGCACCCGGCCGGGGGCGCGGACGTGGACGGCACGACCGGGGAGGTCACGCTGCACGCGGAGGCTGTGCCCGCTCGGGCCGCCGCCGTGGCAGAGGTGGCCTGGGACGGGACAGGGCGCACCCACGACGGGCACCCGGTTCCGGTGCTGGCCAACGTGGGGTCGCCGGCCGACGCCCGGGCCGCGATGGAAGGCGGTGCCGAGGGCGTGGGGCTGTTCCGGACCGAGTTCTGCTTTCTCGATGCGCGGACCGAACCCTCCGAGGCGGCCCAGCGCGAGGCCTACCGCGCGGTGCTGGAACCGCTGTCCGGGCTGCCCGTGGTCGTGCGGACGCTCGACGCTGGCGCCGACAAACCCCTGCCGTTCCTGTCGATGGGCGACGAACCCAATCCGGCCCTGGGCGTACGCGGGCTGCGGGTGGCCTTCGACCGCCCCGGACTGTTGGACCGCCAGCTGTCGGCGATCGCCGGTGCGGCCGCCGACACCGGGGCACGAGTGAGCGTGATGGCGCCGATGGTGGCCACGGCCGCGGAGGCACGCTGGTTCGCCGAGCGGGCACGCGCTGCCGGGCTGGAGCGGGTCGGGGTGATGGTGGAGACGCCCGCGGCGGCGCTGACCGGGCCCGCGCTGGTGCGGGCGGTGGACTTCGTGAGTGTGGGCACCAACGACCTGGCCCAGTACACGTTCGCCGCCGACCGGTTGAGCGGGGCCCTGGCCGAGTTGAACGACCCGTGGCAGCCGGCGCTGCTGCGGCTGGTGGCCGAGCTGGCGCGGGCGGGGCAGGAGCACGGTGTCCCGGTGGGGGTGTGCGGTGAGGCGGCCGCGGACCCGCGCCTGGCCGGGGTGCTGGCCGGTGCCGGGGTGAGCAGCCTGTCGATGTCGGCCGCGGCCCTGGCCCCGGTGGGGTCGGTGCTGGCCGAGCACACGCGGGAGGCGTTCGGGCGGGCCGCCCGGGCGGCGCTGGCGGCCGACTCCCCGCAGGAGGCGCGGGACGCGGCGGCCCGGGAGCTCGCCGCGGAGGAGCGGGGACTGTGAGTGAACCGGAGGAGGGGTGAGCGAGTAAGTGGAGGAGCCTTCGTTGGCGGTCTTCGTCGACGGCGGTTCCCTCACCGGGACCGCGCTCGCCCACCCCGAGCCCGACGACGCGGGGGTCACGCTCTACTCTTCTGGGGGTGCGGCTCAGCTGGAGCCGCTGACGAGCCACCCGCTGGAACCGATCCGCTGACCTTTGAAGACCCCCGGGAGCAGCCTTGGACACCAGGACCCACACGGGCCGCCCGCACCACGCGGGAAGGGAGGCCCGGCGGTGACCGGAACCCCCGAGGACTTCGCGCCCACCTCGACGACCACGGCCCCCGGCGGGTCCGTGGTCCAGCTGTGGTCACCGCAGTCGGAACCGCGGGCGCTGGTGCAGTTCCAGCACGGGTTCGGGGAGTACGGCGAACGGTACGTGCACCGGTACCACGGCCTGATCCCGCACCTGGTGGGACTGGGCTTCGAGGTATGGGCGATGGACCTGCGCGGACACGGGCGCTCCCCCGGTCGGCGGGGTGTGACGGACGTGTGCGAGGCGGTGCGCGAGCACGGGAGTGTACGCGCAAGGATGTTGGCACGCGGGCTGCCGGTGTTGCTTTTCGGGCACTCGCTGGGCGGGCTCGTGAGCGCCGGGTCGATGCTGCGTGCGCCCGAGGGCGTGCACGGGATCATGATGACCGGCCCCGCGATCGTGCCCCGCGCGCCCGGCGCGGTGCGGGTGAGCGCCGACCTGGTCTCGCGGGTGGTGCCGCACGTGCCCGTCCCGGTCCGCCGGGAGCCCGCCTCCGACCCGGCCCGTAAACGGGTGGCGCTGCGCGCGGCCGAACGCGAGCCCCTGCTGTACGTGGGCAAGGTGCCGATGCGCACGGGTGTGACGACGTTGGAGACCGCCTCGCGGCTGTGGCGCCGGGTGGACCGGTGGCACACACCGTCCCTGGTGGTGCACGGGACGCGGGACACCTCGACGGACCCGCGGATGAGCGTGCGCCTGGTGGAGCGGATCCCCGCCGAGGACAAGACGATGAACCTGGTCGAGGGCGGCCGGCACGAGCTGCTGCACGACGCGGGCGGCGACCGGATGGTGGAGCTGCTCGGCTCCTGGGCCGTCGACCACACCCCCTGACCCGGCCCGTTCCGGCCCGATCGGCTCAGGCGGGGCGGGCGACGGCCCCTTCGAAGTGTTCGGCCACCGCGGCGCTCAGCTCCTCCGGCGTGCCCTCGCACCCGCGCCGCAGCCAGTCCGTGATCACTCCCATGAGCGCGCCGGACAGCAGAGCCGCCGCAGGATCGGGCGGAGTCTCCTCCGGGTCGTCCGCGTGCGTGGTGGCGGCCGTACCGACCCGGTTGACGTGCACGGCGACGTTGATGCGCCGCAGCAGGTGATCGATGACGCGGGCGCTGCCCTCGGGGCCCAGCAGCGCGCGGTACAGCTCGGCGTGCCCGGCGATGTGCTCGAAGACCGCGGTGAGTTCCGCGTGCCCGCGTTCGGCGGCTCCCACGCCGGCCTCGTCCGCGCCGGCGCTTCCCTGACCGATCCGGAACACGGGGGTGGCGTCGACCAGCTCGTCGAACATCTGCGTGCACGCCGAGGCCGCCACGTCGTGCACGTCCGTGTAGTGCTCGTAGAACGTCGTACGGTGCACACGGGCCCGGCGGGTCACGTCGGAGACCGAGAGCCGGGACAGGTCGCGCTCGGCCACGAGTTCGAGGAGGGCGCCCTCCATGGCACGGCGGGAACGTCGTTTGCGCGGGTCGGGCTCATGGCGCCGAGAGCGCTCGGGGCGCTGAGGGCTGGGTCGTGACACGGCTCCAGGCTAAGGCAGCTCCGAAACGCCGTCCCCTTCCCCGTCCGTTGACCGCATGTGCCGGAAGCAGTGGTCGATGCGGGCCATGTCCGGGGGCCGGCACCGGACGCCCGGACCGACACCCGCCCCCGGAAACCCCCTTCCGGCGCGGATCCCCGGGGGCACCCGGGCCCAGTCCGGCACGGACCGGTACCGTGACTGCCGCCCCGCCCCCAGCACCGCCCCCAGGGTTTGGAAGGATCTCCCCCGTGCCGCACGTTCCCCGTCTCGACGCCGTCGTCGTCGGCGCCGGTTTCGCCGGACTGTACGCCCTCCACCGCCTCCGCGACCGTGTCGGACTCAGCGTCCGCGTCCTCGAGGCCGGCCACGGCGTCGGCGGCACCTGGTACTGGAACCGCTACCCGGGTGCACGCTGCGACGCGGAGTCCCTCTTCTACTCCTACTCCTTCGACGAGGACCTCCAGGCGGAGTGGACGTGGAGCGAACGCTACGCCTCCCAGCCGGAGATCCTGGCCTACGCCGAACACGTCGCCGAACGCTTCGACCTGTACCGCGACATCACCTTCGGAACCCGGGTGGAGTCCGCCCACTTCGACGACGCCGCGCAGGTGTGGAGCGTGACCACCGACGGCGGCGACCGGTACGAGGCGCGGTACCTGGTCACGGCCGTGGGTTGCCTGTCCGCGCCGCAGACCCCCGACCTCCCCGGTTCCGAGGAGTTCGAGGGAACCGTGCTGCACACCTCCCGCTAGCCCGAGGACGGCGTGGACCTGGAGGGCAAGCGCGTGGTGGTCGTGGGCACCGGTTCCACGGGCATCCAGCTCGTGCCCGAGGTGGCGCGCCGGGCCGCTCATACGACCGTGCTGCAGCGCACCGCCAACTACGCGGTGCCGTCCCGCAACCGCCGCTACGCCGAGGGCGAGTTCGACGAGCTGCGCGCCGACTACCCGCGAGTGCGCCAGGCCGCCCGAGAGAACGCAGGCGGCCTTCCCTACCCTCCCGCACCGGAGACCGCCGAGGGGCTGGACGAACAGCAGCGCCGCGCCGAACTGGACGAACGCTGGCAGATGGGCGGTCTGGCGTTCCTGGCCTCCTTCGGCGACGCGCTCGTCAACCGCACCACCAACGACGTCATGGCCGACTACGTGCGCGATCGCGTCCGGGAGACCGTCGAGGACCCGGAGACCGCCGATCTGCTCTGCCCGGACGACCATCCCCTCGGCAGCAAGCGCATCTGTGTGGAGTCCGGATACCACGCCGCCTTCAACCGCGACGACGTGAGCCTGGTGTCGGTGCGCGAGCGGCCCGTCGAGGGATTCACCCGCACGGGGATCGTGGCGGGCGGTGCCGAGCACGCGGCGGACGTGGTCGTGATGGCCACCGGGTTCGACGCGATCACCGGCCCGTACCTGTGCATGGACCTGCGGGGGCGCGACGGCGTGCGGCTGGCCGACCGCTGGGAGGAGGGTCCGCTGACCTACCTCGGGGTGGCCACGTCCGGGTTCCCCAACCTGTTCATGCTCACCGGCCCCGGGAGCCCGTCGGTCCTGGGCAACGTGCTGCTGTCGATCGAACAGCACGTGGAGTGGGTCTCGGACTACATCGCCCACCTCGAGGCGGAGAGTGTGTGCACCACCGAGCCCGCGGAGGCCGCGGAACGGGAGTGGACCGCGCACGTGGCCGAGGTCGCCTCCTACACCGTCTACCCGGAGGGCGGTTCCTGGTACATGGGCGCCAACCTCCCCGGGAAGCCCCGCGCTTTCATGCCCTACGCCGGGGGGATGCACCTGTACCGGCAGCAGTGCGACGACGTCGCCGCGAAGGGGTACCCGGGTTTCGTGCACGTGTGAGCCGACGGCCGGCGGGCGTGGCCGGGCCGCGGGCCACGCCCGGGGTCGCGCCGGGCGTGAAAAGCCGCGCCGCACCGGGCACAGTGGCCCCATGAGCGACACACATCCGACGGTCACCAGGGTCGACCGGCGCGACCGTTACGAGATCCTCGTCGACGGGGAGACGGCCGGGTTCGCACAGTACGTGGACACCGAGGACGAGCAGCGCATCTTCTTCCACACCGAGATCGACGAGCGTTTCGGCGGGCGCGGACTCGCCGGGATCCTGGTGTCCCAAGCCCTGACCGACACACGCGCGACCGGGATGCGCATCGTTCCCGTGTGCCCGTACGTGGCCAAGTTCCTGCGCACCCACCACGAGTTCGACGACGTGGCGGCCCCGGTCACCCCGGAGACCCTGACGGCGGTGCGTTCCGCGCAGACCGCCTGACCGGACCCGGGGCGCGGGAACGCACCGGACAACGGACCGGCGGGCCGGGCCCGCCGCGGTCCTCACCCGTGTCAATCCATCAAGAGGTGGAGGAACAGGACCTTCGTCGGACTGTTTCCGCCCGGGACCGCCCCCGCCCGCGAGCTGCGTCCCTTAGAACGAGGTGTATGGACATTCTCTTCTCGTTCCTGCTGTTCCTGCACTTCATAGGCCTGGCCGGGATCATCGGAGGGTTCCTGACCCAGGCCCTGGGGTCCTCCGCTCCCAAGGCCCCGAAGGTGATCCTGCACAGCTCCCTGCTGCAGCTCGTCTCCGGCCTCGGCCTGGTCGCGATCCTCGAGATGGACGGCGGCGTCGAGGTCGACCACATGAAGATCACCGCCAAGACCGTGGTGATGGTCGGGGTCCTCGTCGCCGCGATCGTGAACACCCGCAACCCCGGCCCGCGCCCGGCCGCCGTCGCCGGTGCGCTCGCGGTTCTCAACACCGGCATCGCCGTCTTCGTCTGACCGGTGGCTCCGTCCGGCCTCGGACGTTCGGCCACATGAATGAGGCGCCGCCCGTGATCGTGCCCACGGGCGGCGCCTCTCGTCTCGTCGGTACCGGGGCCTCGGGGGAACCTCGAGGGTTTGTCCAGGGGCCCTCGAGCCGTTTCCGGTCAGTACCGGGGACCGGACCAGCTCCGGATCCGCTCCGGTTCGGAACCGGGTCAGCGCCGGGAGTAGGCGCCGTCGATGACCAGCACACCGGCCGCCGCGACCAGGATCTGCACCGCGAAGACGAAGATCCACATCGAGGTGAACAGGCTCGCGATCGCGCTGCCGACGAAGGCGGCCACGATGCCGATGACGATCGTCAGCCAGATCGGCAGGTGCTGCTTGCCCGGGACCGCCAGCCGGCCCAGGGCGCCGATGATCAGACCCACGACGAGTGCACTGATGATTCCGGTGATGTCCACGTCGGACCTCCTTACGTTCGTGGCGTCCACCCCCGCCCTCCCCGCACAGCGGCCGGTCATGCGTGAGGTGTGCGAGACCACCCTCGGCAGCGCCCGTACGGCCGCCCGGGTGGCCTGGCCCCGACCACGGCCGGGGCAGTCACCGTCTTCATCCCCGGGAGGGGTGTGACCTCCGGGAACACGGGGAGACCCCTGGGGTCCGGGACCGGACACGACCGGGGGTCATGCTGATAGCCCCCGGTCCGTGGACCGCGACACGGAGCAGAGCCCCGCACGGCCGGTGTCGTATGTGCGGCGCGGGATCCCCTCGGGGCCCGCCGCGGACCCCTGGAAAGGCCGAGCGTGTTCCACCCGGAGCGCGGACCGGGACGAGGTTAGCGTGAGGCCATGAGCGACCCCGGAGACCGGACCCCGCCCATCGATCCGGCGGCACATCCCAGCGGGACCGGATGCCAGGAATGCCTCGCGCAGGACGGCTGGTGGGTCCATCTGCGCCGTTGCGCCTCCTGCGGCCACGTGGGGTGCTGCGACACCTCCCCGGGGCAGCACGGGCGCCGCCACTTCGAACAGACCTCGCACCCGCTCGTGCAGAGCTTCGAGCCGGACGAGGACTGGTTCTACGACTTCCGATCGGACGGGTTCGGGCTCGGGCCCGACCTGGCGCCTCCCGCGAACCGGCCGGAGGACCAGCCGGTTCCGGGGCCCGAGGGCAAGGTCCCGCAGAACTGGCAGGAACTGCTCAACTGACCGACCACACACGGCGCCATCGGAACCACCGGCCCTGCGCACTCCCCCGACCGGCAACGCCGGCCTCAAGGCGTACCCACCCGCACAGGCCGCGTGCGTTCCCCGCACCCCCGTACCCGGCACGTGTCACGTGCTCCTCGGGGACGGCCATCCGTGGCGGGTCGGCGCGGGCACGTACCCTCGGGGCGTGACCGAAAAGCTCGACGCCGGCGAACCGACCGCCATCGCAGAACGCGTGCGCGCGACCCTCGGCGAGGGTCCGGTGCTCGCGCTGACCGGCGCGGGGATCTCCACCGACTCCGGCATCCCGGACTACCGCGGCCCCGACTCCCCGCCGCGCAACCCGATGACCTACCAGCAGTTCGTGGGCGACCACGCCTTCCGCCGCCACTACTGGGCGCGCAACCATGTGGGCTGGCGGTACATGGAACGCACCGAGTGCAACGACGGGCACCGCGCTCTGGCCGACCTCGAGTCGGCCGGGGCCGTCTCGGCCGTCGTGACCCAGAACGTCGACACCCTGCACGAGCTCGCGGGCAGCCGCTGCGTCGTCGACCTGCACGGGCGCTACGACCGGGTCATCTGCCTCGAATGCCGCCAGGTCACCTCGCGTAGCAGTCTGGACCGACGCCTCGCGGAGCTGAACCCGCACTTCTCCGTGACGGTCGAGGACATCGAGCTCGCGCCGGACGCCGACGCTGTGCTCGCCTCCACCGAGGGTTTCCGGGTCGCCGACTGCGCCGCGTGCGGGGGCATGTTGAAGCCCGACATCGTCTACTTCGGGGAGAACGTGCCCAAACCGCGGGTCGAGGAGGTCTACGACCTGGTCGAGCAGGCGCGGGGCCTGCTGGTGGCGGGGTCGTCGTTGACGGTCTTCTCCGGTCGCCGTTTCGTCAAGCGCGCCGCCCAGCAGGGCAAGCCCGTGGTGATCCTGAACCGGGGAGAGACCAGATGCGACGAGCTGGCCGCGCTCACCGTCGACGCGGGGTGCTCGGAGGTGCTGCGTGCACTCGCGTCCTCCTACGGGCAGCCGGCCGACCCGACCCCGCTCGGAGCGACCGCCCCGCCGTCGACGAGAGTGTCCGTCCCCGAGGCGTGACCGGAGTCGCGCCCCGGCAGACAGGCCGCGATGGCGTCGACATCGCCGTGCTTGGCGCGTTCCCGTGTCTTACTGGGAGCTCACGAACACACCCCGAAGAGCATGTTCGGGGCGCATCGCAGTTCCGGATTGGTCGGTTCGGAGCTCGGGTAGGGGGTGGCCATGCTGCTAGTGAGGCCACCGGGGGTATACCGGGCTCAGGAGGACACTTCCCTGCTCCGCAGCGTCCTGCGTGAACGCGGCCAACAGGGGCGGGTCACCGGCCGTTCGGTCCTCGACGTCGGTTCAGGAACCGGGGCGCTGGGCATCGAGGCGTTCCGTGCGGGCGCTTCCAGCCTCACCGCGATCGACCTGTCGCTGCGCTCGGTCCTGGCGAGTTGGCTCAACAGCCGGTTGCACGGTGTGCCGGCGATGGTCCGGCGCGGTGATCTGTTCGCGCCCGTGAGTCGGCAACGCTTCGATCTGGTGCTCGCCAACCCGCCCTACATGCCCGCTGCCGGCCTGTTGCCGTCCCGCCACAGGATGGCGAGATGTTGGGACGCGGGACCGGACGGGAGGGTCCTGATCGACCGCATCTGCGCGGGGGCTCCGTCGGTGCTCGACGAGGACGGCACCCTCCTGCTCGTGCACTCCGGCCTCTCCGACGAGCAGATCACATTGGAGAGGTTCGAGGAGGCCGGGTTGGTCCCCGAGGTGGTCCGACGTGCGCGTGTGCCGTTCGGTCCGGTCCTGCGGGCGCGGGCCCCGGACCTGCGCGCCAGGGGGCTGCTCGGCCCCGATCAGCTGGAGGAGGACCTCGTGGTCATCGAGGCGCGTCATGGCTGAGGACCGGCGCCGGGTCGTCGTCACGGGCGAGGGACCGATCCTCGTCCACGGCCCGGTCGACGTGGAGATGCCCGACGGAACACACGTGCACAGCGACAGGGCTGTCACCGCGCTCTGCGCCTGTGGACGCAGTCGCCGCCGCCCCTTCTGCGACACCAGCCATCGCCGCCGTGTACGCGACGACGTGGGGAAGGAGAACGATCCATGACCACCACCCCGGAAGCACCGGCGCTTCCGATGCCCCGCGGCCCGGTCTCCGAGGCGGTCCTGTCCGCGCTCCGCGGGGACCGGACGGTGCCGCCGGCCGTGGAGGGGTCGACGCCCTACGGCGAGGACCTGCAACTGGCGCTCTACTGCTGCTACGAACTCCACTACCGCGGTTTCCGGGAGGTCGACCCCGACCGCGAGTGGGACCCGGCCCTGATCGCGCTCCGCGGCGACTTGGAGAGGGTCTTCGTCGACGCCCTCAGGAACGACGTACCCGCCGGCGCGGACGTCCGGGGCGAGCTCGACGCCCTCCTCGTCGAACACGTCGATGCGTACGGCGTCTCCCACCACCTGCGGCATCACGGAGAACTGTGGCAACTGCGCGAATACGTCGCTCACCGCTCGCTGTACCACCTGAAGGAGGCCGACCCGCAGTCCTTCGTCATCCCGCGGCTGGACGGGTCCGCCAAAACTGCCCTCGTGACGGTTCAGCACGACGAGTACGGTGCGGGAGATCCCGAGCGTGCGCACGCCAAGTTGTTCGCCGACATGATGCTCGAACTGGACCTGTCCCCGGCGTACGGCACCTATCTCGACTCCGCACCTGCCGAGATGCTGGCCGAGGTCAACTTCATGTCGTGGTGCGGGCTGCACCGCGCCTCGCGTGCGGCGCTGATCGGACAGTTCGCGACCATCGAGCTCACGTCGTCACCGGGGTCAGACCGATTGGTCAAGGCCATGCGGAGACTGGGCTGCGGCCCGGCAGCCATCCGGTTCTACGCCGAGCACGTCGAGGCCGACGCGGTGCACGAACAGCTCGTGCGGCGCGAGGTGATCGCACCTCTGTTGGAGGCAGAGCCCGACTCGGCCTCCGACCTCGTCTTCGGGATCCGCGGCAGTACGTTCCTCGGGGCCCGGACGGAGGAGCACATGCTGCACCATTGGGGCCGCGGCGAGTCGAGCTTCCGCGAGGTCCGGGATGTGAGGATTCCGTGAACGCACCGGACTCCGCTGCACGGGCCCGCGTCCTGCCGCTCGCCGACAGGGAGGACGCCCTGCGCGACAGCGCTGTCGTTCGCGACTGCCTGCAGCAGACCCAGCCCTGGTTGCGACCCTGGCTCGGTTACGACGAACTCGGTTCCGAACTGTTCGAACAGATCACCGAGCTGCCGACGTACTACCTGACCCGCGTGGAGCGGAGGCTGCTGGAGCGCCATTCCGAGGAGATCGCCGAACTGCTCGCCTGTGAGCAGCTCGCGGAGCTGGGCAGCGGGAGCGCCAAGAAGACGAGGCTGCTCCTCGAGAGTTGTCTGCGCCTGCGTGCGACCACGTACCTTCCGATCGACGTCGACCGGAGCATGCTGCGTTCCAGCGGCGCCGCGTTGTGCGCGGAGCTTGACGGCCTGGAGGTGGCCGGGCTGTGGGGCAGCTACGAAGCAGGGCTGGAGCGACTGCGTACACACACCGGGGGCCTCTCGCGGTGGCCTTCCTCGGAAGCAGCTTCGCGAACGCCACACGCGAGGAACGCGAGGGGCTGCTCAGCAG
Source organism: Nocardiopsis salina YIM 90010 (assembly GCF_000341025.1). Lineage (GTDB taxonomy): Bacteria > Actinomycetota > Actinomycetes > Streptosporangiales > Streptosporangiaceae > Nocardiopsis > Nocardiopsis salina. Next base: position 47,180 of record NZ_ANBF01000049.1, on the reverse strand, counting down.
GATCGCGCACTGCCTGCGCCCGGGTGAAGGGTTCCTGGTCTCCGCCGACCTGGACAAGGACCGCGAGACCCTGGAGACCTGCTACAACGATCCACCGGGCCACTCGGCCTTCGCAGACTTCCGCCTCAACTACCTCACCCGGCTCAACAGCCGCTACGGCGCCGGCTTCGTGCTCGACGACTTCGTTCCGGAGGCCTTCTACAACGAGGACACGTCCACCGTGGAGGGGCATCTCCGCGCTCGGGCCGGCCGCACCGTGCCCGTGCCGGGTCTGGGCCTCACGCTGCACCTGGCGCGCGGCAGGTCCGTCAACGTCGGCTACTCCGCGAAGTTCACCGAGGAACAGCTGGCCCGCGAGGTCGGCGCACACGGTTTCGGGCTGCGGGCCCGGTGGCTGGACCCCGAGGCCCAGTACGGGCTCTTCCTGTTCCGCCGCGCACCGTCGGCGCCGGTCGTGGGGCGGGCGTGATCACCGACGGAAGCATCTCCTGAACGCACGGGCCGGTCCGTTCCCCGGCCGGATTCGCTGTGCCGACCCCGCTGCCCGTCCAGGGCGGTCGGGCCGGACCGGTTCGACGTGCCGGGTCCTGTTCCGCGGCGGTCCTCCCGGGTGCCGGCCCGCGACACGCGCGGGCCGGCCCGACACGCATGCGAACGCTCAGGCGCCGCCGAGGGTGGTGCCGGGGACGCGGGTCGCGGTCCAGGCGCCCTCGCCGTCCTCGCGCAGCTCCAGGCCGCCGGCCTCCTCGTCGCCGGGGAAGGTGATGTCGGCGGTGGCGATCTCGGTCCCGCCGTCCAGGTCGGTACCCATCTCGACCTCGCCGGCCTCGATGCCGTCGGCGTCGGGCAGGGAATCGGCGTAGTCGGCGAAGGCGGCGCCGCAGTCGTCGGCCTCCTGCGTCTGGGCGACGAGGTCCTGCGCGGGCTCGTCGAGCAGGGCGCATCCGGCCTCACCGTCGCGGTCGCGCACGGCCTGGGTGAAGTCCTCGGCGACCTGCTCGACAGCGGCTGTGCCGTCGTCCTGTTCGGGGGCGGCCTCGGCCCCGTCGTCGCCTCCGCACCCGGCCAGGATCAGAGTGAGCGCTACCGGGGCGGCCACGAATGTGCGTCGCACGGGGGTGATGCCTCGCATGGGGGTCGTGCCTTTCGTCGAGCGGGGGAAAGACGTGTGAATTGCGCATCATTGTTACAGCATTCGCCCGACTCGTGACTACTTGTGCAGACAGGAGCGTGCGCCAGCCCCTTCGGACACCGTTCCACCCGGGCCGGGGTTGTCCCCTCCGGCGACCTCTGGTGGGATGGACTGTGGCCCGCATCACCCACAGTCGTGGTCGGGCAGAACACGAGACTTTCTGGCGCGAAGGAGCACGCGCGGGCGTGCCACGGGCGGCGCTGCCGCGCGTCCGCGCCGGAGGTGAACATGACCCGTCCGCTACGGGAGAACCGGAGGTCCGACCCGTTCTCGGAGATCCCTCCCGAGGTGGGCGGCCCCCTGCGCACCCTGGTCCCCGCGATGGCCGAGGAGGCGCTCGACGGCATCCGGCACCGGGCGGAGGGACACGGCGCACCTCTGGAGCCGGAGGAGTCCGACCAGCTCCACGCGCTGCTGTCCGCGGCACTCGGGGCGTTCCTGGAACGGGTGGAGCACCCGGACGGCGCCGACGGCCGGGGCGAGAGCCTGGCGGCGCAGTTCCGGGCCTACGGCGAGCACGAGGCCCGCTTCGGCCGCACGCTGGAGTGCCTGCACACGGCGATGCGCACCACCGCCGCCGTCGCCTGGCGGCACATGGCCGCCTCCGATCCGCGCACACACCGGTACATGGGCCCCATCGGCGAAGCGATCTTCGCGTTCCAGGAGGAGATCTCGACCGCGGCCGCGCAGGGACACGCACGGGTGCGCGGGGCCGGGGTGGACGCCCTGCGCCGCCGTCGGACCCGCCTGTCCCGGGTCCTGCTGGGCGAGACCGGGAACGAGTACGACGCCCGCGCGGTCAGCGGCCTGGCCCGCGCCGCGCGGTGGCGGGTGCCCGAACGGGTGGCGGTGGCACTGCTGCACCAGGAAGGGCAGGTCGAGCCGGCGCCGTTGCTCCCCGGCGAGGTGTTGGTGGACCTGGACCGGGCCGAACCCCGCGCACTCGTACCCGATCCCGAGGGCCCGGGACGACCGCGGGCGCTGGAGCGGGTCTTCCGCGGGTTCGGGGTCGTACTGGGGCCGAGCGTTCCCCTGGGACGTGCACCGGAGTCCCTGGTCCGCGCCCGTGACCTGGCAGAACTGGTGGGGTCGGGGGTCGTGGCCTGCGGGGACGTGGTGCGCTGGGACGACCACCTCCCGGAACTGCTGCTCTCGCGCGACACGGGGCTCGTGGGGGCGATGGCACGCGCCCGCCTCGCGCCGCTCTCGGCGCTGCGCGCCCAGCAGCGCGAGCGCATGGCCGACACCCTGCTGGCGTGGTTGGAGTCCGGGCTCAACGCGAACGAGGCCGCCGAACGCCTGAGCATCCATCCGCAGACCGTGCGGTACCGGATGCGGCAGCTGGAGGGGCTGTTCGGCGAGCGCCTGCGCGATCCGGCCGAGCGGTTCGAGCTGGAGCTCGTCCTGCGGGCCCGGCGCCTGCTCGGCCCTCTGGAGGAATGACCCGTCGGCGGCGGAGCAGTCCGGCTCCGCCGCCGACCGCACGGACCTGGTGCACCCGATGGGGGACTCGTGCGTGCCCCTTCGGCGCACAGGCATCCCGAGGGGGCACACCGCGCCGGACGAGCGCTCGGGTCGCCCGAAGCGTCCCGGAACGGGGGCGGCGTGAGCTACGCGGGGGCGAGGGCGCGCACGACGGCGGCGGGGTCGGTCCCGGGCGGGGTGATCGGAGCGATCACGGGCGTGGTGACCCCGTTCTCGACGTAGGCCTGCACCCGCTCTCGGCACTGCTCCGCCGACCCGTGCACGACGAGGTCGTCGACGACGGAGTCCGGGATCGCAGCGAGCGCACCCTTGCGGTCGCCCTCCTCCCACTTCTTCCACATGGGGCCGAGCTCCTCGCGCCCCAGCCACTCGTGGAACGCCCGGTAGACCGGGACGTTGAGGTAGGCCGAGATCGCCCAGCGCCCGATGTTGCGCGCCGTCTCGGCGTCGGTGTCGGGCACGACGAAGATCCGCGCGACGATCTCCTTGTCGTCCCCGTACTGGCGCACGTGCGGAGCGACGGTACGCACGTCCTCGGCGGAGAGCCAGTTGATGATGGCGCCGTCGCCCTCACGGCCGGCCAGGCGCAGCATGCCCTGGCGCAGCGCGGCGACCAGGATCGGCGGACTCTGCTCGGGCGGTGTGGCGAGCTTGAAGCCGTTGACCGAGAACGTGTCGTAGTCCTCCTTGACCTTCTCCCCGGTCAGGGCGGTGCGAAGGAAACGCACGGTGTCGCGCATGCGTTTGAACGGTTCCTCGAAGGGGATCGAGTTCCACCGCTCCACGATGACGTTGGAGGACGTGCCGACCCCGAGAGCGAACCGCCCGGGCGCGGCTGCGGCGAGGCTTGCGGCACTCATGGCCAGGGTCGCGGGGCCGCGGGTGTACACGGGCACGATCGCGGTGCCCAGCCGCAGCTGCGGGGCCCACTGGCTCGCGAGGACGAGCGGGGTGAAGGCGTCGTTGCCGTTGGCCTCGGCCGACCAGACGTCGGTGTAGCCGAGATCGGGCATGCGCTGGAAGAGGTCCTTCTGGTCGAGGAGGGACAATCCTTCGAGCGGGACGGTGATACCCCAACGGGGGGTGGTCATGGCGTCTCCCTGTGGGTCGGGTGCTCTCGGAGAGCATACCGCCCGGTCGGTTTGTTGACACCCCTCACGGTGTTCCCGATCCTTCCCCCGAAGCGCGCACGGCCCCGCCGCGCCCAACGCGTACCCGCCCGAAATCGGGCTCCATACCGCGATGGCCCGACCCGCACCCCCGTCACGTGTGAAGAAAGGGCCGCTGGGGCGTATCTTCGTAACCGAAGGCACACCCGAAGCGAACGAAGGAGGCCCAGCCAGTGGCCACGCCACCCTCCCCCTACGACTTCCTGCCGGAGGTCCCGTCGTTCACGGTCACGAGCACCGACGTGGCCGAGGGCCAGACCCTGCCGAAGCCGCAGGTCAGCGGGATCATGGGCGCCGGCGGCGAGGACGTCTCGCCGCAGCTGTCCTGGAGCGGGTTCCCGGAGGGCACCCAGAGCTTCGCCGTCACCTGCTTCGACCCGGACGCCCCCACCGCCAGCGGTTTCTGGCACTGGGCGGTCGCCAACATCCCCGCCGGCGTCACGGAGCTCGCCTCCGGCGCGGGTGACGGCTCGGGCCTGCCCGAGGGCGCGGTGACCCTGCGCAACGACGCGGGCAGCCGCCGCTACATCGGCGCCGGCCCGCCTCCCGGGCACGGTCCGCACCGCTACATGTTCGTCGTGCACGCGGTGGACGTGCCCCGCCTCGAGGTCGACGAATCGGCCAGCCCGGCCTTCCTCGGCTTCAACCTGTTCTCGCACACCCTGGCCCGGGCGATCCTCACCCCGGTCTACGAGCAGTAGCCGCGTCCGCTCTCAGCAGCGGGCGCAGCCGTCCCCACACCGGGACGGACCGGGCCCTGTTGGTGGACGCCTTCCGTCGCTCCGGCCGGCCACTGCGCCGTCAGGCGTCGTTCGGAGGTTGGCGGCGGGCGACGGGTAGCGGTGTCCGCCGGCCCCAGAGGGCGGGCGGTGGTCTCCCCGGCCACGCCCGCCCTCAGCCTTTCCTCCCGGGGGCTCTGGGTACACGCGCGAGCCCCCCGAAAGGTTCACTTGCGACAATCACCCAACCGGAACCGGCCATTCCGCCACCCGTTCGGCTGTTCGGCGTTACTCTCTGTGGTCTGACCAGCCTCCCTGTCTCCCAGACCGCCTCGAGGGGTGCACCGGTGCCAGACCAGACAACCACGCGACCGACCGTCGTGGTGACCACCGCCGGCTCGGCGTCCACACCGGGCACCATCCTCCACCTGCGTTCCAGAGGGTTCCGCGTGGTGGCCACCGACGTCGATCCCACCGCCCCGGGCCTGTACCTGGCCGACCGCGGATGCCTGGTCCCGCCCGGCGACAGCGAGGCGTTCCTGCCCCGGATGCGGCAGTTGATCGCAGAGGAGGAGCCCGTCGCGGTGATCCCGCTCGTCGACGAGGAGCTCCTTGCGGTGGGCACGCTCGACGGCCCCGCCACGAGTGTTCTCCTGCCCCGCCCCGGGTTCGTCCGCACCTGCCTGGACAAGTACGTGCTCATGTGCGAGCTCGAGGCCGCCGGTGTCGGTGTCCCGCGCACCTGGACCGCTTCCCGGTGGCCCGCGCAGACCGCCGACAGCGCCCCCGAGGGCCTGGTCGTCAAACCACGCAGCGGACGCGGCAGTCGCGGGGTCGCCTTCGTCGATTCCGCCCGCGATCTGGCCCGCGTCGTGGCCGAGGGCGGGTACGGCTCCGACGACCTCATCGTGCAGGAGCGCATCACTGGCCCGGAGTACACCGTCTCCGTCGTCGTCTGGCGCGACGGCGAGGTGCAGGCGGTCGTGCCCAAGGAGGTCGTGCTCAAGCAGGGTGTCACCAAGTACGCCGTGACCCGCCGGAACCAGGCGGTGATCGAGACCTGCCGCGCGGTGCAGCGGGCCCTGCGCGCCGACGGGCCCTTCAACGTGCAGCTCTGCCTCGACCCGGAGGGTCGGCCGCGCGTGTTCGAGATCAACCCGCGCTTCTCCTCGACCGCGGCCCTGACCGTCGCTTCCGGGGTCGACGAGATCACCGGGCTGCTGCGCCAGGCGACGGCGGGCGGCCCCCGGATCCGCGACGACTGGCAGGAGGGCGTGGCCATGGTACGGCGCTGGACCGACGAGTTCCTGAGCGAGACCCAGTTCGCCTCGCACGGGATCTCACCGGCGTCCCCGCCCGCGGCGCCACCCGCGCGCGACGGTGTCCCGGCCGACCACCGCGCCCCGGTGCGTGCACGGTGAGCGCCCCGAGGACCCACCCGCTGTCGGACTCCCTGGCCTCCGCCGTCACCGAGGTCGGAACCCTGCTGCGTACCTGGCGCGAGGACCCGGCGAGCCTGGACGGCGTCTGGGAGGGCAGCCAGTTCAAGGCCCGTGCCGACGCCATGGCGCACCGGGCGTTGAGCGAGCGGCTCGCGGCGATCGACCCGACCATCCCGGTGTTGAGCGAGGAGGACCCGGCGGGCCTGCCCCGGTACCGGCCCTCGCGTTACTGGCTCATCGACCCCATCGACGGGACCGCCAGTTACACGCACGGGTTCACCGGTTACGTCACCCAGGCCGCGCTCGTCATCGGCGAACGCCCTGAGGTCGCTGCGGTACACGCTCCCGACAGCGACACCCTCTACACGGCGGTACGGGGTCGGGGTTCGTTCCGCGACGGGGTTCCGCTGCCGCCGCTGGGCTCCTGTCCTCCGGGTGACGGGGTGCTCACCGACAACACCCCGCAACCGCGCGGGGTGGCGCTGCAGGTGCAGGAACGGTTCGGTTACGGCCGGTACATGGAGAGCGGGAGCATCTCACTGAAGCTGTGCCGGATCGCCGAGGGCACCGCCCACCTTTTCGTCAAGGACGTCCCCGTTCGCGACTGGGACGTGGCCGCTCCGGCCCTGCTGCTGTCGGAGGTCGGCGGGCACGTGACCCGGCTGGACGGGGGTGGGTTCGGGTTCCGCGGACCGTGGGAGCACACCGGCCTCGTGGCAGCCGCCGACCCCTCCACGGGGCGGCAGGTGGCGCATTGGTTGGCGAACTGACCGGACACTGGAACACGCTTCACCGAAGCTTGGCCGGACCGCCCGGAAGCGGCGCCCACAAGGTCTTTCCGCGCCCTGGTGCGGCACGTATCGTGTGGGCACCAGCTCGCACCTGTGGGGGTGGGAAGTGCAGGACCAACGTCTGCCGCTGAAACAGATCCGAGCCTCCGACGGCGAACGTGACCTCACCGTCGAACGCCTCACACGTGCTTTCGTCGAGGGCCGTCTCGACCGCGACGAGTACGAACGCCGTGTCGGGGTGGCGTTGGGTGCGGTCCGCCTGGGCGAGCTCAACCTCCTCACCGCAGACCTCCCGCGCCCCGCCTTCTCCGGTCGGCGCCCCCGGTTCAACGAGACGCGGCGCAGCGGCGACGCCGGTTCGTGGATGATCCCGCCGCGCGAGTGGAAGGAGGAGTGGCGCTGGTGGGGCGGTGCCGCGGCGGTGCTCACGGGCCTGTGGGCAGTGACCAGCCTGGTGGGCGGGGGCCTGCTGCCCTTCTGGCCCGCGGTACCCCTCGCGATCTGGGCGACACTGCTGCTGGTGTCGGCGGTGGATCCCGGGCCGAGGGGGCAGCGCACCTGAGGGTGGGGGCCGGAGGGCGCAGTGGCGGGCCTCCGGAGCAGTGGTCCGCGGAGCCCCGGCCTCAGCCGACGGCGTGCAGCCAGCGCACGGGCGCGCCGTCACCCGCGTAACGGAACGGTTCGAGCTCCTCGTCCCAGGCCTTGCCGGTGAGCAGGTCCAGTTGGGTGGCGAGCTCGGTCCCCCCGGCGGCGGCCTGTTCGGCGGCCGCACGCAGACGCCCTTCGGGTACGAGGACCTCGCCGGCGGCGCTCATGATGGAGGTGAACATGCCCAGGGAGGGCGTGTAGCTGTAGCGGACACCGTCGCAGCCGGGCGATCCCTCCTCGGTCACCTCGAACCGCAGCCGCTGCCACGCGTTGAGGGCCGAGGCCACCACCCCGGCCGTTCCGGGCTTTCCCTGCCAGTTGAGCTCGGCCCGATGGTTTCCTGGGGCCGCCGGTTGGGCGACCCAATCGAGTTTGACGGGCACTCCGACGACACCCGCGACCGCCCACTCGACGTGTGGGCACAGCGCCGCGGGCGCGGAGTGGACGTACAAGACGCCACGTGCGGACACCGAACCTCCTGATACGAACGAGTGCGCTTCCCCGACGCCCTCGTACCACGAGAAGGTTGCATACCCGCCTTGATGCGTTTGCCCCATTGTGCCGCAAGGGCAACGGGAGAACCAGCGGTCACGCTGGTCCTTTTCCTGCGTTACCCCCGTGCCCGAGGGCCTCAGCGGTTACCGTGAGCTTCATAAGGGCAGGGAGTCCGATCATAATGGGGGCAGTTGTGCCAGACCAGCCGGGTGAGGGCACACACGGCACGGACGAGTCACGGAAAACGGTACTTTCGACCACATCCGAGGGTAAAACCCCGCCCGAATTGCCGGTTCCGGCCAGATCGGACGAGGACGACGGTGCCCTGGTCGCCCGGGCCAGGGAGGGCGACGCCGACGCCTGGGCCGCCATCGTCGACCGGCACCTGCCCATGGTCAACGCCATCGCGAGCTCCTACCGCCTGGGCTCGCCCGACCGCGAGGACGCCGTGCAGACCGTGTGGCTGACGCTCAACCAGCACCTGCCCCGCCTGCACTCGCCGCACCACCTGCGCCACTGGCTGCGCCGGGTCACCCGCTCCACCTGTGCACGCCAACGCCGCAACGGCCTCGACCTGCACCCCGTGGACCCGCACGCGTTGGCGGCACGGCACCCCGACGGCGGTTCCGAGGACCTCGACCCGGAAGCGCTGTACCTGCGCAAAGAGGTCCACGAAGCGTTGCACCGCGCCCTGGGAACCCTCACCGATCCCGCCGACCGGCGTGCGGCCCTCTACTACCTCGGCCAGGCCCAGCCCGGCGAGACCACACCCGTGGAGCGGCGGCGCCTCAAACGCCGACTCCACCGAATCCTCAGGGAGGACCGTTGAACCACCGTTCCGCGCACACGGGAGACCTGCGGGGGCGTGCCGCCGCCCTGGCGGCCTTCGACCGCTCCGACGACCTGCGGGGGCACGCACCGGTGGCCGCGGAGCACCGTCCCGCCCCCGAACCCCTGCGGTCCGGGGGTCCGGAGCTACTCACCCACCTGCGCTTCGACCACGATGCATTCACACTGGACGTGTGGGTGCGGGCCGAGGGCGGGATGCGCTCGCTGTCGGGGCTGGTCGCCGAGGAGGATCCGGACTCCCCCAGAGCCCGGGTCCACGTGCGTCGGCCGGACCGCACCCTCGGCCGACGGGTGGCGTTGGACGGCTCGTTCGGTGTCGCGGGCCTCGCCCCGGGGCCGGTGAGCCTGGTGGTGGAGCACCGTCGCGACGGCGCCGTCGCGACGGACTGGTTCACGGTCTGACCCACGCACAGCACGCACGCCCCGTGCCTCCCGCACCAGTGCGCCCGCCGCGCACTCCCCCTCGACCCCGGCACCACACCCGCTGCGCCACCGTTCGGCCCCGCCGGTTCCCACACCCCGCGCCCTCCTCGATCCCCAGGGCACACCCACCACACGCGCCACGCACGCCCCGATCGCCGCCCTGCACCCGGCCACCGGCGGCGATCGATCCGGACGCGCACCCCGCGGCTCCCCGCCCGCACACGCCCTGTCGGCCCGGCCACACCCCGCACCACGGACTGCACCCTGCGTGCGCACAGCCCGCACGAGACCACGCCACCCTTGCACCGCACCTCAGCCGGCAGGCACTCCGCATTTCCATCAGCGCCGAAGGCCCCATGAGGGGCGCTCCGTGCACAGCCCACGGCCGACAGCGAGGTAGGTGGAGCCGACGGGGCGGGTGGGCTGCTGATCCTGTGCACCACGGCGCACGAAGGCACGTCTCACACCGCAGATGCCACCGGCAACAGAAGCGGACGTTCCGATCCCTGGCCCCGGGACACGCACAAACCACGGCCGCGCGCGTCCCCTTGTCCGGGTTGGAGGCGGTTCGCCCCCCGCAGATCGGGCGAGATCCGGCCGAGCCCTCCCGACAACGCGGGTGGCCTGCCCACACTGGGAGCGCAACGGCCCCACACCGTGGAAAGAGGCCACGTTGGTTTCGCGTCCCCCTGGCCCCGCACACGCAGCCGCGCTGATCTCCGGCCACACCCTGCTGCGGCAGGTCTCCGAGGGCGTCCGACTCGCCCAGGACGGCCGGTTCGAGGACACCGTCACCCTCCTCGACGAAACCCAGTCCCGATTGCGCCGACATCCCCTGTCCCGGGTCGCGGCGGTCCTCCCCGGGACTCTCGCCAACCTCGGGCTCGCCCAGAGCCTCTGCGGCCGCTTCGACGCCGCACACGACCACTTGCAGGAGGCACGCTCCCGCGCCGAGTCACACGGCCTCGGCGTCCTGGATCTCATGATCCGCCAGAACCTGGGCTGCCTGGCCCTGCACCGGGGCGACAGCACAGCGGCGATCGGCCTCTTCCACGACCTGCTGCCGCGCATGCCCGACGACCGCAGCGAGGCCCTGCACGTGGACCTGGCCGAGGCCCTGCTGAGTGAGGGGCTCCTCCAGGAAGCCTCAGAGGCCCTGGGCGACGGGTCCCCCACAGGGCCCACGGCGCACCTTCGCGAAGCCACCCTCCGGCTCCTCGAGGGTGATCCGTGGTATGCCCGCGACGCCGGCCTGAAGGTACAGGAACAGCACGGACCCGGCTCCCTCTGGTACCGCTTCGCCGACCGCCTCGTGCGCCGGTCAGCGCGCCGCCCCGCCGTCCGCAGGCGCGGAGCCTGCCCCCTTCCCGGGTCCGCAGCACCGCCGCCGCACACCGCACGCACCGCGCTGGCCCATGCTCTGTCCACGGGTGAGGCCGAGACGGCACTGGAATGGGCCGAACTCGGGTGCAGCTGGACCTCGCCCCTGGTGCCGGGCCCGGACGCGACGGGCGGCCGCGCGCACACCGACTCCTACCGGACCGCGCACGCACGCGCGAGCCCGGCCGAAGCGCAGGCGCAGGCACACGCGTGGGAACGGTCCCGGCGGCGTTCGTTCTACGCCCGGCACGTCCATCGCGCGCTGCGTCCTCCGCGCGGTCCGCTACCGCCACGGGCCCGCCCCGGACCCTGGAACCCGGTGACCGGAACCCTGCTCTCCCGCCTCGGCGATCGCGCCTACGTCCGTTACGTGCAGGTCGACGACCGCGCCTGGGCCCTGGTCGTGGCGGACGGCGGTGTCCGTGCCCTCCCACTGGGCCCGGCTGCACGGGCAGCCACACGGGCCACGCGCTTCACCCGCTGCGTCCCCGTCGACCCGGACCTCCCGCGAGCGGCCGACGAAGCGGGCAAGGTCCTGCTCGGCCCGGTGCTGGAGGCGATCGGCGACCGGCCGCTGGTGCTGTCCTGGGAGCCCTTCCTGGGCGAACCGCCCTGGGGTGCACTCCCCGCCCTACGTGGCCGACCGCTGTCGCTGGTTCCGTCGGCACGCGCGTGGGTGGCGCGTCCGGACGGGGTCCCGGCCCTGGACCGGGTCCTGCTCGCCGCGGGTCCGGTGCTGCCCGGGGCGGCCGAGGAGGTGGCGGCGCTGGCCCGTCTCTATCCGCAGGCCCGGGTGCTGTCCGGGACGCGGGCCCGACCGCGGGCGGTACTGGAGTCGATGGGCGAAGCCGACCTGGCACATGTGGCCGGGCACGGGTACGTCCCCGACCGCGCGGCGATGCTGGCGTCGGTGGAACTGGAGGGCGCCCCGCTGCTGGCCTGCGACCTGGTCGGCCTCGACCGCGTCCCGTCGGTGGTCACGTTGGCCACGTGCTGGAACGGAGGCGCGTTCGGGCACCGTTCCGGCCCACCGCTGGGGTTCGTGGGGGCGTTGCTGTCCCGGGGAGCGCGTGCGGTGGTGGCCAGTCCCGTCCCGGTGAGCGACACCGGGACAGGCGCGGCCATGCGGAGGTTCCACCGGGCGCTGGCCGCGGGGACGCCCGTGCCCGAGGCGGTTGCGCTCCACCTCGGGCGTGCGGGGTTCTGCTGCTACGGCGGGTGAGGCCTACCAGCCGCGCTCGCGCCACTCGGCGAGGCTGGGACGCTCGGCGCCCAGGGTGGTGTCGCGGCCGTGGCCGGGGTAGACCCAGGTGTCGTCGTCCATGGTGGCGAAGACCCGCTCCTCCACGTCACCGAGGAGGCTGCGGAAATCGTCGTCGGACCACGTACGGCCCACACCGCCCGGGAAGAGGCTGTCGCCGGTGAACAGGTGGGTGTGCCCCGCGGGGTCGTCGTAACGCAGCGCGATCGACCCGGGGGTGTGCCCGCGCAGGTGGACGACGGAGACCGAGCAGTCCCCTACGGGGATGCGCGCCCCGTCCACGACCGGTTCGTCCACGGAGACCGGCAGGTCGTCGGCGTCGTCGGGGTGGGCCACCGTGCGGGCGCCGGTCTGGCCGACGACCTCGGCCAGCGCCTGCCAGTGGTCCTGGTGGCGGTGGGTGGTGACCACCCGTGCCAGCCCGTCCTCGCCGAGCATCTCGAGCAGGCGGTCCGCCTCGGCCGCCGCGTCGATGAGCACCGCCTCGCCGGTGGCACGGCAACGCAGCAGGTAGGCGTTGTTGTCCATCGGTCCGACGGCCAGTTTGGTGATCGTCAGGTGCGGTAGTTCTCGCAGGTCGGCGGGGCCGCCGACCCTCGTATCTCCGGAGTAGCTCACCCGACCATTGTGGCCCGGCCCCGGCACCGCACAAACCCCACCCCGCTCCCCTCGTGCGGGACCCGTGCCATGCATCGTTTCCGTGCAGGTCACCCGGTGTTCGGGAACGGCCCGGTGAACGCTTCCCGCGCCCGCGGCCCGTGCTGCCACCGGTGCGCCGACGGGGGCACGAACGCCCCGGACCGGGGCGCGGACCGGGGCGCGGGGAGGCGTCAACGCGACCAGGACGGCGGGCGCTTCTCGAAGAAGGCGGTCCGCCCCTCGGCCGCCTCCTCCCCGGCGAAGAACTCCGCGGAGAGCTGTCCCATGCGCTCGAACGCCTCGGACCTGCGGTCGGGTGCGGCCTCCGCGCCCCCGCCGACCTCACCGAGCAACTGCTTGGTGCGCGAGAGGGCGGCGGGTGCTGCGGCGCGAAGGCCCTCCAGCACGCTCTCCGACGCGTGGTCCATCTCCCGGTCGGGCACGGCCCGGGTGATGAGGCCGGCGTCGGCGGCGTCGGCGGCGTCGAAGAGCTCGCCGGTGATGAAGTAGCGACTGAGCTGACGTGAGTGCATCCGGGCCGACACTGGGACGGAGATGATCGCCGGAACCGCCCCGATGCGTACCTCGGTGAAGGCGAACGTGGCGCTCTTCGGGGCGAGCGCGATGTCGGCTGCGGCGACCAGGCCGATACCTCCGGCGCGTGCCGCACCGTTGAGCACCGCCACGACCGGTTTGGGCCCGCCCATGATCTGTTCGAAGATCTCCGGGAGTTCCGGGGCCGGCTCGATCTGCTCACCCGCCAGGGCGGCGCCGATCTCCTTGAGGTCGGCGCCGGCGCAGAAGACCGGCCCGGTCGCGGTGAGCACGATCCCGCGCACGTCGTCGTCGGCCATCGCGTCGGCCAGGGCCTTGGACAGCTCCGACCGCAGGCGTGCCGAGAGTGCGTTGCGGTTGCGGGGGGAGTCGAGGGTGATGGTGGCGACGGCTCGATCGACGGTGAGCTTCACCAGGGGGGTGTCGCCGGTGGGGGGCTGCTGCTGCGTCATCGCAGTTGACCTTTCCGGGTCCGTCCCCGCGGTGCGGGGCAGTCTCTACGCGCGCGGGACCGATCGTCGGGGGCGCGTGCGCTCCCGGTTCGTGACCGGTCACGCCGGACGTGGGGACCGGGCGCCCCGGCCCGGTGGGGACGGAGGGCTCGGGCCCACCGGACACACCCTAGACGGACCGGTCATCACATCACCATGTCCGATGACGTCGTGTTCGTTAAGTCCTCATCACGCGCGTGGAGCCTTCTGTCACGTGACGTTCACACGGTAGGCCACGGCGCTCACGGGCCCCGTGTGGCCCCTCCGCACGACGAGGGCACCGCGCCCCACCCGCAGGTGGAGACGGTGCCCTCGTGGTGGTCTACGCGACCGTACCTCGAACGGTTTCCGGTCAGCGCCCCCCGGTCGCGGCCGAGAGCGCGTCGGCGAATCCCATCATGGAACGCACGGCGTCGGCTCCGTCGGCGGCCTCGCTCACCCTGAGCGTGAGCGGCTCGGCGGTGATGGCGCCGGTGTACCCGTGGTCGAGCTCGCAGGTCTCGTCGGCGCACGCGGCCGGTTCGAGGTCGATGTGCGCGACGGCCCCCCAGTTCACCGACAGGTTCACGCTGAGCACGAGTTCGCTGGGCAGGCTGCCGGGCGTGTACTGGGCCGGGTTGGGCACCACGCGCGTCAGCCCCACCGACTGGATGTTGCCGAGCTGGATGCTGTCGGTCGTGGTGGAGGCGTGCGAGGTTCCCGCGGGGTCGGTGGGCGGATGCTCGTCGGTGTGGCACACCACGAGCCGGTTGGCGGTCAGCAGCATCACGGTGATGTGCCGCCGCATCTCCATCGCCGGGTCGAAGGTCGCCTCGTGGTGCACGACGAACGCCTCGGCGTCCTCCTCACCCAGGGCGTCGGCGACCGCGTCGATGACCAGCGCGGGATAGTACCCGCTCCGTTCGATCTCCGAACGCCAGTCCGCGGAGACGGCTCGTGTTTTCCTCATGCTCCTATCCTGCCCCCTACCGCCGACATTTCGCGACCGGGATCTGAAAAGCCCAGGCCACATGGTCAGAACGTCACCCCGCGGAGGCGGCGCGGCCCGACGTCGGGACGCACCTCGGGCGCCTCGCGCAACCACACCCGGGCACCCAGCACGTGGGCTCCGGTGGCGTTGACCAGGACGGGGTCGAGGTCGACGTAGCCGATCTCCGGGAAGGCCTCGACCAGGCGCGACACCCGGATCAACAGTTCCTCCAGGGCCTCGACGTTGGGCTGTTCGGCCAGGGACGTCGACCCGGCCGGCAAGCCGAACAGCAACGGCGCCGCCCGCACCGCATGGATGAGGTCGGCTGCGTCCATGTCGGTGAGCGGCGCCAGCCGGAAGGCCCGGTCATCGAGGAGTTCGGCGGTCACGTCGGCCAGCCCGAAGGAGACCACCGAGCCGAAGGACTGGTTGTCCCCGGCCCTGATCACCGTGGGCACACCGGGTGCGGCCATGCGCTGCACCACGAGCTCGGCCTCGCCGCCGAAGCGGTCGGCCAGGGAGTTGTAGGCGCTGCGCACGTCCTCCGGTGTGCGCAGGTCGGCACGCACGAACGTGCCGCCGGCGCGCACCCTCAGGTCGGGGGCGTCGGCCTTGACCACCACGGGGTAACCGAGCTGTCCGGCCGCAACAACGGCCTCGTCGGCGGAGGCGGCGGTGATGTCGGGGTAGGCGGCGATGCCGTAACTGGCGAGGAGGTCTCGTGCGTCCTGCCCGGACACCGCGGTCTCCTCGTCGTAGCGGCGCTCGCCCCCGAACCAGGCGATGTCCTCCTCGTCCGGGGTGTCCTTGTCCAGGGCACGGGTGATGACTGCGCGCGCCCGGGCCCGGTCGATGTCGGGGAGCTCGGGGTGGCGTCCGGGCTTGCGGTTGCGCCACTGGGCGTAGCGGGTGGCCAGAGCCAGCGCACGCACCGCGTCCTCGGGCGCGGGGTAGGAGGGCACGGAACCCTTGAGTGTCTCGCCGCGCTCACCCGAGTGGCGCAGTTCCTCCGGGATACCCTGCCGTGCCAGGTAGGTGGTGACGATGGGCTTGTCCGACTCCATTGCGCGCGCCCGCAGCACGCGTGCGACGTCGTCGGAGATCGGGTGCAGAGCCGGGATGAACACGACCACGACGGAGTGCACGTCGGGCGCGGCCAATGCCGTCTCCAGGGCCAGGTCGAAGTCCTCGGCGGTGGCCTGCGGCCCCAGGTTGACGGGCTCGTGCGGCTTGAGGCCCTGGCGCACGGCGGCGTCCTTGACCAGCAGTTCCAGGGAGTCGGAGTTGCCGATGATGCCCACACGCGGCCCCTCGGGCAGCGGCTGGTAGGCGAAGACCTGTGCGGCATCGAACATCTGCGTGATGTCGTCGACGCGCACCACCCCGGCCTGTTGGAACAAGGACGTGACGGCATAGTCGGGCAGGGACAGCCCGCCTGCGGCATGACCGGTGGGGGTGGTCTGGGCGGCGCCGCCGCTGCGCACGGCCACGACCGGCTTCTGCTTGGCCAGGCGCCGGGCCAGGCGGGTGAACTTGCGCGGGTTGCCCAGTGACTCCAGGTACTGGAGCACGACACCGGTGGAGGGGTCCTCCTGCCAGTACTGCATGAGGTCGTTGCCGGAGACGTCGGCGCGGTTGCCGGCGGACACGAAGGTCGACAGCCCCATGCCGCGCTCGGCCACACGCTGCAGGATGGCCCGGCCCAGCGCGCCGGACTGCGAGAAGAACCCGATGGGGCCGCTGGGCGGCAGGTCCGGCGAGAGGGTGGCGTTCAGGGACACCTTGGGGTCGCTGTTGGCGATCCCGAGGCAGTTCGGGCCGACCACGCGCATGCCGGCGGCGCGGGCGGTGCGCACCAGTTCGTCCTGGCGGGCGCGGCCCTCGGGACCCAGCTCGCCGAAGCCGGAGCTGACCACGACGAGCCCGTGCACGCCCTTCTCCGCGCACTCCTCCACGACGGCTGCGACGGCCTCGGCACGCACCGCGACCACGGCCAGGTCGACGTCGTCGGGGATGTCGCTGACCGTGGGGTAGGCGCGCACGCCGGCCACGGCCTTGGCCTCGGGGTGGACGGGATAGACGGGTCCCTGGAAGTCACCGCCCAGCAGGTTGCGCAGGGAGCCCTGGCCGATCGTGTGTGCGGTGCGGCTGGCACCGATGACCGCGACCGAGCCCGGGTAGAGCAGACGGGCGATGGAACGCGACTCGGCGCGCTGTTCGCGGGCCCGCATGACCTCCTTGGAGTCGTCGGTGGGCTGCAGGTCCAGGGTCAGCCGGATGACGCCCTCGTCGAAGGTCTGCTCGGCGGTGTATCCCGCCTCGCGGAAGACGTTGACCATCCGGCGGTTCTCGGGCAGGACATCGGCGATGAAGCGGCGCACGCCCCGCTCTCGCGCGGCCGCGCCGATGTGTTCGAGCAGGACCGATGCGAGGCCGCGGCCCTGGTGACCGTCCTCCACCACGAAGGCGACCTCGGCCTCCTCGGGGGCGATCTTGTCGTAACGCACCACAGCGACGAGAGAGTCGGAGATGGTGGCCACCAGAGCGACGCGGTCCTCGTAGTCGACGTTGGTGAACCGGTCGACGTCCCGGTCGGACAGTTTCGGGTAGGGCGCGAAGAACCTGTAGTAGATCGTCTCCGGCGAGAGCCGGGCGTGGAACTCGCGCAGCAGGTCGGCATCGTCAGGGGTGATGGGGCGCATGTGCGCGGTGCCGCCGTCGGTCAACACGACGTCGGCTTCCCAGTGGTTCGGGTAGGACTGCACGACTGCGAGACTAGACGACATTCGGTCGAATCTGGGGAAAGTCCTCGCTGCCCGCACGAAAACACCGCTCGGACCACGCGGAGCTGGGCCTTTCTCAACGATCCGCACAGAGTCCCGGTTCCCCCGCCTGTGGGCCGATCGTCCCCTGGACACAGCGTGTCCGGGGCGCTGTCACTTCGTTACACGTAGCTGACAGTTCACCTGTTAACGTCGTTCGGGCACGGATTCTCATAACCCTCGGCGGTGGCTGGCGAAATGACACGAGTGGTCGTAATCGGTGATCTCATGACCGATGCAGTCGCGCGCGCGTTCCACCCGTTGGCCCGCGGCAGCGACACCCCTGCATCGGTGGTCATGTACGGCGGGGGTTCGGGCGCCAACATCGCCTCGTGGCTCGCCGTCGAGGGAACCGACACTACCTTCGTCGGCCGGAGGGGCTCCGACATCACCGGCCGTACCCGCGAGATGGAACTCATGGGGTACGGGCTGGACTCCCGCATGGTCATGGACCCGGAGCGCCCGACCGGAACGTGCGTGGTCATGATCACGCACCGCGGCGACCGCACGATGCTCAGCGACCCCGGCGCCAACGCCCGCCTTCAGCCCGAGGACCTGCCCCGCGACGTGTTCGGCCCGGACGGGCACCTGCACGTGTCCGGGTACACACTCATCAACGAGGACTCCCGCCGTGCGGCGCGTGTGGCGCTGCGGACGGCACAGGAGACCGGAATGTCCATCTCGGTGGACGGCGGTTCGCACGCGCCGCTCAAGCGTGCCGGCGCCGAGGAGTTCCTGGAGTGGACGCAGGGTGTGCGGCTGCTCTTCGCCAACATGGATCAGGCCAAGGTGCTCACAGGCCGGGAGGAGCCCGAGGCCGCGGCCAAGGTGCTCACGGCGTGGTTCCCGAACGTGGTGCTGAAGTTGGGTGACGAGGGCGGCCTGTGGGCGTCCAAGACCCGCGAGGACTGTGTGACGGCGCCGGCCGAGCCGGTGGAGCCGTCGCCGGGCTCCGTCGGCGCGGGTGATGCATTCATGGCCGGGTTCCTGCCGGCCTGGCTGGTGGGCCGCCATCCGAAAGAGGCGCTCGGCCGGGCCCAGCGCCTGGCGGCGCGCGCCCTGCACCAGCCGGGTGCCCGCCCCGACCTGGGCGAGGGGCAGCCGGTACGGCGCGGCGCCCCGCGCGGCCAGCGCATCCGCTGACCCCCGAGCCCCGGTGACCCGAAGTTCACGCCCGGGGCCTGTCCGTCGCGAAGCCACGGCTCCGTGCGCACCGCGCCGGAGCGTTCGCGCCTTCCGAGTACGCGGTTCAGCCGGCGGCGAGGGTGAGAGGAAGGACAGCGGGGGCACCGGCTCGGCGCAGCAGCGACGCGGCCACCGCCAGGCTCCACCCGGTGTCGACGTGATCGTCCACGAGCAGCACCGGTCCGTCCATCTGCCCGGCGCGTGCTGCCAGGTCGGGGCCGATCCGCAGAACCTTGTGCACCTGGGCCAGGCGCAGAGCACTGTTGTGCCGCCGCTCCCCCGGCCCGGAGGGGTCGGCGTACTCCAGTGAGCCGAGCGGTTCGAGACGCCCCAGGCCGGCGATGCGTGCGGCCAGGTCGGTGACGAGCTCGGGACGGGTCGCCGACGGCATCGCGGCCACCGCGACGGGGCGCTGAGCCCAGTCCCAGTCGGCGAGCACCCGAACCAGGCCTTGGAGCACCCGATCGCTCACCGGCTCGTCCGGGGCGTCGGCCGCCAGGATCCGCCGGAGTTCGGTGCCCCACCCGACGTCGGTGAAACGGGCCAGAGCACGCCCCTCCTCGTGGCGTTCGCCCTCGGGAACCCGGCCGGAGAGGGGGATGTCGAGGGCCTTCATCCCGGTCGGCCACTGGCGGCGCGGGGCGATGGGCGTGCCCGGCCGGTCGAGCAGGCCCGCAGCGGCGTCGCGCCGGGCGGGATCGACCTCGGTGGGCCAGTACCGGCCGGTGCACACGTCGCAGCGGCCACAGGGTTCGGCCTCGGCGTCGTCGAGCTGGCCGCGCAGGAACTCCATGCGGCACGTGGTCGCGGCGATGTAATCGAGCATGGCCCGGCGTTCGCGATCGCGAGCGGCTGCGACGGCCGTGTAGCGCTCGGAGTCGTAGACCCACGGGTGCCCGGTGGAGATCCACCCACCGCGCACGCGCTGCACGGCCCCGTCGACGTCCAGCACCTTGAGCATCTGCTCCAGCCGGGAACGCCGCAGGTCCACGCGNCCCCCCCGCCTCCGCGAGCGTGTCCAGGGTCTGGCGCACGGTCTGCTCGGGCGGGAAGGTCAGGCTCGCGAAGTAGTCCCAGATCTGGGTGTCCTCGCGCCCGGGCAGCAGCACCGCCTCGGCACGGTCGAGGCCGCGCCCTGCACGTCCGACCTGTTGGTAGTAGGAGATCGGCGACTGGGGCGCGCCGAGGTGGACGACGAAGCCGAGGTCGGGTTTGTCGAAACCCATTCCCAGGGCGCTGGTGGCGACCAGGGCCTTGACCTCGTTGGCGAGCAGAGCGTCCTCGGCCTCACGCCGTTCCTCGGGGTCGGTCTGCCCGGTGTAGGCCCGCACGGCCATGCCCTGTTCGGACAGGAACCGGGCGGTCTCCAGAGCGGCGTTGACCGTGAGTGTGTAGATGATGCCGGAGCCCTCGATGCACGGCAGGTGCTCGGCCAGCCACCCCATGCGCGCGGTCGGATCGGGCAGCTGTGCCACCGCCAGGCGCAAGCTCTCCCGTTCCAGGGGTCCCCGCAGGACGAGGGTCTCCTGGCGTTCGTCGCCCGAGCGCAGTTGTTCGGCCACGTCGTGGGTGACACGTTCGTTGGCGGTCGCGGTGGTGGCCAGCACGGGGATGCCGTCGGGCAGGTCGTGCAGGAGCTGGCGGATGCGCCGGTAGTCGGGGCGGAAGTCGTGGCCCCAGTCGGAGACGCAGTGGGCCTCGTCGATCACGACCAGTCCGGCCCCGGCGGCCAGCTCGGGCAGCACACGGTCGCGGAACTCGGGGTTGTTGAGGCGTTCGGGGCTGATGAGCAGCACATCGACGAGCCCGGCGGCGACGTCGGCGTAGGTGGACTCCCAGTCGGTGGTGTTGGAGCTGTTGATGGTCCGGGCCCGGACACCGGCGCGTTCGGCGGCCGCGATCTGGTTGCGCATGAGCGCCAGCAGCGGGGAGACGATGACGGTGGGCCCGGCCCCCTCGCCGCGGCGCAGGGCCGTGGCGACGAAGTACACGGCGGACTTGCCCCACCCGGTGCGCTGCACGACCAGCGCCCGCCGCTGGTCGGCGACCAGGGCGTGGATGGCTCTCCACTGGTCCTCGCGCAGCCGGGCATCTTCGCCCGCCAGGGCACGCAGATGCTGTTCGGCGCGCTCGCGCAGGGCGCCGCCGGCCGGGGCCGCGGAGGTGTCGTGGATGCCGTCGTGCGTGGGGGTCCTCATGCGTTCCTTGGTACCAGAGCCGGAGGCCCCCGATCGGTTGTCCACAGGCACGATCCGAGGCCGAGAGCCCTTCGCCCGGGAAACCCCAGAATCGGAACCCAGTACCTAAAAGCACCACGAGGTGACAGGGGTAACGGAACGGCCACTCTTACCTTTCCCGGCATTGCCCTCCGGTCCCGACAGTTGAACACTTCCCGGAGAGATCTCACGTCCAGGGGTGCACGAGGCACCCGCGGGGACGGTGCCCGAGAGGCGCACCTGCCCGGTACCCATCCCCGAGGTGTGCGGAGGTGGTTCTCGCCCCGACCCGCTCGCGGGACGAGAACCACCGCCCATCCCGACAAAAACCCCGCAGTCACGCGACTCACACCCACCCGACCCGGTGCCCGCGTACGTTCCAGTCCTCGGAACAGGACAGAATGACGTTCATGGCCCGTACTACTTCCCGTCCCCCCGAGGATCTCGCCGAGAAGATCATCGACATCGACGTCTCCGAGGAGATGCGCGGCAGCTTCCTGGAGTACGCGTACTCGGTCATCTACCAACGCGCACTTCCGGACGCACGCGACGGCATGAAGCCCGTGCAGCGCCGCATCCTCTACCAGATGAACGAGATGGGGCTGCGCCCCGACCGCGGCCACGTCAAGTGCGCCCGCGTCGTCGGTGACGTGATGGGTCGCCTGCACCCCCACGGCGACTCCGCGATCTACGACGCCCTGGTCCGGCTCAGCCAGTCCTTCGCGATGCGTGTACCGCTGGTGGACGGCCACGGCAACTTCGGTTCCCTCGGCGGCGACGACGCCCCCGCCGCGATGCGTTACACCGAGTCCCGCCTGGCCCGCCCCGCCCAGCTCCTGGTCGAGGGCATCGACGAGAACGTCGTCGACTTCAAGCCCAACTACGACGGGCAGGAGCAAGAACCCGAGGTCCTCCCCGCCGCGTTCCCGAACTTGCTGGTCAACGGCTCCTCCGGGATCGCCGTCGGCATGGCGACCAACATGGTGCCCCACAACCTGGGCGAGGTCATCACGGCCGCCCGGCACTTGGTGCTGCACCCGAACGCGAGCCTGGACGACCTCATGGAGTTCGTGCCCGGGCCGGACCTGCCCACCGGCGGCACCATCGTGGGCCTGGACGGGATCCGCGACGCCTACGCCCGCGGCCGCGGCAGCTTCAAGACGCGCGCGACCGTCTCCATCGAGAAGGTCTCGGCCCGCCGCACCGGCCTGGTCGTGACCGAGCTGCCCTACAACGTGGGCCCGGAGAAGGTCGTCGGCCGCATCAAGGAGCTGGTGCAGTCCAAGAAGCTCCAGGGCATCTCCGACCTCAAGGACCTCACCGACCGCAACCAGGGCCTGCGCCTGGTCGTGGAGCTCAAGAACGGTTTCAACCCCGAGGCCGTGCTCGAGGAGCTCTACCGCCTCACCCCGATGGAGGAGTCCTTCGGGATCAACAACGTCGCGCTCGTCGACGGCCAGCCCCGCACCCTGGGCCTGCGCGACCTCCTCCAGGTCTACGTCGACCACCGCCTCGACGTGGTGCGCCGCCGCAGTGAGTACCGCCGGGAAAAGCGCCGCGAGCGCCTGCACCTGGTCGACGGACTCATGGTGGCGCTGCTCGACATCGACCGTGTGATCGCCCTGATCCGCGAGGCCGACGACACCGCCGGGGCCCGTGAGGCGCTCAAGGGTGCCTACGACCTGTCCGACGTGCAGGCCCGCTACATCCTCGACACCCCACTGCGCCGCCTGACCCGCTTCGACCGCCTGGAGCTGGAGACCGAGCGCGACAAGCTGAACAAGGAGATCGAGGAGCTCACGGCGATCCTGGAGTCGGACCAGAAGCTGCGGCGCGTGGTCGCCAAGGAGCTCAACGCCGTCACCAAGGAGTACGCCACCCCGCGCCGCACGCAGTTGCGCGAGAACGACGGCGTGGCCAAGGCCGCAGTGATCCCGTTGGAGATGGCCGACCAGCCCTGCCACGTGCTCATGGGCACCGACGGCACGATCGGGCGCAGCAAGGGCGCGACGCTGCCCGCCGCCTACGAGGGCATTCGCACCGCGCACGACTCGGTCGCCACGTCCCTGCCGACCACGTCGCGTTCGGAGGTCGGCCTCGTCACCGACCTGGGCCGGTTGATCAGGGTGCCGGTGGTGGAACTGCCCGAAGTGCCGGACTCCGCCGAGGAAGCGCCGCCGTTGGCCTCCGGGCTACCCGCCGAGGAGTTCGTCCAACTCGAGGACGGCGAACGTGTGGTGTCGGTGGTCGGCATGCACACCGACGGGCCCGGGTTCGTCCTGGGCACGCGGGGCGGCGTGGTCAAGCGTGTGGCGCCCGATCAGCCGCCGAACAAGGACGACTTCGAGGTGATCGCGCTCAAGGAGGACGACCGGGTAGTGGGCGCGACCCAGTTGTCCACCGGTGAGGAGGACCTGGCCTTCATCACCTCCGAGGCGCAGCTGTTGCGCTTCTCCGCCTCCGCCGTGCGTCCACAGGGGCGCCCCGCCGGCGGTGTGGCCGGCGTCCGCCTGACCGAGGACGCCCGCGTGCTGTGGTTCGGGGCAGTACCGAGCCCGCAGGACTCGGTCGTGGTAACGGTGTCCGGATGTTCCCAGTCCCTGGCCGGGACCGACGGGGGGTCGGCCAAGGTCACTCCCTTCGAGTCCTACCCCTCGAAGGGCCGTGCGACCGGTGGTGTGCGCTGCCACCGCTACCTCAAGGGCGAGGACACCCTGCTGTTCGGCTGGATCGGCCGCTCCCCCGCCCGTGCCGCGCGCGCGGACGGCAGGCCGGTGCGCCTGCCCGACCCCAACGAGCGCAGGGACGGGTCCGGGGAGGCCATGCCGAGCATCGTGGCGTCCGTGGGATCCGGGCAGACCGATTCCGGTATCACCCCGGTGGACGCACCGTCCTCCTGACCCTCCTGGTCCGATCACGTTCCGATACCGGGCGTGGCAAGCCGCATGCGTACCGTGCACAGGACCTGCTTGCCTGTGCACGGCCCCGGTGTGCGCGACCGTGCACACCGAAGACCACGAACGAGGAAGGGCACCGAGAGTGAGCCAGTCCGACCAGACCCCCTCCCCATTCGACGACGTCTTCTCGGCCAACGCCGAGTACGTCGCGAACTTCTCCCTGAACGGCCTGCAGCCCGTCGCCAAGCGGGGCCTGGCGCTGGTCACGTGCATGGACTCGCGCATCGAGCCGCTGGACATGCTCGGCCTCGGGCCCGGTGACGCGAAGATCCTGCGCAACGCGGGCGCGCGCGTCACCGACGACACCCTGCGCACGCTGGTCCTGGCCGTGTACCTGCTGGGTGTGGAGCGGGTGCTGATCCTGCCGCACACCCGCTGCAAGATGGCGTCGGTGGAGAGCGACGACGTGGTCCACGACGTCATCGAGGAGCAGTACGGCGTGGACACCCGGAGCCTGGAGTTCAAGACCGACAACGACCAGCTCGGCGCACTCAAGCACGACCTGGAGCGCATCCGCCACCACCCGCTGCTGCCCGCCGGCCTCCCGGTCACCGGCGCGATCTACGACGTCGACACCGGACGTGTGGACCCCACCGGCCTCTGAACCGCCGCGGCGGCCGACCTCCTGTCGGCCCGCACCGGGGAGCTCTGCTTCCTGTGCGGGCCACAGGCGTGCGCGGGGAACGAACGGGACCGGGCGGGCAGCGCCTCTCCGCGGTGGGTAGATCTCCGTACGGGCCCGGGAATGCTGACGTGTCCCCGGGCGGTTGTCACCCCCAGGCGACCCGGCGTCGTCGAGAGGAGCACCGTGGCTGACAGCACCGACGAAACCTACGAAACCTTCAACCGCGCCCGTATGTTCATGGAGCTGGGCGACCCCATCTACGCGGCCCGCATCCTCGAGACCGTGGTGAACGAGGAGACCGAGACGCGCTCGATGATCGAGCTGCTCGGCCGTGCCTACTTCGACTCGGCCCAGCTCAACAAGGCCGAACAGGCCTTCCGCCGGCTCATCGAACTCGACCCCGTCGACAACTGGGCGCACATCGCCCTGGCCCGCACCCTGGAGCGGCAGAACCGCCACGGGGAAGCGGCCACCTACCGCCGGATGTACGCGGTGATGTCCGGCGGCAGCCTGGACTGACACCGCTCGCGGCCGCGCCGAGGATCCCCCGGCGCGGCCCCGTTATGGTTGCGGCATGAGCTCTCCCGGACCGCACGTCCCCGAACCCGGCGAGGACCCCGCGTGGGTCGAACGCGACACCCACACCTCACGCCGTTGGGCGGACGAGGCCGTACGCAAGGTGATGGCCGACGCCAACCGCTCGGCCGACACCCACCTGCACGCCTTCCCCCTCCCCGAGGAGTGGGGCATCGACCTCTACCTCAAGGACGAGTCGGTCCACCCCACCGGCAGCCTCAAGCACCGCCTGGCACGGTCCCTGTTCCTGTACGGGCTGGCCAACGGGTGGATCACGGAGGGCACCACGATCGTGGAGGCCAGTTCCGGTTCGACGGCGGTCTCGGAGGCCTACTTCGCCCAGCTCATCGGGTTGGACTTCGTCACGGTCATCCCCCGCCGCACGAGCCCGGAGAAGATCGCCCTCATCGAGCGCTACGGCGGCCGCTGCCACTACGTCGACGCGCCCCCGGAGATGTACACCGAGGCCGAGCGCCTGGCGGCCGAGACCGGCGGGCACTACATGGACCAGTTCACGCACGCCGAGCGGGCCACGGACTGGCGGGGCAACAACAACATCGCCGAGTCCATCTTCGAACAGCTGGAGCTTGAGCGGTATCCGTGCCCCGAATGGATCGTCGTGGGCGCCGGCACCGGGGGCACATCGGCGACCATCGGCCGCTATCTGCGCTACCGCCGTCTACAGACCCGCCTGGCGGTGGTCGACCCGGAGCACTCCGCGTTCTTCCCCGGGTGGGTGACGGGCGCTTCCGACTACGCGACCGGGATGCCCTCCCGTATCGAGGGCATCGGCCGGCCCCGCTTGGAACCGAGCTTCGTCCCGTCGGTGATCGATCTGATGATGTCGGTCCCCGACGCCGCCAGCATTGCGGCGATGCGGGACCTGCGCGACCGCACGGGGCTGTCGGCGGGCGGATCGACCGGAACCAACCTCTGGGGTGTGTGGCACCTGATCGCCCGCATGCTGCGGGAGGAGCGCACGGGCAGCGTGGTCACGCTCATCTGCGACGGAGGCGAGCGCTACCAGCACAGTTACTACGACGACACGTGGGTGAGCGAGCGCGGCATGGACCCGGCCCCCTACCGGACGGCGATCGACCGCCTCATCACCGAGGGCATCTGGGAGCCGCCGAAGCAGCCGTGACCGGCGGATGCCCCCGCCTCCCGCGGACCGGGGGCATCCGGTGCCTTCTACGCGTCGATGCGCGCCGTGTCGAGCTCCTGCGCGCCGTCCTGGATGAAGCGGCGCCGGGGGGCCACCTCGTTACCCATGAGCAGGTTGAACACGGACGCCGCCTCCTCGGCCTGCTCCACCTGGATCCGGCGCAGAGTGCGGTGGCGCGGGTCCATGGTGGTCTCGGCGAGCTGATCGGCGTCCATCTCGCCAAGACCCTTGTACCGCTGCACGGGCTCCTTCCAGGAGATGCCGCGCTTCTCCAGGTCGAGCAGAGTGCGCTCCAGCTCCGCATCGGAGTAGGTGTAGATGTAGCGGTCTTCCTTCTTGGCGCCCCGCTTGCGCTTGGTATTGGTCAGCTCGATGCGGTGCAGCGGCGGAACCGCCGCGTACACCCGACCGGCCTCCAGCATGGGGCGCATGTAGCGGTACACGAGGGTGAGCAGCAGACACCGGATGTGAGCGCCGTCGACGTCTGCGTCGGCCATGAGGATGATACGGCCGTACCGTGCGGCGTCGATGTCGAAGGTGCGCCCGGACCCGGCCCCGACCACCTGCAGGATCGCAGCGCACTCGGCGTTCTTGAGCATGTCCGCCACGGACGACTTCTGCACGTTGAGGATCTTGCCCCGGATCGGAAGGAGCGCCTGGAACTCGGAGTCGCGCGCCAGCTTGGCGGTACCCAGCGCCGAGTCGCCCTCGACGATGAAGAGTTCGCTGCGTTCCAGGCCCTCGCTGCGGCAGTCCACCAGCTTGGCCGGCAGCGCCGAGCTCTCCAGGGCGTTCTTGCGCCGCTGTGTCTCTCGCTGCTGGCGGGCGGCCAGCCGGGCCTTGGCGGCACCGGCGACCTTCTCCAGCACCGTGCGGGCCTTGGCCTTCTCCACACGCTTGGTGGAGGTCAGCCAGTCCTTGAGGTGCTTGTCCATGATCTGGGAGACGATGCGCGCCGCAGCGGAGGTCCCCAAGATCTCCTTGGTCTGGCCCTCGAACTGCGGCTCGGGAAGGCGCACGGTCACGACCGCGGTCAGGCCCTCCTGGGTGTCG
This sequence comes from Nocardiopsis salina YIM 90010, assembly GCF_000341025.1. GTDB lineage: Bacteria > Actinomycetota > Actinomycetes > Streptosporangiales > Streptosporangiaceae > Nocardiopsis > Nocardiopsis salina. Next base: position 20,072 of record NZ_ANBF01000049.1, on the reverse strand, counting down.
TCCTTGGTGACGGGGTCGTCGCTGTTCTTGAGGAGCTTGGTGGCTCGCAACTGGTCGTTGATCACCCGCACGAGGGCGCGTTCGAACCCGTTGAGGTGGGTGCCGCCCTTGGGGGTGGCGATCACGTTGACGAAGGAGCGAACCGTGGTGTCGTAGCCGCTGCCCCAACGCAGGGCGATGTCCACGTCCAGGCGGCGCTCGACGTCGGTGGGAACCATGTGGCCCTCGTCGTCCAGTACCGGCACGGTCTCGTTGAACTTGCCGCTGCCCTGGACGCGCAGCACGTCACTGACGGCCTCGTCGGCCGCCAGGTAGGTGCAGAACTCGCTGATGCCGCCGTCGAAGCGGAACTCCTCCTCGTAGGCGGCCTCGCCGTCGGCGCGCTCGTCGCGCACGGCGATGCTCAGGCCCGGGATGAGGAAAGCGGTCTGGCGCGCGCGGTCGAGCAGCGACTCGCGCGCGATGTCGGCTTCCTTGAGGAAGATCTGCGTGTCGGGCCAGAAACGGATGCGCGTGCCGGTGGTCTTCTTGGCGACCTTTCGCACCTGCTCCAGGCCTGAGCCCGGGGTGAACTCGGCGTCGGGCCCGTCCCCGGCGAAACGTCCGGCGATACCGCGGCGGAAGCTGAGTGCGTGGGTGTGGCCCTGGCGGTCGACCTCGACGTCGAGGCGGGCCGAGAGGGCGTTGACCACGGAGGCGCCCACACCGTGCAGACCTCCGGAGGCGTTGTAGGAGCCGGAGCCGAACTTGCCGCCCGCGTGGAGCTTGGTCATGACGAGTTCGACACCCGACAGGCCGGACTTGGGTTCGGCATCCACCGGGATCCCGCGGCCGTCGTCGGCCACGGAGACGGAACCGTCGGCGTGGAGGGTGACGTCGATGCGGGAGCAGTAGTTGCCCAGCGCTTCGTCGACGGAGTTGTCGATGATCTCCCACATGCAGTGGGTGAGGCCGCGGCTGTCGGTGGACCCGATGTACATGCCCGGCCGTTTGCGCACCGCCTCAAGACCTTCGAGGACCGACAGGTGCCGGGCGGAATAGTCCTCGGGGTCGTGGACGGCTGCGGTCAAGGCGGTCACTCGGACATCTCCTGCGTCTTGAGGGCCATCGGGCTCCAGTGGCGGTGCGTGCCCTTTGTACCGCGCCGCACTGACTGATCGAGGGGCGGGCCACGCCGAAGGCGGGTGATCCCTCACACGGTAGGGGCGGAGGGAGGGAAGCTGCCGGCGGTGTGCGTCCGCCGAGGGGTCCGCGGCGGCAACGAGTGTTCCGCGCGGTCGGTCGGCGGTCCTGCCTTGCGTGAGGCTACCACCTTCCCGCCCGAGGGCCGCTGGCCGCTGACCGGGAAGCTCCTGTTTTCCGGGGATGTGGAAGCACCACGAGGGGTACACAGATGGCAAGGGCCGACGCGCGGTGACATTGCCCCCGAAACAGGACGAAAGGGAATCTTCCTGGCGGATTCCGCTGTCGGCGTACACGGGATCAGGTTGGGAACGTCCGCGCCGGGTTAGATGTTGTCAGAGGTGACTAACGCCGAGTATTGAGGATGGCGAAGTGACTGGAACCCTTCCCCCCCCCCAGCCGCTGACGGCTGCTGACCGTTGCGACCGCTGTGGTGCACAGGCGTATGTCCGGGTCCTGCTGAACTCCGGTGGCGAGCTGCTGTTCTGCGCTCACCACATGCGCAAGCACGACGACTCGATCCGCAAGATCGCCTCGGACATCCAGGACGAGACCGACAAGCTCCACGAGAGCAACAACGCCACGGACGAGCGTTAGCCACGACGCGGTTGCGGGTAACCCCGTGGCCCGGAACGACACAACAGAACATGCTTGCGTGGGCGGCGGCCTCGTCGGGTCGCCGCCCACGACTGTTCCGGGTCCTTCCCGTCGTCCACGACCGGCCGGCAACCGACCCGGAGAACCATTCATCCCAGGACGCGGTTGTGGTACCGGCTCACCCGCGCGAACCCGAACCTCTCGTACAGCCCCAGTGCAGGGGCGTTCTCCTCGACCACACACAGGTACACACTGCGTGCGCCCTTGTCGTGGGCCCAGGCCATCAGGTCTGCGAGCACGCCCCGCCCCACACCCCGGCCTCGGGAATCGGGCGCGGTGACCATGGAACAGATCGCGGCGGATTCCCCGTCCAGGACGACACAGCCGCGCCCCTGCCCTCCGGGCGCGACCCCGTATCCCGCTTCGACCTGCCCGAGGATGCGTTCGACCCCGCGGACCTGGTGTTCGGACCCCGACGTCAGGGCCGACCACTGCGCTGTCGCCCTCGCCCCGATCTCCGTCGTGCCCGGCCCCTCGGGACGCTCGCCGAGCCCGCGGTCGAGCACGAGCGTGGGTTCCACACTCCGGTAGCCCGCCTGGGCCAGCCGCGCGTCGACCCCTTCCTCCCCCGGCCACAGCTGCACGCACGGGTCGAGTCCGTGCCCGCGGTAGAACCGTGTGACCTCGTCGACGTCGGCGCCGGGGTCCAGGACCAGCGCGCAGTTGGCGCGTTTGGTGACCCCGTCACCCCAGCCCAGGCGCCATCCGCCGCGTTCGAGGGTCTCCAGTGCCGGCCAGTCCGCGGCCACCCGGCGTGCCCACGTGTGCATGTCGGCCTCCTCACGTTCGGGGAGCCGTGATCCTAGCGGGGCCTACCATGGGTTCGATCGCCAGCCCCACCGTCACCTGGAGCCGCCATGCTCGTCCTTCTGCCACCCTCCGAGGGGAAGGCCACCGACGGCGACGGACCCCCGCTCGACCTCGATTCCCTGACCCTCCCGGACCTGCGACCCGCGCGCGAGGAGGTCATGGCGGCGCTCGCCGAAGTGTGCTCGGGGCCGGAGGAGGAGGCCCGCCGGACCCTGGGCCTGTCCCCCACTCAGGCGGACGCCCTGAAGCGGAACCTGTCACTGGCGACCGCGCCGACGCTGCGCACCGACCAGCTCTACACCGGTGTGCTCTACGACCGCCTGGGGCTGGGCGACCTCCCCCGCACCGATCGCATCCTGATCTTCTCAGGGCTGTGGGGCGCGGTGGGCCCGGCCGACCGACTGCCCCCGTACCGGCTGTCCATGGGGGTCAAGCTGCCGCCGCTGGGCGGGCTGGCAGCGTACTGGCGCCGGGAGGCGAAGAAGGAATTGGAGGCGTTCACCGAAGACCACCTGCTGGTCGACTGCCGTTCCTCGGCCTACGCCGCCGCGTACAAGAGCAGGGCTGCCCTGCCCGTGCGAGTACTGCGCGAACGTGTGGTGGACGGCCGGACCAAGAGGTCGGTGGTCAGCCACATGGCCAAGGCGACCCGGGGCGACATCGCCCGTTCACTGCTCCTGGAGAACGTGGACGCGCGTACCCCTGAGGAGCTCACCGGGGCGCTGCGCGATCTGGGATACAGGGTGGAACTCGACCAGGGACGGCTCGACGTCGTCGTACACGACTGACGCGTCGCCCCCGGCCGGGCCCACCGGCCGGTTCTCAGCCGTTGCCGAGCTCGCGCTCGACCGCGTCGACCTTGCCGTGCAGAGCGTCGCTGACGCCCTCCCGGATGTCGGCCTTGATGGTGAGCGAGACACGTGACGCGCCTTCGCCTGCGGCATCGGTGGCCCGCTTGACCACGTCCATGACCTCGTCCCACTCGCCTTCGACGGTAGTGAACATCGCCGAGGTCTCGTTTGGCAGTCCGCTCTCGCGCACCACCCGGACCGCACGGGCCACAGCCGGCGCGAGAGACTCGTCGTTACCTTCCGGTGCTACGGAGAACGCTACGATCATGCCCCCATGCTGCCTCTGCGGGCCCAAGGCATGTCAAGGCGCCACCACCGGGATCGCACACGCTTGAGCACCCAGAGTGACGATACGACCCGGTATCGCAACTTTATGTCGCACCTACAACACCTGCGGCAACATGTTGCGCGTCGGATGAAGACGCAGTTCGGTGCACGGGCTCCGTGCCCGCGGGGATCAACGTTGACTGGTCGCCACACCCGCGCGCGGACGTCGACCCCTCGACGCGACGATGCGCCGCCCCGAGGGGTCGGGGCGGCGCATCGGTCCAGGCCTTCTTCGGTCTGACTTCCTACCTGCGGACCGGCCGGGTCCTAGTCCAGGTAGTCCCGGAGCACCTGCGAACGCGACGGGTGACGGAGCTTCGACATCGTCTTGCTCTCGATCTGCCGGATGCGCTCGCGGGTGACCCCGTAGACCTTGCCGATCTCGTCTAAAGTCTTGGGCTGGCCGTCGGTGAGACCGAAGCGCATCGACACGACGCCGGCCTCGCGCTCGGACAGCGTGTCCAGCACCGAGTGCAGCTGCTCCTGCAGGAGCGTGAAGCTGACCGCCTCACCGGGCTGGATCGCCTCGGAGTCCTCGATGAGGTCACCGAACTCGCTGTCACCGTCCTCGCCCAGCGGGGTGTGCAGGGAGATCGGCTCACGGCCGTACTTCTGCACCTCGACGACCTTCTCAGGGGTCATGTCGAGTTCCTTCGCCAGCTCCTCCGGGGTGGGCTCGCGGCCCAGGTCCTGGAGCATCTGGCGCTGGACGCGGGCCAGCTTGTTGATGACCTCGACCATGTGCACCGGGATACGGATGGTGCGGGCCTGGTCGGCCATGGCGCGGGTGATGGCCTGGCGGATCCACCACGTCGCGTAGGTCGAGAACTTGAAGCCCTTGGTGTAGTCGAACTTCTCGACCGCACGGATCAGACCGAGATTGCCCTCCTGGATGAGGTCCAGGAACAGCATTCCGCGGCCCGTGTAACGCTTGGCCAGCGAGACGACCAGGCGCAGGTTGGCCTCGAGCAGGTGCTTCTTGGCGCGGCCGCCGTCCTCGGCGATCCAATCCAGCTCGTCGCGCAGTTCGAAGGTGAGGCCGTCGCTCTCCTCGGCGAGCTTCTCCTCGGCGAACAGGCCTGCCTCGATGCGCTTGGCGAGCTCGACCTCCTGCTCGGCGTTGAGGAGGGGCACCTTGCCGATCTGCTTCAGGTAGTCCTTGACCGGGTCGGCGGTCGCGCCGGCCGCGACCACCTGGGCGGCGGGGGCGTCGTCGTCATCGTCGTAGAGGACGAAGGACTCGTCCTCGTTGGCAGGCTTGGTCGGGGCGCCCACGGCCTCCGGCTTGACCGGCTGCTTCTCGGTCTCGGCCGGGTCCTCGACCAGCTCCAGCTCGGCGCCGGTGTGCTCGAGGTCGTCCATGTCCTCGTCGGCGAACTCGCCGGCCGGGGCCAGCTCGAGGTCCTTCTTGGCCGACTTCTTGGTGGACGCGGTCTTCTTGGACGCCGTCGCCGTCTTCTTGGCTCCGGTGGCGGCCTTGTTGGTGTCGGTGGTCTTGGCAGCGTCCGTCTTCTTCGCAGCCGGCTTCTTGGCCTCCGCCTTCTTGTCGGACGCCTTCTCCTCGGGCTGCTCCTCGTCGGAGGAGTCCACGACGGCGGTGACCGTCTCGGGCTGCTCCTGCGCAGCGGCAGCACGCGCGGGCTTGGCGGGCTTGGCGGCGGGCTTGGCCGCGGCCGGCTGTGCGGCCGGGCGCTCAGCAGCGGGAGCCGAACGAGTGGTGGAGGCCGACTTGCGCCGCGAGGAAGCCTTGCGACGGGAGGAGGCCGACTCGGGGACGAGGACCGTCACGCCCTCCTTGGCAAGGCTCCGGAGCACGGACTGCGCCTGGGACATGGGGATTTCGGCCTCTTCGAAGGCACGGCGCACGTCCTCGGGCTCAAGGAAGCCCTGGGACCGCCCACGCTCGATCAGCTGCTGAATGACGGGCTCTTGCAGTGACTCCGACTGCTTCGAGCGAGTCGAACTGGCAGATGACACAAACACCTCTCGAACGGACGTGTGGCGAGACTTCGGACCCGGTGGCCCGCCTGGCCGGAACCGGGCGCGTCACCCTCTCCCACCTGCGGCCTGGGATCCCCCACTGGGCGGGGAAGCCGGGATTCATCCCCGCGTGGCGGGGTGGAACGGCTTCTTCACTGTAGGCAAGACATTGGACTTGTTCGTACGGTCTACCGCTCCGGCGCCGAATCGATCACCGGAAGTTGAACAGCGAGCAGCGTGACGTCATCGTCCTGCTCATACCCTTCGAGCATCCTCTCCACAAGGTACTCCAGCATCTGCTGTGGATCGCCCACGACCTCCGGCGGAGCCTCCGACGCCACGTGGACGAGTTCGCCCAACCCGGCGTCGACGGACCTTTTGCGGTTCTCGACCAGTCCATCGGAGTACAGGGCCACGGTGTTACCGGGTTGCACGAAGAATTTGTGGTGACCCCGCTCCGAGCTGATCCCCAGTGGTGTGTCGGGGTCGGTCTCCAGCAAGGAGGGACCCGCGTTGCCGACCAGCAGCGGCGGAAGGTGTCCGGCGTTGCTGAGTTCGAGCTGTCCCGTCACCGGGTCGAGAACGAAGTAGACCAGTGTTGTCACTTGGTCCATTCCCTCTGTGCCCGCGAACATGCGGTCCAATCCGGTGAGCACGTCCGCGGGTTCGGGCATGGAGAAGGCCAGCGCCCGCAGCGCGTTGCGGATCCGGCTCATACCGGCGGCGGCCGGGATGCCCTTGCCCATGACGTCGCCCAGGACCCCGGCCACACGCCCGTCGGGCAGCGGGAAGGCGTCGTACCAGTCGCCGCCCACTTGCACGTGCTGCGACCCGGAACGGTAGAAGGCGGTCAGGTGCACGCCTTCCACTTCGGGGAGCTCCTCGGGCAACAGGCTGCGCTGGAGCTCCTCGGCAGTTCCGTGTTCGCGTTCGTAGAGCATGGCCCGTCCGATGGCCAGCGCGCACTGCCCGGCCAGGGCCTCGAGGAAGACACGCTCCTCCTCGCCGACCTCGCGCTGCGCGGAGAAGGCGAAGCGCAGGGCACCGATCGGGCGGCCGCCGACCATCATCGGAAGGGCCGCCCAGGCGCGTTCGGGCGTGGACTCGACGAGCTCGTCGACCTCCGGGGCCTCCTCCAGGAGCTCGCGCAGGCAGCCCGGACCGTCGGCGAGCACGGTGCGGCCGTCGGCCACCGCCAGCGCGGCCACGTCGGGATGGTTGAGGGAGAAGGCCCGGCGCGGCAGGTCGTGCCCCTGCCCGGCAGCCATGACGCGCAGGCGGGAACGGTCGCGGTCCAGCAGGACCACGGAGGTGTGGTGGGCCCCCACACCCGAACGCCCGATGTCGGCCATGGCGTGCACGACCTCGTCGGCGGTGAGCGCCTCGGCCAGGTCGGAAGTGGCCTTCTGCAGCCGGGCCGTGCGCATCGCTGCCTCGCTCAGCTGTTGATTGAGCCGCTGGCGCAGTTCGAGGGCCTCGCGTTCGGTGGTGATGTCGACGAGGGTCCCGACCCACTCGGCGGTCTCTGCGCCCTCCATGATCGGGTGAGCCCGAGCGCGGAAGTGGTCGTATCCGCCCGAGCGCGTGCGCAGGCGGAACATGGCGTCGAAGGGGGTCACGTCCAGGACCGCGTCGCCCCACGCGCGTTCGACGCGGCAGCGGTCGTCGGGGTGGAGTGCGTCGAGCCAGCCGTGACCGAGGAAGGCGTCGACCTCCTGTCCGGTGATGGCGCGCCAACGGGGGCAGTCCTCGCGGAACTCCCCTCCCGGACCCGCGGTCCACACGATCTGGTTACCTGCCTCCAGCAGAGCGCGCAGGCGCTGCTCTTCGCGCTCGGCGACGGCACCGTCGTGGTCGCGGGCCGCGATGAGGGCGACGTGACGGTCCCCGGAGCGGGGTTCGGTGACGGGGAACCAGGTCAGGTCCCACACCTGATCGTCCCGGGTGTGGTGGCGGTCGCGCACGGCTCGGCCGTTCTCGCGCGCTGATGTGAGGGAGTCGCGGTAAGCAGCGGCGTGGCCGGGTTCCTCGGCCTCCTCGAGCAGGGCGGTCGGGGCGCGCCCGAGACACTGGGCAGGGGTGCGGCCCAGGAGGTCGGCCATGCGCTTGTTTATGGTGCCGAACGTGTCGTCCGGGCCGAGGAGCGCGAAACCGACCGGCGAATCCGTCAACAGTGACGTCACAGCGTCGGGAAGTTCCGCCTGGTCGATTCGCGGTGGCGGAATCGATGTCTCGGCGCTCACGTGCTGGACACCTCCGGAACCCTTCGATTCCCCATCGGTGTTTCGTGGGGGTTTCTGTCTGGACCGCGTGACCCCTGTCGGCCCGTGGGCGCCCACCGGCCGGTGCCGTGGAAGGCGCGGAACCGGATGCGGTCGGGGGCTCCGCGACCTTCGGGAGTCACTCTCCACGACTCCTCTCGGCCGCTGTCACCGCCCAAGCATAAGACACACGGATGCTCACGCAACGCCCGTCGCGGGCGGGGCAGGGCCACGGACGCGGAACGTAAATGGTAAGCCACCGAACGGTCCGACGGTGGTGGCCGGACCGTTCCTCCAGCGGCGTGCTTTCCTGTGCTTTCCGGTTCGCCGGGTTCTCAGGTGGTTTGCAGAGTACACGCCGAAACAGTTCCGTTATATGCCCGGATTGTCCATTTTTCGGCTTTGACCTGCGGAGACGGAGATGTTCGGGTAAACGGGCGGTACCCGAGGTTTTATCAGGCACGGGCGGCAGCGGGGGTTGACAGTCGTTCGAGAACAAGTGGAATGGGTGGAGGTCACCGTCCAGACCATCTTCAGCTAGGGGTTGAGCGAGAATGCTCCAGACCTTCCCGGTCCAGGATCTGAGCCGGATCTCGGCGCGGCTCCACGACGAGTTCAGCGCGCTGTCCCACCGACGGGTGGAGCGCTGCGTCAGCGACACGTGGAAATGCGCCGAACACCTCGGGGTCCCGGTCACGCCGGACCTCGTGGAGCGGGTCGCGCGCGAGCACCTGGAAGCGATGGTCAACTCCGTCCCCCCGTCACGGCCGGAGCACAGGACCCCGCACGCGGGAGACCTGTTCACCGGCCGGCACACGATCCCGGGGCCGCGCTGAGACGACACCGAGCACGAAGGGCACGCTGTTCCGACGCGGACCGCGTGCCCTCGACGTGTGTCCGAAGACGGCTCCCCATCAGGCGGGTGACGCGCCCGGAGCTCTCCCCCTGCGATTGTCCACAGGCTCTGCGACTGCGACGCCCCATCGTAATCTCTGGCATACCCTCGGGTGGTGCCCTCCGCAACGCCTCCCTCACCCCCAGGACCCGAACCCGTCCCCACCGCAGTCTTCGAGCAGATGCTCCGCGCAGCCAGGGCACTCCTGGCCATGCGGCACCCCCTCGACGCCGAGATCTCCTTCAGCAAGCTGCTCGGCAGCTGGTGGGGTGAGCGCCTGCCCGGCGTCGACGTCGACCGCCTGATCGGCGAAGGCCTCATCGCCCACGCCACCGCCTCCGACCGCCCCGAGGGCCTGGGCGTGCTCGCCGCGGTGACGGCGCTGGGCACCAACGACACCCAGCGCGCTCTGGCCGAACAGGGCGTCATCGTCCTGCGCGAGCGGGGCCTCACCGGCCCGGGATGGGCCACCCAACTGGGGTGGGTCACTCCCCTGTCCGCCTACGTCAACGGCGACCGGTTCGGCGACATCGACGAGGTCGTGCTGGTCTTCGGACGCGAGAGCGAACGCGGGTCGGGCCAGGCCGAGCCCGAGCACGCACTGATCCTGGTACAGGACCACAACGGTGGTGGCGTGCTGCGCGACGCCTGGATCACGACGCAGGTCGAGACCCTGCTGAAGCAGTGCCGGGAGCGCGCCCGGACCGACGACTTCGCACGATTCGAGGGGATCGAGCCGACCGAGGCACGCGGCGTGCTCGAACGGGCCCTGCACCGCACCGAACAGGTGGTCTCGGGTGCCGACCGTTCGGAGGCCCCGGTCCCCCAGGCCGTGGGGTTGACCGCCTCGGACCTCACCGGGGGGTCGCTGGCGGCGCACTTCGCACTCGCCAACGCCCGCATCCGGCGCCTGCCCGAGCCGGCCTGCGGCGCACCTCCGCCCGTACCGGTGTGGCGGCGCGACAGGCGTGCGGTGCTGGCCGCCCGATTCCTGGCCTCCGACGAGGCCGCCGAGCTCTCGGACTCCTACGCCGCGAGCCGCTGCACGGACCACATCATCACCCACGGGTGCGACATCGACAGCGGCCGCCCCCTCCGGGTGAGCCCGCGCAAGGTGGAGTCGTTCCTGCTGCACTGGCTGCCCGGTCGTGTGGTGCTGCTGCCCGAGGAGCAGGAGGCCATGCCCCACGTGCTGGCCGCCTGGGTGCGCTGGGCGGGTACCCGCAACGGGCTGCCGCAGGTGGCGGTCGGCGCGACCCTGGATGCGGTATGGGAGTCCACCGCCGCCTTCGCCCGTACCTACCGCGACCCGGCCCGGCCGCTGGGGCTGCGCCAGGAGGCGGTGCGCCGACTGCTGCCCGACGGGGACTTCGCGGCGCTCGCCCGGCGTATGTTCGCGTTCCCGCTCATGGCCAGCGAGCTCGTGGCCTGGGCGCCGGAGGAGTTCGACCCCGACACCTCTGCCGGCCGCAGGGCGCTGCTCCGGCTCGACCACTTCGGCGAGTACGACGCCACGACCCCGCACAGCGGACGGCACTCCAGCGGCCGCGACCACTGGTACCGGCCGGTGACCGGGCACGACCCCGAGCGCGAGCGCCTGCTCGACCGGCACGAACGGCTGGCGGTGCGGCTCTGGCACGGGCGACCACCCAACCTGTGGGCGGCCGCGCGCCGCATGCTCGACCGGGGCGTGGACCGCACCACGGTGCTCAAGGCGCTCGACGAGGTGCTGGGGTCGGCCACGAGCGAGAGCGAGCTGCGGCGCAGGCTCGATTTCCTCTGACTCCGCCCCCGGTGTCCGGCATCAGGCCAGCATGCGTTCGCGCAGGGCCTCCAGGGTCGCCCCGCTCACGCCCAGCCCGTCGGAGACGTAGGTGTCGAAGGACCCGTAGACGGCATCGATCTCGTCGAATGTGGTGTGCAGGTACTCGGCACGCACCCGGGCCATGGGGACGACCTCATCCCAGTCCAGGCCACTGTGCTCGGACAGCAGGCGCAACCACTTGTCTGTGTTCGCCTGGCGGGCATTGCTCTCCAGGTAGTCCCCGACGACCACGGAGCGTTCCACACCCAGCAGGCCCAGGATCAGGGCCGCACCCCATCCTGTGCGGTCCTTGCCCGCGCTGCAGTGGAAGACCAGCGCGGTCGGCCCCTTGGCGGAGCGTTCGACCAGGTCTCGGTAGCCGGCCAACGCCTCGGTGTCGTGCACGAGGTCGCGGTAGACACCGTCCATGAACCGGGATGCGCCCCCGTTGCCGAACATCGCCCGTGCGGCTTCAGGGTCGGTGAGCATGCGGGAGAAGTTGGCGCCGGCCTTCTCCGGATCCTGTACACCGACGACGGCGTACTCGGCGCCCTCGGGCACGATGTCGGGCAGGTTCTCGCGCTCGTGGCCGGTGCGCAGGTCGATCAGCTGGCGGATGCCCAAGCCGTTGAAGGTGGGCAGATCCTCCTCGGAGATCGAGTGCAGCGCATCGGAACGGAACAGCAGGCCCGGGCGGACGGTGCGCCCGCTCTCGGTCCGGTGGCCACCGAGGTCGCGGAAATTGGGGGCACTGGGGAGGATGAAACCGTCTTTCGTCACGAAGCAGACCATATCCACCGCCCCGCCGGCCGTCACGGGGCGGCGGGACGGCGGAGGCGATCAGACGGTGGAGCGCAGAGCGGCGATCTCCTCGCCCGCCTCCTTGACGTCCTTGGCCGTGTCGACGCCGCGCCAGAACCCGTCGATGCGGTAGGCGGTCAGCTTCCCTTCACCGGCCAGTTCGGGGAAGGTCGAGGACTCGTGGTCGCCCTTGGCCGGCAGCAGCGGGGTGATACCGGGTTCGAACAGGTACACGCCGGCGTTGATCCACACGGGCAGCAGAGGGCTCTGGGTGAAGCCTTCGACGCGGTCCTCGTCATCGATGTCGACCACGCCCCAGGTGGTACGGAACCGGGCGAGCGCGAGGGTGGCCAGGCCACCCTTCGCGCGGTGGTGCGCGGTCAGCTCCGTGAGGTCGAACCAGGTGAGCACGTCGCCGTTGAGCGCGAAGTAGGGGGACTCGGCGTCGCGCAGCCCGGTGGCCGCGTAGCGCAGGGCGCCACCTCGGCCCAGCGGTTCGTCCTCGACCAGCAGAGTGATCTCGGGACCCTCGCTGCGGGCCTCGAGATGGTCGCGCAGTACCTCCGCCTTNCGGGGGGGGGGGAGCCATTCCAGCTGATGATCGATGATCGGGCGTCCGGCCACCTCGACCATGGCCTTGGGCCGGGTGTCGGTGTAGGGCCGCAGGCGGGTCGCCTGACCCCCGGCGAGAATCAGCGCCTGGGCGATCGGGGGCTCGGGGTTCGGGGATGTCGCGCTCGTCATGGGGGGACCATAGCAGCACGTCAACAGGCGCTCCCGCGGACATTACCGCCGGTAGCACCTGCCTCGCCACCGATCAGCCGGTCTGGGTGACCTCGCCGTACGCCAGACGCACGTCTGCGCTGGTCAGGCGGGTGAGGTCGGCCGCGGTCGCCGACTCCCCGATCTCCTGCGAGACCCGCAGGTCCCGGCTGGAGCACGCCTTCTCGAACAGGGAACGGGCGAACCGGCCGTTGCCGAGCTGGTCGATGAGCCCGGCCTCGCACACGTGCCCGAAGATGCTGTGCAGATCGACCAGGGCGTCCTCGTCGAAGGTGTCCCCGGTCCTGGCCGCCACCGTTTCGGCGATCTCGGTGAGCTCGTCCGGGCTGTACGACGGAAAGCCCACCCGCACGTCGAAACGGGAGGCCAGACCGGAATTGGAGCCCAAGAAGCGTTCCATCTCCGCCGGGTAGCCCGCCAGCACCACCACCAGTCGGGACCGGTCGTCCTCGGCCCGCTTGAGCAGGGTCTGGATCGCCTCCTGGCCGAACGCGTCCCCACCGCTGTATCCCGGATTGACCAGGGAGTAGGCCTCGTCGATGAAGAGCACCCCACCCAGCGCCCGGTCGACGAGCTTGTTGGTCTTGAGCGCTGTGGCACCCAGGTGCTCGCCCACCAGGTCGGCGCGCTGGGCCTCGACCACGTCGGACTTGCCGAGCAGCCCGAGCGCGGAGAAGACCCGGCCCAGCACCCGGGCCACGGTGGTCTTGCCGGTGCCGGGGGGACCTGTGAAGACGAAGTGGCGCATCGGCGGCTGGTTGGCCAGGCCCTGTTCTTCGCGCAGAGTAGCCACCCGCAGCTGCGCCACGATCGAACGGACCTGGCGCTTGACCGGTTCCAGGCCGATCATGCCGTCCAACTCGGCCAACGCCTCCTCGACGTCGGGCGACTCCCCGAACCCGGCCAGGTGCGCGGTGAGCTCTGTGTAGGCAGTGCGCACGTCGGCCGCACGCACGGTGATGAGCTCCTCGGCCTCGGGTCGAGGGGCCGGGGAGCCGTCCTCCACACCCGAAGTGACCACACGGACGTCGCGGGCCTGGGCGGCCTTCTCGACGACCGAGCGAGCGAAGCGGCCGTTGCCGAGCTCGTCGACGACCTCGCGCCTGACCGCCTGGTCGAACCCGCGGCGAAGCGCCCTGGCCGCCCCGCTCTCCAAGGTGTCCCCGCGGCGGCGCACCAGAGCTTGCGAGATGCGGAAGAGCTCGTCCGCCGAGTAGCTCGGGAACGTGATACGGGTCGAGAAGCGCGAGGCCAGGCCGGGGTTGGTCGACAGGAATGCGTCCATCTCGTCCGCGTACCCGGCCAGGATCACCACGAGCTGGTCGCGGTCGTCCTCGGCCCGCTTGAGCAGGGTCTGGACGGCCTCGTTGCCGAACCGGTCGCTCTGGCCGTCGCCCTCGTTGACCAGGGAGTAGGCCTCGTCGATGAAGAGCACCCCACCCAATGCGCTGTCGACCAGTTCGTTGGTCTTGATGGCGGTCGCGCCCAGGTACTCCCCCACCAGGTCGGCACGCTGGGCCTCCACCACCCGGGCCGAGGGCAGCAGACCGAAGGAATGGAAGACCGTGGCGAGGGTGCGGGCCACGCTGGTCTTGCCGGTACCGGGCGGGCCGGAGAAGACCAGGTGGCGCAGCGGCCGCTCGACGGGGAAACCGGCGTCGGCGCGCAGCCGGGCCGCCTCGATGGAGGCCGCCAGTCCGCGGACCTGCTGTTTGACCGGGTCCAGGCCGATCATGTCCTCGAGTTCGGCCAGGGCCTGGTCCACGGGGACCGGCTCGTCGTCGGAGGCGGGTGCTGCGGGGCCCTCGCCCTGGTTCACGGGCGGTGCGTCGGCCCGTTCCCGTGTCCTACGGCGTTCCCCGCCCTCGGTCCCGGACACGGGGGCCGGGCGTTCGGCCTCGCGCTTGTCCCGGGCCTCGGCGGCCTCGCGCTCGACCTGCCGTGCAGAGGTCAGACGCCACAACAGGCACGCACCCGCTGCGAGGTGGACCAGCGCGATGGGCCACCAGGCCGGGAAGGGGCCGTCGGCGCTGCCGCTGAGCCCGCGCACGATCATCCACAGCAGTGCGAGGGAGAACCCGGCGATCAGACCCGCGGTCAGGGACAGGGTCGTGGTGTGCCAGACGGGGTACTCGCGCACGCGCCCGGCCACGAGCACGACCAGGACAGGCACGGGCAGTAGCAGCAGTGTCAGGGGGCTGCCGCCGAGGGGGATCTGGAAGAGCAGCGAGGCGAGGACCAGCCACAACACCGACACCAGGACGGTGATGAAGGCATCCGTCGACCGCATGAGGGCGTGGAAGGCCACGAGCACGACGACCACGGCCATGAGCGAGTTCAGCACGGGGAGGCCGGCCACGAGCGCGAGCAGGGAGGCGCAGAAGCAGAGTACGAGCGCGGCGACCAGGCGTCTGCTCAGCGGAAGGGCGTGGTAGCGCTGACGCAGGCGGTCCAACCGCGAGGTCGGTACGGGCTGCGCCGCGGTGGCCGGGCGCGGCTCTCGCGTCATCCGTGCCCCTTCCTGCTGGGGGTCAGTGGGCGGTCGGCCGGACCGGGGGCGGGCGGACCGGCTGCGTCGGAGGGGAATCCTACGCCGTTGGCCCCGTTCGGGGCGGTGGAGGGCGGGGGGCGGGGCCGCGCCCGGGGCTTCTCCAGGCCAGCCTTGCCCCAACCGGGGTCGTATGTCCAGCGCGGGACGGCGTGTCGCGTCCGCTCCCGACGTGTCGCAGGTCAGAGCAGGGGGATCTGGCCGTCCACTTCGGCCCGCACCCGGCGCAGATGCCGCCACTCGGGCAGGGCGTCCAGGTAGGACCAGCTCATACGGTGGTGCGGGGTCGGGCCTTCCTCGGCCAGCGTCGCGCGGTGGGTCGGCGAGGGGTACCCGGCGGCCCGTTCGAAGCCGAAGCCCGGGTGGTCCTCGGCGAGCTCGGCCATGTGGGTGTCGCGGGCGACCTTGGCCAGGACCGCGGCAGCGGCCACGTTCACACAGGTCAGGTCGCCCTTGACCTGGGTGCGCACGGTCCAGGGGCTGCCGATGTAGTCGTGGTGGCCGTCCAGAACGACCGCGTCGGGACGTTCGGTGAGCCCTTCGAGGGCGCGGTGGGCGGCCCGGCGCAGCGCCTCGGTCATCCCGACCTCGTCGATCTCGGACGGCGCTGACCAACCGAAGGCGTGGTCGGCGACCCAGGGGCCGGTGAGGCCTGCGATCTCGGCACGCCGTGCGGGGGTGAGTTTCTTGGAGTCGGTGAGACCCTCGGGGACCCGGCCGGAGTGCCCGGAGACCGCGGCGCAGACGAGGACGGGGCCGGCCCAGGCCCCGCGTCCGACCTCGTCGACCCCGGCGATCACGCGCGCGCCGCCGCTGCGCAGCTCGTCCTCCAGGTCGAAGGTGGGCGCGGGTGTTGGTTCTCGAGGTGTCGTCGGCACGTGGTCCAGCCTAAGCGCCGGAGCGCCCGTGGCCGAACCGGCCGGGAACGGAGCCCGGGACGGCGACGGGATCACGACTCGCCGTTGAACACTCTGAGTCATGCTCTTTACTTTCGGTAGTTTCCGCTTGTCAGGACCGACCGATGTTCCAGGAGTGGCGACATGCCAGCCGCACACGCCCGGAGGCGACCCCCTTTCCTACGCGGCCAGGGCCGCCTGTACGACGCCGTCGCCCTCCTGACCCGGATCGGCGTCGGCTGGGCCTTCACCACCCATGCGTTGGGGCTGCGCGGACGCGAGAGCGAACTCTCGGAGCTCGCATCGGGCACTGCGCTCGCCCCGCTCGGCTCGACCGCCCCCGTCCTTCCGGCACTGCTCGTGGCCACTTCCATAGCCTTCGCCGTGGGCCTGCTCACATGGGTGTCCGGGCCACTGCTCGCAGTGGCCGTACTGCTCGGACACCTGGCTCCGGACGGCACCGGGTTCGCTCCGTTCGCCGCTTGGAGCACGAGTGCGCTGGTCGTGGCGGTGTGCCTGCTCATGGCGGCCGGGCCGGGACGGTGGTCGTGGGACCACCTCGTACTAGGTCCTCCCCCTCGCGAGCCGGAACGGACCGGACAACACGACCGGACCGCCCCGCGCCCCGATACATCCCCTGTTTCCCGCCGTCGCCCCGAACACGCACCGCCACTGCTCTATCCTGTGGGGCAGGCCGAGTTCCGTCGGCCCTGACGAACTCCGACGCACCTCCCACGAGCCCAGGCCCGGGCCCCTGTACGGGTGCGTCCCGACGACACGGATCCGCCTGGGGGTGTGCCATGTCCGCCGAAGAGTCCGGCCCGACCCCTGAAGGGTCCGTGGCCAAACTGATGGAGCTCTCCGACAAGCCCACGTTCGGGGAGCGGCTCATCAGCTGGGCCTCGCGCCCGCCCGGACGGCTCTACATCCCGGCGTGCGCCGTGGTCGGCGTCGTTCTGCTCTTCGAGGACAGCGTGCCCGGCGGCCACCTGCCCACCTTCCTGTTCGGACTCATCGTCGGCCTCCTGCTGGCTGGCATGGGTGCGCTGCGCCTGGGCATCGCCCTCGCGGTCGCCCGACCGATGATCCGCTTCTACTGGCTGCGCTGGATCTCCGCCCCGCTGATCGCCGCTGTCGCCATCGGTGTGGCCGTGGCCGACATCCCCCTGCAGATGCGGGTGCAGGCCTCGGCCGAGGCTCTCACCGAACTGCGCGAAGAGCTCGACGACTCCACGACCATCCCTCGCAACGGCGAGACCACCGGCATGTACCGGCTGCACAGCGTCTCGGTGAAGGACGACATCACCCACTACGAGGTCGAGGGCGCCGGGCTCTTCTCTCCGGCCGGGCTCGCCCGCAGCAACGAGGAGATCCCGACCGGGGTGTTCGTGCCCGGCCAGGACTCCAAGATCTACGAGCACGTCACCGACGACTGGTACGTCTGGGTCGCCCACTAGGCACGAGGTCCGGCCCGGGGTGTGAGCCGCCCCGGGCGGACACGGCGGTGGCGGAGCGGTGGCCGCCGTCCCTACCCGCTTTCTGCCGCCATCGCATCGGCGGAGGAGACGACCTCCACGGTGCCCTGGGCACCGTCCACCCGGACCCGGTCACCGGTGGCCAGGCGGGTGGTCGCGTCACCACAGCCCACCACGGCCGGGATACCGAGCTCACGGGCGACGATCGCGGCGTGCGACAGCGGGGCTCCCACGTCGGTGACCACGGCCGCCGCCCTGGGGAACAGCGGCGTCCAGCCGACATTCGTCACGCTGGTCACCAGGATCTCCCCGGGCTTCAGGGCTTCGCCCTCCTCGGGCGAGCCGACGACCCGCGCCGTGGCATCCACCACGCCCGCCGCGCCGGGTGCGCCGCGAATCTCCTCTCCGGCGGGGGCGAGGTCGCGGAACTCGTCGTAGACGTCGACCCGGCGGTTCGGGTCGGCGGCCCAGCGTTCCGGGTCGAATCGGCCGCGGATGAAGGCCGGGTAGGCCGGCAGCGCACGGTAGCGCTCGTAGGCCGCGCGGCGGGCGGGAACGCGCGCCAGCGGGGTTCCATCACCGCGGAGCACGGCGAGGATCTCCTCGATGTTCAGGAAGAACAGGTCCTCACCATGGCCGGTGAGCTCGCCCGCCCGCAACACGAATCCGCGTTGGACCCGCACCGAGCGGACCCACTCCGAACGCCCGGCTTCGCAGTACCAGAACGACTGCGCAGCGGCGGCCATCCGGCGGCGCAGCTTCCTCAGTTTGTCCGGGTGGCGCTCGGCGAAGCGGGCCAGGGCCTCGTCACGGGCGTAGCGCTGGCGTTCCAACAGGTCGTCGACCTGAGTCACGGCCTCGCCCATCNGGTCCAGCCACTCCGGGTCCTCGGCAGGTCGGGGCACCGACAGTTCGAACTCGTCCGGGCACCGGTGCCCCCACCGCTCGCCGAAGGTCTCCCGGTCGATCTCTCCACGGGCGAGTTGGGCCAGCCCCACCATCGGTCCGAGGCTCGCCATCGGACCGCCGAAGTCCTCGTCCTCGCCGGCCCCGCTGCTCAGCGCGTTGACGTCGGCCTCGCTGACCCCCTGTTTGCGCAGCCATGGGCGGAACGTGGCCAAGGCCAGACCGCCCTTCAGGGCCCCTACGGCGCAGGACCGTGCGGCGTGAACCAGCGTCGGGTCGATCTCGCGAGCCCAGATCGCGGCCAGCTCGGCGGGGCTCCGGGCGGCTCGGATGCTCCGCCGTGCCGCGGCGAGGCGCGCCGGCATCCGTCTCATGAGTTCCTGCGATCGGCGGGCTTGCCACAAGAAGCCGAACGTGGTGGAAAGCACTACCGGCAGCGCACGGAGCAGGAGTCGGCGCCGATCGGGCATGGGCGGGATCTCCACGTCCTCGGGCAACTTCCCGGTGATCTGCTCGCTGAACTGCTCCACCTTCTGCCCGTACAGCGTGAATACGGAGAGGTTCATGTACAACCTCCCACCGATGTTGCCGAACTGCGTGATCCCGCGCACGCGGTCCAGCGGCTTGATCACCTGCACGTAGCGCTTGAACATCGCCCAGGAGATGGGCGTCATCACGCTGGGCACCGCCTCGCCGACGTTGGCGCTGGTCCACAGGAAGTCGCCCTCCAGTGAGTCGTTCCGGTCCTCGGGTTCCAGGCTGTCGGCCGGGGCCGCTGCCGTGGTGATCGGCCTGGCCTGCAGGATGGCCAGCCGCCCCTCGTGCCGGGCCCACTCGATGTCCACCGGCGCGCCGTACAGTTTCTCCACGCGCAGGCACTGGCGCACCAACTCCCCGGATTCGCCCTCGTCGAGCACCTCGCGGCGACGCAGACGATCGGGCACCGGCTCCTCCTGCGTGCCGCCGGGTCGGCGCACCGTCATCACCGTCTTGTCCCCTGTGCGCCGCTCGACGGTGCGTCCGGTGCCCCGGTCCACGACCAGTGTGTCGGAGGTGACCGCACCGCTGACGACGGCCTCGCCCAGACCCCAGGCGGCATTGACCGTGATGCGTTCCCGCGCCCCTGTGACCGGGTCGGCGGTGAACACCACCCCGGCCGCGTCCGCGTCCACCAGCTCCTGCACCACAACGGCCAGGCGGACCTGCCGGTGCGCGATGCCGGCCCGGGCACGGTAGGCGATGGCACGGGCCGTCCACAGCGACGCCCAACAGTCGCGCACCGCCTCCAGCAGCGCTTCCTCACCGCGGATGTTGAGGAAGGTCTCCTGCTGGCCGGCGAAGGAGTGCTCCGGCAGGTCCTCGGCCGTGGCCGAGGAGCGTACCGCCACGGCTGTATCCCCGGTACCGAGGTCGCGGTAGGCGCGGCGGATCTCCAGGGCAAGGTCGTCGGGCATCCCAACGCCGCGGAACAGCCCGGCGACATACTCGGCGGTGCGCCGCAGAGCCTCCGGCTGCCCCGGATCGGCTTCGGCCACGGCGTCCAGGATCGACGCGCTCAGCCCCGCGCCTTCGACGAAGCGCGTGTAGGCGTCGGTGGTCACACAGAATCCGGGCGGGACGGCGACACCGGCCCGCATCAGCCTGGCCAGGGAGGCGCCCTTGCCGCCCACACGGTCGAGGTCGGCGATGGAGTCTCCCAGCGGTAGCACGGCCGGGATCCGGCCCTGGTGGTTCATCACGGCGCCTCCTCGTTCTACGGCCGTCCCGGACGCCGGCTCACCGTCACCCGGCACCCGTTCGCCCTTCACATGGAAGAATGACCAACTTAGTATATTTGGTCAAGAGTCAAATTCGGGCGAGGATCTTTCCGTGTACCGCGCGGTGCTCTCGGTCGGC
>NZ_ANBF01000048.1 GCF_000341025.1 Nocardiopsis salina YIM 90010 | reverse complement strand
GCAGGTGCTGACGGCGATCCTGCCGGCGACAGCGATGGCGGCGTTGGCCAGCTCCATCGTCGGCCCGGCGATGCCGACCATCGTCGGCGAGCTCGGCCGACTCGACCTGCTGCCCTGGGTGGCGAGCGCGACCCTGCTCACCCTGACCGTGTCCACCCCTCTGTGGGCAACGGCCTCCGACCGCTTCGGGCGCCGCCGCCCCTTCCACGCAGCGATGCTGCTGTTCGTCTCCTCGGCCCTGATCTCCGGGCTGGCCCAGGACATGCCGACACTGATCGCCGCGCGAGCGGTACAGGGAGTGGGAGCCGGCGGGCTCATGGTCCTGTCACAGGTGCTGCTCGCCGACGTTCTTCCTCCCCGCCAGCGCGGCCGGTACCAGGGGCTGTTCGGGGTGGCGATGCTGGTGCCCATGGCCGGCGGGCCGGTCCTCGGCGGGGCGCTGGTGGGCGTGGGCGAGGCCGGCTGGCGTTGGTGCTTCCTGATCAACGTGCCGATCGGCCTCGCCGCCCTCGCACTCAACCGCCGCGCGCTCCCCGCGGACACAGTCACGCCCCGACACGCCCCCTTCGACTGGCTCGGAGCACTCACCATCACCGGCGCGGCCACCGCCACGATGCTGTTGCTGACCCTGTCCGGGTCCGCGTTCGCCTGGGGGTCCGCCTGGAGCTGGGGCCTCGGTGCGGCAGCGATGAGCCTGGCGGCGCTCGCGGTGCACACCCAGCGGCGAGCCGCAGCACCGATCCTGCCACCGTGGCTGTTCACACGGCGCACGATCGCGCTCGGCGTCACCGCCTCGGCACTGATCGGGGCCGGGATGTACGGGGCGATGATCTACCTGCCCCAACACTTGCAGTTCGTGGTCCAGCTCAGCCCCACGGCCTCGGGGCTGATGCTGGTTCCCCTGGTCGTGGGCATGGTGGCCACGCTCACCGCCTCCGGGGTGCTGGCCTCCCGGACCGGACGCTGGAAGCCCTGCGCCCTGCTCGGGATGGCGGTACTGGTGCCGGCGTTCTGGCTGCTCGCCGCGCTCGGCTCCGACCCGGGGCCCGTCCTGATCGTCGTGGGTACCACTCTGGTCGGCTGCGGGCTGGGACTGACGATGCAGCTGCTGCTGCTCGCGGCGCAGAACGAGGTGGACGAACAGGGAACCGCGGCGGTCACGGCAGCGGTGGCCTTCTTCCGCACGTTGGGCGGGGCGTTGGGGGTGTCCCTGCTCGGAACGGTCTTCGCGCACCGCCTCCGGCAGCGGCTGACCTCCGCCGAGGGGGTCGACGTCCCCGAGAGCCTCGCAGCAGACCTTGCGCTCGGCACGCCCGAGCACCTCCGCGCTCTGCCCGCGGACCTGCACCGCGTGGTCGTGGAGGCCCTGACGTCGGGCATGCAGGGCGTCTTCGTCGGGGCAGCCTGCCTGGCCGCGCTGGGTACGGCCGCTGTGCTCGCGATGCGGGCCACCCGGCTGAGGTCGACGGCGGCAACGCATCGCTAACTTGGAGGGTATGACGGTGGGCCAACAGAAGACGCATCAGCAGCGCACCCGGGAACGCCGGGAGGAACGCGCCGAACGGATCCTCGACGTGACCCGGGACCTCGTCCTGCGGTGGGGCTACCGCAAGACCACTTTGAATGACATCGCGCGCCACTCCGACGTCGGCAAGGGCACGCTCTTCCTGCACTGGCGCAACCGCGACGCACTCTTCCTCTCCCTACTGCGGCGCGAGCGCCTGGAGATGCTCACCGAGCTGCGCGAGGCGATATCCCTCGAGCGCGACCGGCTCAACCTGCACGTCTTCGTCCGGATCCTGGTTCGGACGCGAGCCGAACGCCCGCTGCTGGCCGCACTGCTCGTTGGGGACCAGGACACCCTCGGCCGACTCGTGGAGCGCAAGCGCCATGCCGGGGACAGCACAGGCCTCCACCACGAGTTCGCGTCGTACCTCGAGGAGCTGCGCACACGCGGGCTGGTGCGCGGTGATCTGTCCGCAGCAGACCAGCTCTGCGTCTTCACAGCCATCCATTACGGCTTCGCCGCCCTGCCGGGGGTCGCGCCCGAGGACATGGCGCCCTCGGCCGAGCTCACCGCAGAGCTGTGCGCGGAGGCTGTCTCCCGCACCCTGGCCCCGCACGGCTCTGCCGCCACCCCACAGGTCGAGTTCAGCGAGGTCACAGCGGAGTGGCTGGACCGGATGCTCGGCCTCGCCGAAGAGCGTTACCTGGCCTCGCTGGAGGAGCGCACGTCGGACACCGGCGGGAACTGACCTCCCGGAAGCTGCGTGGGCCGGCGGCGGGGACAGTGCTGTTCCATCACACGCGGCGGGGTGGATGGCGGGCGACTGCGGTTTCCTGCGAGCGACGGAGAGCACCCATCGAACAGGCCGTCGTGAAACCACCGCCTTGACCCGGGGGCCGAATTCTTACCCCGTCCTTGACGACCCGCTGTCGTTCTCCAACGCGACTCTCACCTTCGCCCGGTAGGACAGGGAGCGACGAGCCGGGAGAGGACCGAGCCTCTCCCATCCCCCGGCTGAGAAGCCGAACCAGAGGGAGTCTGCACATGCGTGAGTTCATGCTCACCCTGCACCTGCGCATCCACGACGCGATCACCGCCATGCGCCGGGCCCACGCCGTCGGCGACGACGACCTCGCCCTCTCCCAGGCCGGAGAGGTGGAGGACCTCGTCGAGCTCGCCGCCCGCAACGGGATCGACCTCGGCACCTGCTACGACTCCCTCTCACTGGCCCCGACCGGATGACCCTCCTCCCGAACGCCCCCGTGAACGACGAAGGGGGCGGGTCCACCACGGTGGGCCCGCCCCTTCTGTTCTGCCGGCCGGCGGTCAGCTGCGACGGCCCCCGTGGCCCTCGCCCTGCTCGAACTGCCGGCGCATCGCCTCGGCCTGCTGGCGCTGGTACTCCTCCGACATCTGCTGCTGGCGTTCGGCAGCGGCAGCCACCGAACCGCGGGCGGCCTCGAAGGACTCCGAACCATCGCCCGGACCGGAACCCAGCGACGAACGCGGCGCGCCGTCCATCACTCGCGGCAGCAGCTGCGCGGTGAGGAGCGTCGACAGGGTCGAACCGTCCCCGGAGCCCGGCTCGGTCTGCACCACGACCGGGCGCGGGGCGCTTCCGGCCAGCGACGACCCCACGTCCAGGCGGCGCCGTGCCAGTTCGTACTCCAGCACCGCACGGTTGTCGCGGTAAGCGGTGGCCAGGCGTTGCTGCGCCTTGGCCTCGTTCTCCGCGGACGCCAGGTCGGCGCGGCCCTTGGTCTCGATCTCGTAGCGCACCCGCTGAGCCTCGGTCTCCTGCTCCTGGAGCATCTGCGCGACATCCTTGCGCGCCTTGTTCAGCGAAGCGTTGACCTCGACGATCTTGGCGTCCCGGGTCTTCTTGGACCGCTCGATGTCCATGAGCAGGGTGTCGATGCGGCGCTTGCGGGTCAGCTCCCACTCCTGCTCGTAGGCGATCAGCTCCTTGGCGACCCGCTCCCGGGTGGCCAGGTGCTGCTGGTACTGGTTGGGCAGCTGCACGTCGGGGATGTTGCAGCCGGTGATGGTCACGCCGTACTTCTCCAGCTGGCTGTTGAGCAGGCGCCGCATGTCCTCCACGTTCGAACCGCGCAGATCGTGGGCGGACTCGGTGTTGACCTGCCGGCTGCGCTGGCGGATCGCGTCCTGCACGGCGCTGGAGAGAACCAGGTCGAAGTTGCTCGCACCGATGATCTTCACGAACCGGATCGGGTCGATGATGCGGAACTTCAGGAAGAACTCGATCGACTTCAGCGGCACGTTCTCCCGCGTCGGGCAGGCCAGCACCGGCGCGGTGTAAGGGATCTCGGTGCGGGTGTCGACCACGAAGTCGACCCGCGCCCAGGGGTGCCACAAGTAGTGGCGACCGGGTTCGATCGCCCGCACGACGGCACCGTACTTGGTGAGGACCCCGTGGGTGCCTTCCTCGATCTCGACGATGGAACCGCGCCACCACCACAGCCCGGCCACGACGATCGCGAGCAGGCCCGCCAGCATCGTCGGCACGGCCAGGAGCGCGAAGAGCGTACTGCCGTTGACGGCGACGTCGATCGCCATCATCAGCGCGGACAGGAGCGCGAACAGTCCGAACCAGACCAGAACCATCCAACGCAGGCCGCGATTGTCGCGCGGTATCACCACGGGCACGATCGCGCCTTCGTCACCGCCGCGCAGCAACCCGGCCAGATCGCTCCACGAGGCCACGGACTCCTTGATGGTGGAGCCACTACCGCTGTTCATGGGCCGGCTCATCTACTGACCTCCCTGGTTCGTGTCGGGCGCCTGCCCACCGTGCTCCCACGGCGGCCGCGGGGCGTCGCCGGTCCCGCCGGCCTCCCCCTCCGCGGTGGCTCCGTCGTCGCCCTCGGCCTCCTGGCTGATGCGCTCGTCCAGCGCCTCATCGGAGACCGACTGGCGGATCTCCTCCACGAGGCTCTCGTCGGCCTCCTCGCCGCCGTGCTGCGGGTCCTCGGCGTCCTCGACGAGCGCGTTGATCTCCTGCTCGCGGTCGGAGATGCGGTCACGGATCTCTGCCAGGCGACCGCGGATGTCGGCCATGTCCTCCTCGGAGAAGAGCGCGGAGTCGGTCTGGCCGATGATCTCCTGTGCGATGCGCAGGTAGTCGACGCTGGCCTCGTCGCCGGAACCGATCCGCAGCACCTGCGGCAGGCTGTCGGCGACCGCCTCCAGCTTGTCGAGCAGGTCCTCGCGGAAGCGGTAGTTGAGGATCTCGGGCGCCTCGGCAGCGCTGACCGCCCGGATGTCCAGCGCCTGGGCCTGCAGGAGTGCGGCGTTGGCGTTGGCCTCGGACTCGGCCTCGACGAACCGCTGGCGGGCCAGGGCGTTGGCGCGGTTGGTCTCACGCTCCAGGGCGGTGTCCATCTGCGCCTGGTACTGGGCGATGTCGGCCTGGATCGCCGACAGCGTCTCGTTGAGCGTGGCCAGTTCCTTGTTGAGGTCGCCCTCGTTCTGCTCCTTCCGGAGCTGGAGCTCGTACTCGAACGTGTAGGCGTCCTTGGCCACCCGGACCATCTCCGGGGCGGCCAGGTCCATGCGGTACTCCTGACTGGAGGGCTCGGCATGGGTGATGTTCGCACTGGTCAGCACGACGATGCCGCTGAACTGGCGGTTGAGCGACTCCACGAGAGCATGGGTGCTCTCACCGACCATGTCGTAGATCGCCGATGCCTCCTGCTCGTAGATGAGGCTCCGGGTCGTCTCGCTGATGGCGTTGTTGAGCTTCTCCTGGAAACCGTGCACGCCGCCCAGCGTGTACACGAAGTCCGTGGCGTTCTCGATGCGGAACTGCACGAACAGGTCGATGGAGGCCTGCACACCGCTCTTGGTGGGTGCCTCGCGGATCGGCGCATTGAAGGGATACTCGCGCGCGGTGTTGACGATGTAGGAGACCCGCTTCCACGGGTTGAACAGGGTGACCCGGCCGGGCGCGAAGTTGTTCTCCCGCTTCCCGAAGCGGGTGACGATGGCCTCGCAGCCCTCGGGAACCATCACCATGCCCTGGCGCCACCACATGAAGGCGGCCACGGCGACGGTGATGATCCAGTAGTGGATCCCGAAGAACGGGTTGAGCAGCGGGTTCGCCTGCCCCACGAGGGCCTGGGGGACGACCACGGTGAGCAGGCCGACCACACCGACGGCCACCAGGAGCAGGGCCGGGAGCATGGTCACGAGCGTGCGCCCGCGCGGGATGACCATCGGGCACAGGACGTGCACGGGGCCTTCGGAGCCGCGCTCGTAGCTGCTGCTGTTGATCGCCTCACCGGCGTTGTTGAGCGACGTGGTCTTCTGCTCGATCCGGGTGCCCACGGAGGCACCCTGTTCGCGAGCGGCCACGAAGTCACGGGGGTCGAGGCCGTCCTCTCCGGGCGGGCCTCCTTCCTGACCCGCGGCCTGCTGGGCCGCCTGGGTCGCGGCCTCGCGCGGGTCATCACCCTGGGCTACCGCGCTCGCCGCTCCGCGCACTGTCTGCGCAAAGGACATGGACACTCCTCGTTGCGGAGATGGGGAACTGTCGGTTCCGACGCGCCGTTCACCCGTTCGGTTCCAGGTCAGCACGCATCGTATGGCCGGAATCAGGGAACCGGTCCCCTCCCACCTTGGTACACGGTCGACCGGAAACCCAGTGTTGTTGCACGGGTGTGACCGGCGGGCCCGCCTGCGGCCCCTCGATCGGTGCCGATACCGTCGACCGGAGACGGCCGCACCGGTCGTGCCCCGGCCACGAGGAGACCACCATGCCCGCAGTACCCAGCGCCGCTCTGACCACCGCAGGCCTGATCGGCGGTTACTCGACAGCCCGTGCCACAGGCTACCGCCCGCTCGGCGGGGCGGTGCTCGCGGCGTTCGGCGCTGCCGCCTTCGAGGCGACCCGGCGGCGTTCCGGGGTGGGGGCGGCTGTCGCAGTCACCAGTACCTACGTGGCGGCGTTCGGGCTCTCCCACCCGTTGGCCCGGAAGATCGGCTCGTGGCCGGCGGTGCTGAGCGTGACCGCGGCGACCGCAGCAGTGGCCGTGCGCGCAGGTGACCGCGACGGTTCCTGAGCCCTGCGGGCCGGGTCGCGGCGAGGCTGCGTGGGTCGTTGCCCCTCCGACGCCGGCCACGACCAGGAGCTGCCCGGGTACGCCCTGCTCGAGAAGGCGGCGGCCGGGACCGAGGGTGCCCCGGCCTCTTGTCGGGAGCGGGGTCAGGAACCCTGGATGTAGGCCTCGAGCTGGGCCCGGTCCTCCTCCAGGACCCGGAGCCGGCTCTTGACCACGTCGCCGATGCTCACCAGGCCGGCCAGACGCCCCCGCGACAGCACCGGGACATGGCGGAAGCGGTGCCGGGTCATGGCCTCGCTGACGGACTCGACGGTGTCGTCGGGTGTGCAGGTGTGGACGTCGGCGGTCATGATGTCGGCGACGGGGGCGGAGATCAGATCGGCGCCGTGCCGTTCGAGACCCCGCACGACATCGCGCTCGGAGACGATACCGATGAGGGCCTCGTCCCGGGCGACGGCCACGGCGCCGATCCTGTTACGGGTGAGTTCGGTGAGCAGTTCGGCCACGGTGGTCTCAGGTGCAACACTCACCACCTCCGTGCCCTTGGCCCGGAGGATCGCTGCGATCAGCATGGGAGCCCCTTCCACTGGCGGCGTTCAGGTGCGGAAGGGGTACCCGCCCCGGGCATCGGCAACCACAGGTGTGGACCACCGGGCCCGGGTGCAGACACACACTGCAGACACGGACAGGGGGACCGGCCTCGGACCGGTCCCCCTGGTGCGCGGTGGGCGNTGCAGCCGCTGGTGGCGCCGCAGCCCTCGCAGGCGTAGCAGCTACCGGACGGCCGCATCTTGGTCCCGCAGGTGATGCACAGCGGGGCGTCGGCCATGAAGCCCTGGGACGAACCCACACCGGCGCTCGGCTTCGGGCGCTCCTCCTCGGTGCTCTCCTCGGCGCCGTCCTCCGACACCGACGACTCCTGCGACGGCGCGGCCGACTGGGCGTAGGACTCCACCTGCGCCTGCATCTGGGCCGGGTCCTCGCCGTTGAGCTGGGCCTGGCGCTCGGCGGCCGAGAGCACGCCCAGCGCGGCGCGCTCCTCGTAGGGCAGGTGGTCCAGGGCCAGGCGGCGGAAGATGTAGTCCACCACCGACTGGGCCATCCGGATGTCCGGGTCGTCGGTCATGCCGGCCGGGTCGAACCGCATGTTCGTGAACTTCTCCACGTAGGTCTCCAGCGGGACCCCGTACTGGAGCGCGATGGAGATGGCGATGGAGAAGGCGTCCATGACCCCGGCCAGGGTCGAGCCCTGCTTGCCGAGCTTGAGGAACACCTCGCCCAGTCCGTCGTCCGGGTAGGAGCCGGCGGTGATGTAGCCCTCGGCACCGCCCACGGAGAACGACGTGGTCTCGCTCGGACGCTTCTTCGGCAGGCGGCGGCGCACCGGGCGCGGGACCTCCACGACCTGCGGCTCGTCCTCCTCCTTCTCCTCGCTCTTGGCGGTGGAGAGCGGCTGGCCGACCTTGCAGTTGTCGCGGTAGACGGCGAGCGCCTTCAGGCCCAGCTTCCAACCCTGGAAGTAGATGTGCTCGAAGTCGGCGACCGTGGCCTCCTCCGGGACGTTGACCGTCTTGGAGATGGCACCGGACAGGAACGGCTGCGTCGCGGCCATCATGCGCACGTGGCCCATGGGCTGGATGTAGCGCTTGCCCATCGCGCAGTCGAAGACCTCGTAGTGCTCCGGACGCAGGCCGGGGGCGTCGACGACGTGGCCGTACTCGGACACGTACTCGACGATCGCCTCGATCTGCTCGTTCTGGTACCCGAGGTTCGTGAGCGCGCGCGGGATCGCCTGGTTGACGATCTGCATGGAACCGCCGCCGACCAGCTTCTTGAACTTGACCAGCGAGAAGTCCGGCTCGATACCGGTCGTGTCGCAGTCCATCATGAAGCCGATGGTGCCGGTGGGCGCGAGCAGCGAGGCCTGGGCGTTGCGCCAACCGTTGCGCTCGCCCACCTTCAGGCAGTCCGCCCACTCGCGGGTGGCCGCGGCGTGGATCGGGCGCTCCAGGGTTCCGACCGTGGCGAGGTCGTCGTTGGCGGCGGCGTGCTTGCGCATGACCCGCTTGTGGGCCTGCTCGTTGCGCTTGTAGCCGTCATAGGTGCCGACGACGCCGGCGATCTCGGCGCTGCGCCGGTAGGCGGTGCCGGTCATCAGCGAGGTGATGGAGCCGGCGACCGCGCGGCCCCCGTCGGAGTCGTAGGCGTGGCCGGTCGCCATGAGCAGGGCGCCGAGGTTGGCGTAACCGATGCCAAGCTGGCGGTAGGCACGGGTGGTCTCGCCGATCCTCTGAGTGGGGAAGTCGGCGAAGGTGATGGAGATGTCCATCGCCGTGATGACCAGCTCGGTGAGCTTGGTGAAGGCCTCGACGTCGAAGGTGTCGTCCTCGCGCAGGAACTTCAGCAGGTTGATCGAGGCGAGGTTGCAGGAGGAGTCGTCCAGCGACATGTACTCCGAACACGGGTTGGACGCGGAAATGCGGCCCGTCTCGGGGTTGGTGTGCCAGTCCTGAATGGTGCCGTCGTACTGGACTCCGGGATCGGCGCACTCCCAGGCGGCGTGGGCCATCCGGTTGAACAGGTGCTTGGCGTCGACGGTGGCCACGACGTCGCCCGAGGTGCGCGAGGTCAGGCCGAACTCCGATCCGGTCTCGACCGCGCGCATGAACGCGTCGGAGACCCGCACCGAGTTGTTCGCGTTCTGGTACTGGACGCTGAACATGTCGGAGCCGCCCAGGTCGACGTCGAACCCGGAGTCGCGCAGGGCACGGATCTTGTGCTCCTCACGGGACTTGGTCTCGACGAACTCCTCGACGTCGGGGTGGTCGACGTCGAGCACGACCATCTTCGCGGCCCGGCGGGTGGCGCCGCCCGACTTGATGGTGCCTGCGGAGGCGTCGGCGCCGCGCATGAAGGAGACGGGGCCGGAAGCAGTGCCGCCGGAGGAGAGCAGCTCGTGGCTGGAGCGGATGCGGGACAGGTTCACACCTGCGCCGGAACCGCCCTTGAAGATGATGCCCTCTTCCTTGTACCAGTCGAGGATCGACTCCATGGTGTCGTCCACCGACAGGATGAAGCACGCGCTGACCTGCTGCGCGGACGTGGTCCCGACGTTGAACCACACGGGGGAGTTGAAGCTGAAGAACTGGTTGGCGAGGGCGTACTTCAGCTCGTGGTCGAAGATCTCCGCGTCCTCGTCGGAGGCGAAGTACCCGTGCTCGCGGCCGGTCTCGGTGTAGACGCCGACGACGCGGTCGATGAGCTGCTTGAGGCTCCACTCCCGCTCGGGGGTGCCCAGGGCGCCGCGGAAGTACTTGCTGGCCACGATCTGGGTGGCGTTCATCGTCCAGGAGGCGGGGAACTCCACGCCGCGCTGTTCGAAGTTGACCGTGCCGTCACGCCAGTTGGTCATGACGACGTCGCGGCGCTCCCATTCGAGGGAGTCGTAGGGGTGGACCCCCTCGGTGGTGAAGACCCGCTTGATCTTCAGGCCCTTGCGTCCCCCCTTGCCCTTGCGTCCCGTCGGTCCGCTGGTGGTTTCCGTCATTGCGGAGTCTCCCCGGAGTACTTCGTGGGCACGGTCGTTGTTGCCGTGCGGCGTCCATGGTTTCGGGGACGGGTCGGCACGGCCGCTCCTGTACCGTGCCCCCTCCCCGGAGGGTCTTGTGCCTTCCGGACCGTCTCGGGAACGGCCCGGGACGCGCTACCCGGTGGTGCTGTCGCCGGACGCGGAGCCGACCTCACGGTCCGCGCGGAGGCTGGCGATCTCTGACTCGAAGTCGGCGAGGCTCTCGAAACCGCGGTATACGCTGGCGAAATGGAGGTAGGCCACCTCGTCCAGGTCGCGCATCGGGACCAGGATCGCCAACCCGATCTCGTGGGCCGGCACCTCGGCCAACCCGCGGCCGCGGATCTCCTCCTCGACCTGCTGGCCGAGCTGGGCCAGGGCGTCCTCGGACACGGGCCGTCCCTGACAGGCGCGCCGCACCCCGGCGATGATCTTGGTGCGGCTGAAGGGTTCGGTGACCCCCGAGCGCTTGGCGACCATGAGCAGGACGTTCTCCTGCGTGGTGAACCGGCGCTCGCACACGGGACAGGTGCGGCGACGACGGATGGCGGCTCCTTCGTCGGCGGACCTGCTGTCGATCACCCGAGTGTCCGGATGGCGGCAGAACGGACAATGCACCCCGATACACCTGCTTCCCACACCCGGAACAACGCCCTTGGCTCCACTAAACCACAACTTCTGGGCCCGTGGCCACCAAGGCCACCCCAGATGTTGTGGTCGAACTTAGACCTCACCGGACGCTCCCGCAACCCTGGCCGCAGCGTGTTCTGCGCACGGGGGCACGACGGCCCACAGGGCAGCATCTGAACTGGGAGAACGGGGGGTTTCGGTCGAACATCGGGGGCGATCCGGCACCGACCTCCAAGGATAACGTCGGCACCCTCGGACGCCCGCCCGGACCGGCGTCGCGCGGCGCGCCGGAACCCCCGCCCAGCAGGGAGTCCGGGCAGTCCGCAGACGCCTGGAGACACCGCCCACACCGATCGGGACGCCTGCTCACAACACATACTGGGCGCGAGTTCTTCCTGCGTTCGCACCACCCGCGCACGCACGAACCGGTAGACACGTGTACATGAGCGAACACCCTCCGACGAATGCCGAGGCCACCGCCCCGTAGCCCGTCGAACGCTTGTTTGAAATCACCGTGCGCAACGATTAATGTTGGAACGATCCGACCCAAGTCGAGGAGGCCCGGCCGTGCCGGAGGAAATTCCCACAGCCGTGGACAGCAGCAGCGAGCTCGCGCCCCTGGACGGGGGCGCCGGCGCCGAGGCCCAGGGTCCCAGGCTGACCGCCCGCCAACAGGCCGTCCTGAACTGCATCCAGCGCTACGTGCGCGACCGGGGGTTTCCCCCCTCCATCCGGGAGATCGGCGAGGCCGTCGGGCTCTCCAGCCCCTCCAGCGTGGCGCATCAGCTCAAGGCGCTCCAGAACAAGGGATACCTCCACCGTGACCAGAACCGGCCACGCGCGGTCGAGGTGCGGCGCCGCGACGAACTCCCGTCCCAGCCCCAGGAGGAGGACCGGGTGACCGTACCTCTCGTGGGCCGTATCGCCGCCGGCGGTCCGATCCTCGCCGAGGAGTCGGTCGAGGACGTGCTGTCTTTGCCCCGCCAGCTCGTGGGCGAGGGGCGTCTGTTCATGCTCACCGTGGTCGGCGACTCCATGACCGACGCCGCGATCACCGACGGTGACATGGTCGTGGTGCGCCAGCAGGCCGACGCCGAGAACGGCGACATCGTGGCGGCCCTCCTCGACGAGGAGGCCACCGTCAAGGTCCTGAACCGCGGCTACGACGGGCACGTGTGGCTCATGCCGCGCAACAGCGCCTACTCCCCCATCAACGGCGACGAGGCCACGGTGCTCGGCAAGGTGGTCACGGTCATGCGCCGGGTGTGAGGCGATAGCGTGGGACCCGTGTCCACACCTGAGCCCTCTCTGTCCTGGTTCGTCGGCGGGGCCGCGCTGCTCCTGCTGACCACCGCGTGCGCGCCGGCCGAGACCGCAGCCGACGAGCCTCCCAGTGACACCGGCAGCCAGCGCGAAGTGCAGTTCACCGTCGGCGAGGACGAGGTGCACGGAACCTTCTCACTGCCGGAGGAGGGTGCCGACGGTGTTCCGGGTGCACTCGTCATCTCCGGGAGCGGCCCCACCGACCGCGACGGCAACAGCGAGATGCGTCCCGACGCCGACACCAACCTCAACTTCGCGCACGCGCTGGCCGATGCCGGTGTGGCGACCCTGCGCTACGACAAGCTCGGCAGCGGGGAGACCGGGACCGGCGACCGCGACCCCGACGACCCGGTGGAACCGGAGATCTTCGACGAGCAGGCCGCGGCCGCATACGAGCACCTGCTGGAGCAGCCGGAGGTCGACGCCGAACGCACCCTGGTTCTCGGGCACAGCGAGGGCGCGCTGTACGCTCTGCGAATGCACGAGCTGGTGCCCGGGTCCTCCCCCGCCGTGGTGCTGGCTGCGCCGCCCGGGGAGCGGTACCTGGACGTGGTCGACAGACAGCTGACCGAGCAGGTGCGCACGATGGAGGCCATGGGCGGTCTCGACGAGGTCGATGCGCAGACGGTGCTGTCCGACGCGCGTGCGGCCCGTGCGGCGGTGCGTGCGGACCGGCCGATGCCCGAGGAAATGGACCCGGCTCTGGGCGGCCTCTACGGGGTGGGGAACCGGGACACCCTGGCCTTCCTGGACGAGCTGGTGCCCGCGGAGCTGGCGGCCGGTCTGCCGGAGGCCACGGAATCCCTGGTGCTGTGGGGTGAACAGGACGCGCAGATCTCCCGGGAGGAGATCGACGAGCTCATGACCGGCTTCGAGGACGCCCCAGGCCGGGCCGGCGGCGCCGAGCGCGTGAACCTTCCCGGCACCGACCACGTCTTCCGCGAGCAGGCCGGCGACGACACGATGCCCGCCGTCGACGAGGACCGCCCCTTCTCTCCCGATGTGGCCCCCGCCCTGGAGTCCTTCGTCGAGCGCGCCTGGTGACAGGGCCCCTCGAGGGACGGATCAGAGGGCGTCGACGAAGGCCTCGGCGAGGTCCTCTGCGGATCCCTGGATCTCCTGCTCGTCGGCCGAGCGCAGCGCCTCGTAGTCCGCAGCGGCGCTGTAACAGGTCTCCAGGTACAGGTTGGACACCCGCGTGCCCACACATCCGATCGTGAAGGGTCCGTCGTCGGTCCACGCGAGCGCCTCGTCACCGAGGTCGGGAACCTCCCGGGTCTCGCGGCCCGAGGAGGTCTCCCGCAACGTGCTCGCGGCGGTCTCGGGGCCGCTCGGCTCTGGCGCAGCCACAGCGACGGCAGAAGCGAACGCGGGCACCGCCACCGCGGGACCCTCGGGGGTCGCCCACCGGCACTGCCACCCGGAGCCGAAGGCGTCGTCCGCCCCGCCGAGCGGTTCCTCCGTCTCGAGAGTGTGAGAGGGGACCAGATCCTCCAACACCCTGTTGTCCAGGTCCGCGCACTCGGGCGCGGCCTCGAAGTCACCGGCCTCGGCGGAATCCCGGTTCAGCACGTACCAGCCGGTCAGCGCGACAGCCACGAGTACGGCAAGGGAACCGGCGACCACCCCGGCCACCGCGCACCCGCGGCTCTGGGGCTGGGTATCGGGGACGACGGGTCCGGCGTGAGGGTCGCTCACAGGGACTCCCCCATCCCGGCGGCCAGTTCCACGACCTCGTCCCGGCCCTCGTCGGGGCTGTCGTCGGAGTAGCCGGCGTAGGAGATCCGGACGAGCAGATTGTCGACGTGGTGGGCGAGTTCGACGGTCCCGGGCACCTGTCCCGACCACACGTGGGCCTCGCCGCGGGGCAATTCGACCTCCTCGCCGTTCTCGGGCACGGACGCTCCGTGCGTCTCGGCCGTGCGTTCTTCCCCGGTGACGAGGGGGTCCTCGGAAGGGTCGGTGAAGCGCGCGGACAACCCCACCCGGAGCGTCCCTCCGTCACCGTCGCCGTGGGTCGTCCAGGCGCAGGCGGTGTGTTCGCCCCCGTGCAGCGGCCCGGTCGTGTCGGTATCGTGCACCGCCTCGCCCAGGAGCGCCTCGACCTGGTCGGCGGGGACCAGGTCGCAGCCGGGGGCGGCCGCGTGCACATCGTCCGGGTAGGGCTCGTCGGGGGTTCCGCTCGCGGC
This sequence comes from Nocardiopsis salina YIM 90010, assembly GCF_000341025.1. GTDB lineage: Bacteria > Actinomycetota > Actinomycetes > Streptosporangiales > Streptosporangiaceae > Nocardiopsis > Nocardiopsis salina. The sequence continues at coordinate 1,195 of NZ_ANBF01000048.1, read as the reverse complement.
CCAGAGGCCGATACCGACGGCCAGCGCCGACACCACGGCTGCCCCACCCCCGATGACACTCCAACGTCCGCGGGGCGTGCGCAGCGCTGCGGCCCAGTCCTTCGTCCCGGTTGCCGGCAACCGGTCACCGCCTCCCTCTCGGTCGCCTGGCGGCCGACCACAAGGGCCGCGCGCGGGAAGGGGCTCCCGCGCGCGGCTTTCATCGGTCTCTCGGGGTCAGCCGACGACGATGTTCACCAGCTTCGGTGCGCGCACGACCACCTTGCGGATCTGCTTGTCACCGATGAACTTCTGCGCCTTCTCCGACTCCAGCGCCAGCTTCTCCAGCTCCCCGGCGTCGATGTCGGGCGACACGTCCAGCTTGTCACGGACCTTGCTCTGGACCTGGACGACACAGGTGACCGACTCCTGCACCAGCAGGGCCGGGTCCACGACGGGCCAGTTGCCGATGGCGACGCTGCCCACGTGGCCCATGCTCTCCCAGCCCTCCTCGCCGACGTAGGGCGCGAAGAGCGACAAGGCCACGGCGATGAACTCGGCGGCCTCGCGCACCGCCGGATCGCCGGCGCCGGGACCGGAGTCGATGGCCTTGCGGGCGGCCGAGACCAGCTCCATGCACCGGGCGATGGCGACGTTGAAGCGCCGCTCCTCCACGAGGCCGCTGATCTGGTCGATGGTGCGGTGGGTGACCCGGCGCAGGTCGGTGTCGCCCGCGGAGAATTCCACACCAGGGGCCGTGCCCTGCCCGGCTTCGACCATGACCTTGAAGGCACGGTTGAGGAACTTCTGCGCGGCCAGAACGGAAACGTCCGCCCAGTCGACGTCGTCCTCGGGCGGGCTGGCGAAGAGCATGGTCAGGCGGACCGCGTCGACCCCGTAGGTGTCGATCTGCTCGCCCAGATCGACACCGTTGCCGAGCGACTTGGACATCGCACGCCCCTGGTTGATGACCTGGCCCTGGTTGGTGAGGCGGGCGAAGGGCTCGGTGAAGTCGAGCATGCCCATGTCGTGCAGGACCTTGGTGAAGAAACGCGCGTACAGCAGATGGAGCGTCGCGTGCTCCTTGCCGCCGATGTAGTGGTCCACCGGGCCCCACTTGTTGACGGCCTCGCTGTCGAAGGGCGCGGTGTCCAGCCGCGGGGAGCAGTAGCGCCACGGGTACCAGGACGAGTCCACGAAGGTGTCCATGGTGTCG
>NZ_ANBF01000047.1 GCF_000341025.1 Nocardiopsis salina YIM 90010 | reverse complement strand
TTGGGCGCCAGCTCGGCGCCCTTCATCTCGGGCAGGGTCACCGGCAGCTGCTCGTCCGGCACGGGCACCAGGCCGCAGGAGGGGCAGTGGATGATCGGGATCGGCGTACCCCAGTACCGTTGGCGGGAGATCAGCCAGTCGCGCAGGCGGAAGTTGACCGTGGCCTCGCCGGTGCCGCGCTCGTCGAGCACCTCGATGATGCGGGCGATCGCGTCGTCCTTGGTGAGCCCGTCGAGGGGACCGGAGTCGCGCAGGGTGCCCTCGCCGGCGGTTGCGACACCGCTCTCGGCCGGGTCGGGCTCTCCGGTCTCGACCACGACGCGCACCGGCAGGTCGAAGGCCAGGGCGAAGTCGAGGTCTCGCTGGTCGTGCGCGGGCACGGCCATGATCGCGCCGTGTCCGTACCCGGCCAGGACGTAGTCGGCCGCCCACACGGGCATGCGTTCGCCGTTGACCGGGTTGACGGCGTGGCGGCCCAGAAAGACGCCGGTCTTGGGGCGCTCGGTGGTCTGGCGCTCGATGTCGGAGAGCTTGGCGACCTCGGTGCGGTAGGCCTCGAAGGCCTCGCGCTGCTCGGGGGCGCACAGTTCGTCGGCGAGCTCGGCGTCGGCGGCCACGACGAAGAAGGTCGCCCCGTACAGGGTGTCGGGGCGGGTGGTGTAGACGGTGACGGGCTCGTCACGCCCCTCGACGGCGAACCGGACGTCGGCACCGGTGGAGCGGCCGATCCAGTTGCGCTGCATGCTGAGGATCTCGTCGGGCCAGCGGCCTCCGTCGATCTGGTCCATGTCGTCCAGCAGACGCTGGGCGTACTCGGTGATCTTGAAGTACCACTGGTTGAGGCTGCGCCGCTCGACGTCGGAGCCGCAGCGCTCGCACTTGCCGTTGACGACCTGCTCGTTGGCGAGCACGGTCTGGTCCTGCGGGCACCAGTTGACCAGGCCGTCCTTGCGGTAGGCCAGGCCCCGCTCGAAGAAGCGGTTGAACAGCCACTGGTTCCACTTGTAGTACTCGGGGTCGCTGGTGTGGATCCGCCGTGACCAGTCCACACCCACGCCGTAGCGGTGGAACGAGGCGGCCTGCGTCTCGATGTTGGCGTAGGTCCACTCGTCGGGGCGGCTGTCACGCTGGATCGCAGCGTTCTCGGCGGGCAGCCCGAAGGAGTCCCACCCGATGGGGTGCAGGACGTTGTCACCGCGCTGGAAGCGGTAGCGCCCGATCACGTCGCCGATCGCGAAGGCCTCGGCGTGGCCCATGTGCAGGTCGCCGGAGGGGTAGGCGAACATGTCGACGATGAAGGAGCGGGTGCGCTCGTCGGCC
>NZ_ANBF01000046.1 GCF_000341025.1 Nocardiopsis salina YIM 90010 | reverse complement strand
ACTTGTCCTGGAGGGCGCGGGCGTCGTAGTGGCCGCCCGCCGTCTGGTCGCCGTCTACCGCTGTCATCGCTGCTTGTTTCCTTAGCCGGGTCCGGTGGTACCTCCTCAGGTTAACGGCTGCCGACTCGGGCCGTGAACCTGATCGTCCAGCCTGTGGACAACCCTGCTCCCCCGCCGCCGCAGTGCATTGCGCGTCCGGGCCGGGCCGGACCCGGTATCGGTGGGGTCACGGACTCACCCACCCCTGCACACCGACCACCCGGTTTGTTACTCTTCCGTCAAGTGGCGCAGAACACGAGACCTGGACCACAAGGCGGTCCGTCACCAACGCGGGAGGCCCCATGCTCAACCTGTCCGTCGTGCTCGAGGACGGCGCACGCAGCGCCCCCGAGAATGAATGCCTGGTCTTCGGTGACCTGCGCCTGAACTACGCGCTGACGAACGCGATCTCCAACCAGGTGGCCAACCTGCTGGTCTCGCGCGGGATCCGGCCGGGAGACCGGGTGGCCCTGGCCTGCCCGAACCTGCCCTACTTCCCCTTCGTCTACTACGGGGCCCTCAAGGCGGGCGCGGTGGTGGTGCCGCTCAACGTGCTCCTCACCCCGCGCGAGATCGCCTACCACCTGGAGGACTCCGGCACCAAGGCCCTCTTCGCCTTCACCGGATCGCCGGAACTGCCTCTGGGCGAGCGCGCGCACGAGGCCTTCCAAGAGGTCGAGAGCTGCGAGACCTACGTGGACCTGCCGGCCTCCCCCGGCGCCACGGAGTCCACGATCGAGGGTGCCGAGACCCTGTGGAAGGCCATCGAGGGTCAGCCGACGGAGTTCGAGACCGTGCGCACCGAGGCCGACGACACCGCGGTCATCATCTACACGAGCGGCACCACCGGCCGCCCGAAGGGCGCCGAGCTCTCGCACAACAACCTGATGATGAACGCCATCGGGGCGGCCGGCATGGTCCAGGCGCACCCCGACGGCCGCGACGTGGCGCTGGTCGTGCTGCCGCTGTTCCACATCTTCGGGCAGACGGTGATGCTCAACGCCGCGCTGTACCGCCGGGCGACGCTCGTGCTCATGCCGCGCTTCGACGGCAACGAGGCCCTCTCCCTCATGGAGAAGGAGGGTGTGACCGGGTTCGCGGGCGTGCCCACCATGTACTGGGGCCTGCTCAACGCCGCGAAGGACGCCGATCCGGGTACCTACGACCTGGACAAGATCGCCGGGAACGTCGTCGACGCGGTCTCGGGCGGCGCCGCCCTGCCGGCCCAGCTCGCCGAGGACTTCACCAAGACCTTCGGGGTCGGCATCAAGGAAGGCTACGGGCTCTCCGAGACCTCCCCGGTCGTGTCGTTCAACAACCCGCGGACCGGCGCCAAGACCGGCTCCATCGGCCGCCCGGTCTGGGGTGTGGAGATGAAGCTGATCGACGCCGACTGGAACGAGCAGGACGAGGTCGGCGAGATCGCGGTGCGCGGGCACTGCGTCATGAAGGGCTACCACGAGCGGCCCGAGGTCAACGCCGAGATCATCAAGGACGGCTGGTTCCGTACCGGTGACATCGCCCGTCGCGACGAGGACGGCTTCTACTTCATCGTCGACCGTTCGAAGGACATGATCATCCGCGGCGGCTTCAACGTCTACCCGCGTGAGATCGAGGAGGTCCTGATGACCCACGAAGCGGTCAGCATGGCCGCCGTCATCGGGATCCCGCACGAGACGCACGGCGAGGAGATCAAGGCGTTCGTGATCCTCCAGAGCGGCGCGGAGATCGGTGCCGAAGAGCTCGTCGAGTGGTCGAAGGGGCGCCTCGCCGGCTACAAGTACCCGCGTGAGATCGAGTTCCGCGACGAACTGCCGATGACCTCCACCGGCAAGATCCTCAAGCGCCAGCTGCGCGACTGACCCCGCGCCGCGACCGGATGACAGGGCCCCGCGACCATTGCTCTGGAACCCGAGACCGGTCGCGGGGCCTTCGTACGCCTGCGTGCGGAGGCCAGGATTCAGCCCTTGACCGCTCCCTGCACCAGGCCGGCGGCGAGGTAACGCTGCACGAGCACGAAGAAGACCATCACCGGGATTGTGATGATGGTCGAGGCCGCCATGACGTGGCCCCACTCGTTCGCGTACTGGCCGAAGAACTGCCGCAGCCCGACCGCGACCGTGTACTTGTCGCTCTGCTGCATGAAGGTCAGCGCGAGCACGAACTCGTTCCAGGCCACGATGAAGGAGAAGATCGCCGTCGCCACCAGCCCGGGGGCCACGAGCGGGAACAGCACCTTCCAGAACATGACCGGCCACGAGGCGCCGTCGATGTAGGCGGCTTCCTCCACCTCCTTGGGCACCGCGGCCACGAACCCGCGCATCATCCACACGGCCAACGGCAGGGAGAGGGCGATGTAGACGATGCCCAGACCGATCAGGGTGTTGAGCAGCTGCAGGTCACGCACCTGGATGAACAGCGGGATGACCAGCGCCTCCAGCGGCACCATCTGCACGATCAGGATCATCACCAGTACCGAGGTGCGGAACTTGAACTTGAACCGCGCCACCGCCACGGCCGCGAGCAGGGCCAGCACACACGCTCCGCCGACGGTGATCGCGGCGACGGCGAGGGAGTTGAGCAGGTAGGTCGTGAAGTTGCCCTCGGTCAGGACGTAGACGAAGTTGTCGAGCGAGGGATCCGTGGGCAGCAGCGCTCCGGTCCCCGAAGTCGCACTGTCGGAGAAGGCGCTGACGACCATGAAGTAGACGGGGAAGAGCGTGAACAGCAGCAGGGCGCTCACAGCCAGGCACTTGCCGAGCAGCCGCCACATCCGCGACGCCTCGCCGCGCAGGCGGGCCCGGCGCACCTGGTCCTCCCAGTGGATGGGCTCCGGTGTGGGTGCAGTGCGCGTGCTCAACGGGTCTCCTCGTGGACGCGGCGCCCCGCGGGCGCGGACTGTCGGGCGGGCGGTACGTGGGCACTCGGGCGCAATGCCCTAGAATCCGGCGAAGTCCGGGGCCGCAGTCCGGCCGGCCCCGCTGGAGTACGGCGGACGAAGGGCAGCCACGCGTGTACGACCTCGACGGGCCCTCCCCAACGGAGGTGGTCATCAGTTGGCTGCCGCACGACGCCCGGTTCCGGGACACCGCCGTACGGCACGCGGTCTCCGACCCGACCGGGCGACGCCTCTACGCGTACGTGCACAACCTCGTCAACCAGTCCAACGACGACGGACGCCCACTGAGCGCCTTCGACCTGCGCACCATGGGTGCGGTGCGCGAGGACCTCGACCGCCGTTCCCTGGCGTCCGTGGACTGGCGAAGGGTGCGCGACAAGCTCGCCGGACCGTCCTGAGCCCACGGTCCGCTGTGCCGCACCCGCCGCTCTGATTGTCGCGCGGGCCCGGGTGCTCACGCGCGCCCTCACAGCTCGTCGTCCTTGAACAGCGACCGCAGGTACACGATCGTGATCGCCAGCAGCAGGAGTGTGAGCACGACCGCCACGGCCGAACCCATGCCGTAGTCGTTGTGGCCGAAGGAGCGCACGTAGGCCCACACGCCCAGGTTGAGCATCTGCGACCCGCCCACGTCGCCGCCCGGCATCAGATAGATCTGCGCGAACACCTTGAAGTCCCAGATGGTCGACAGGATCGTGACCACCGCGAAGACCGGGCGCAGCACCGGGAACGTCACGTGCCAGAACCGCTTCCAGGGTCCGGCGCCGTCGATGAGGGCCGCCTCCTGGAGCTCCTTGGGCACGGTCAACAGCCCCGCCAGCACCGTCACGGCCACGAACGGGAACCCGCTGTGCACGATGTTGAGGGTGACGATCGCGTAGAACCAGAAACGGTCCGCGAACCAGTTGTAGCCGCCCGCGTCGACCACGCCCAGACTCATGAGGGCCTGGGCGATCACACCTTGGTCGACGTCGAAGATCCATATCCACACGTAGGTGCCGCTGACCACCGGCATGGCCCAGGCGACCATGATGCAGGAGGTCACGATGACCCGCGGCACCACCTTGAGGTTGACCAGCAGCAGGGCGACCAGGGTGCCCAGCACGACCGTGGTGACCACGGCGACGACTGCGAACACCACGGTGTTCAGCAGCGCAACGTTCCACAGGTAGGGGTCGGTGAGCAGGGCGATGTAGTTGTCGAACCCGATGAAATCCGATTCGCCGGAGACCAGGTTGCTCAGGTGGTACTCCCGCATGGAGAGCCACACGATCCTGCCGAGCGGGAATAGCAGGAGTGCCCCGATGACGAGCAGGGGCGGGGTGAGCAGCAGCCACGGCAGCGCGGCCCGGCGGCCCCTCATACTCATCATCGGCCGGGAGCGGCCGGGGGCGCTGCCCCCGGCCGTTCCCTTCCCGCTCCGCCCCGGCCCTCCGGGTCCGAGACCGGCCGCTGTTCCCACGTGCTAACCCCCGTTGAGGATCTGCTCGATCTCGTCTGCGGCGCTCTCGGTGGCTTCCTCTACGGACACGTTGCCGTTGAGGATGTCCTGCTGCATCCCGACAATGACGTTCTCGGCCTCGACCTGGCCCCACTCCGGCGCGACGGGGGTACCCCGTCCGGCCTCGTTGAGCTGGACAGCGAAAGGCTGGACCGTGGGGTCGTCCGACTCGGCGTACTCCTCGATCTCCTCGACGCCGCCGGGGAAGAACCCGGTATCGTCGGCCCAGCGCACGGACCACTCGGGGTCGGTGAGGTGCTCGATGTAGGCGGTGCCGGCGTCCTCGTTGCCGGTGCCCTCGAACACGGCGAGGTTGGAGCCGCCGGCGAAGGAGTCGGAGTACCCCTCGTCCTGGCCGGGGATCGGGAAGACCCCGATGTCGCCCTCGAGGTCGGGGTTGTTCTCCACGACGGCCTTGGGGTTCGCGTTGCCCAGGATCGCCATGACGGCGTCCTCCTCGGAGAAGGACTCCATGACGTCGATCTCGTTCCAGTTCACCGCTCCGGTGGTGGAGAGGTCGTCCTCCAGGGAGAGGTCGGTGAAGAACTCGATGCCTTCGCGGGCCTCCTCGCTGTCGACCTCGGAGACCCAGGTGCCGTCGTCCTGCTCGACCGCGACCTCGGCGCCGCCGCCCCAGATCCAGGGCAGGACGGAGTACTGGGCGTCTCCGGGCACGGGGAACGCGATCATGTCGTCCTCGGCCTCGGACAGCTCGAGGGCGGTCTCGCGCAGCTCTTCCCAGTTCTCGGGTTCCTCGGCGCCGTGCTCCTCGAACACGTCGGTGCGGTAGACCACCGACCGGATGGCCGCGTACCAGGGCAGGGAATACACGGCGTCGTCGATCTCGCCCATCTCGAGCATGCCCTCGTTGTAGGCCGACGTGTCGTCGATGGCGGGCGCCAGGTCGTGTAGGGCGCCGGCGTCGGAGAACTCGGGGACGAAGGTGGTGCCGAGCTCGACGACGTCGGGCATGGTTCCGCCGGCGATGGAGGTCGAGATCATGTCCTGGGCGTCGGCCCACGGAATGAACTCCACCTCGACGTCCATCCCGTGCTCCTCGGAGAAGGCCTCGTTGGCCTCCTCGAAGAACCCGGTCGCGTCGGGGTTGGTGCCCTCCATGATCCAGACCGTGAGGGTGTCGTCTTCAGCCGTGCCGCACGAGGTCGTGGCCAGGACGAGGGCGAGTGCGGCCGCGGGGAGGGGGGCGTGGGTGAGTAGTGGTCTGCGAGCCATCGGCGCGCCTCCCGTTCCTGTCGAGGTCCCCAAAGGGTTGGTAGGAAACCTACGTAAGGAACGGCACCTTGTGAAGTAAACAACTCGACCTTGTGTCTGAGCTGTTAGGCCCGAATGGAACCCTGTACGCGCCGACCCGGACCCGCCACCCTCCGCGTCCGGGCGGGTGCGGGCGCTCCCGCCGCCCGGACGTCACCGGATCACTCCTCCTCGAGCCCGCTCACCTGGCGCAACGTGGACACGAGCTCGGCGCGCTTGTACACGGCCAGGCCGATCGCGGCGCAGAAGGCCGCGAGCATGTGCGCGTAGACCATGGGGTCACCCAAGGTGAAGCGTTCTGCGACCTCCTCCTCCCCCAGGGAGTGCGCCTCCCAGGCCGTGGAGACCGCGAACTCCAATTCCGGTGGGAGCATCTCGGCGACGGTGCGGGCCACGGCCTCACGGGAGTCGGCCGGTTTCCACATGACCCCGGTCTCCTGGACCCGGCGGCTGAGGAAGGCCGCGAGCACCTTGAGCGCGGACACGACGGCGTCGGCATGGTCGGTCGCCGGGGGAACGGCCCGTTCCAACGCCTCGCGGTCGTGGTCGGCGTATGCGGCGACGAGGTCGACGGCGGACCGCTCGACCTCCTCGGAGGGCTCGGGGCTCGGGTTCGGCTCACCCGGCTGGGAGCTGTCGTCTGCGGACACGGTGAGGTCCCTTCGAGGCTGCTGGACGGTGGTGCCGCGTCCATGATGCCGCCTGGAGCACCCGCGGCGGGCAGCACGGCACCGGCGTCCCCGCAGGGCGAACACCCGGGGGACGCCGGCGACGGCGTGCCGGTCGGTACTCCGTCAGTACTGCGGGCGCAGAGGTATGCCCGACGCGGTGCCGTCGAGCTTCGCGCCGAGGATCTGGTGGAGCTGGACGACATCCCTCTCGAAGCCGAGCACGCATCCTGCCATGTACAGGCGCCAGACCCGGGCGGTGCCCTCCCCGACCTCGGCGACCGCCTCGTCCCAGTGCTGTTCGAGGTTGGCGCCCCAGTGGCGCAGGGTCAGGGCGTAGTGCTCGCGCAGGTTCTCCTGGTGCCGGATCTCGAACCCGGCGTCGTTCATGGCCACCTGGATCTCGCCCGCCCCCTCCAGCTCCCCGTCGGGGAACACGTACCGGTTGATGACACCCTTGGTGTTCATCCGCGGCAGGTCGTTGCGGGGCCGGGTGATGCAGTGGTTGAGCAGGCGCCCACCCGGCACGAGCTTGTCGTAGAGCGAGACGAAGTAGGGGTCGAGGTTGGCAGCCCCGACGTGTTCGGTGAGCCCGATGGAGCTGATGCGGTCGAAGGTGCCGTCGGGAACGTCCCGGTAGTCCATGTGGCGTACCTCGGCGAGGTCGCCCAGCCCCTCCTGGGCGATGCGCTTGGAGGCCCATTCGGCCTGTTCCTTGGACAGCGTCACACCCGTGGCCTTGACGCCGTGCTCCCGAGCGGCGTGCAGCACCATGCCGCCCCAACCGCAGCCCACGTCGAGCAGGCGCATGCCCTCGGCCAGCCCGAGCTTGCGTGCGACGAGCTCGTACTTGCGGAACTGGGCGCTCTCCAGGGCCCCGTCGTCGGCGCCGACACGGTCGAGGCGGCCGTCCTCACCGTCGAAGACCGCACACGTGTAGGTCATGCTCTCGCCGAGGACCATCTCGTAGAAGCGGTTGGAGACGTCGTAGTGGTGGTGGATCGCCTCGGCATCGCGTCTACGGGTGTGCCGCCATCCCATGCTCGCGAGCCTGGACGGTGTGACCTCCTGCGGCGGCGGGGCGACCCGGTTGACGAACTTGACCCAGCCCACGGACCTGGCTATCGCGGCGGCGTCGGACAGGGACAGGTTGACGCCCTCGGCGAAGGCGAACTCGGCCATCGTGCCCAGGGCGGTGTACATGTCACCCTCGAGGTCGAGGTGCCCCGAGACGTAGGCCCGCGTCAGCCCCACTGCGTTCGGGGACTGTGCGAGGTAGTTGACCGCGACCGGCGTGCGCACGTGCACGGCGGTCCCGCTGTCGGGGTCGCCTGCGGTGCTCCCGTCATAGGCGGTGAAACGGATCGGGGCGTCGGGTCCGACGACGCGCTCGAAGATCTCGGCAAGCCGCATGCTGTGTCCTTTCCGCTCGGAGGATGCGGCCCATGTCCACGGGTCGCGTCCCTGTGGTCCGGTCCCGCCTCAGCGGTTGCCCACACACTTGGCGTACAGGTCGAGCAACCTCCCGTGCGGGTCGTAGGCCTCCTTGAGTTCCGCGTAGGCGGGACCGTTGTAGAGCTCCCAGAACTCGTCCTCGGCGTAGAAGGAGTCCGAGTACAGGGACTTGTGCCCGCCGAGCGCTCCGACGACCTCCTCCACCCGCCTGTTGTGGTGGGCCCGGCGCTGGCCGGGGTGCATGTCGACCAGGCCCCAGAAACCGAAGTTGACGTAGAGACGCTCGTCCTCCAGCGGGTAGAGCGGCCAGACGGGGCCCTCCTCACCGGGACGGCGGGGTTCGCGCAGGCGCAGCGGGCACAGCCAGACCGGTGACATCCCGATCTCGCCGTGGAAGAAGTCGAGGAACTCCGCGGCGCGTTCGACGCCCACCTCGACATCCTGGATGAGCGGTTCCTGCTGGGGCCTGCCCCGGTAGAGGTTGAGCAGGCGCGAGAAGTCGGTGCGCCGGTCCAGGGCGACCAGGCGGCGGTAGACGTCGGAGCGTTTGAGGGCACGCGGCCACAGGGCCCGCACGACCGGGTTCTGCACTCCGAACGCCCGCGAGCACCAGAACCAGTCGGTGTCCCAGCGCCACAGGTAGTCCTCGGTGGTGAGGAAGTCGCCGGGGCCGGGCCCCGCCAGCCGCTGGATCGAGCGGTAGTAGATGTCCTGGCCCTTGTAGTCGCTGACCCAGGGCGCGGAGTCGGTGAAACGGGCGACCGTCAGGTACAGCTCGCCCGGGCCGAAGGAGACCCCGTCCACGAAATCCACGCGGCTGCCGTCGTGCTCGGCGTCGGCGCAGATGCGGGCGAGCGCGTCCATAGCCTCGCGGTTGTCGGAGAACCGCAGGTGGCGCAGGTGCACGTAGGGGCCGACCGGTTCGAGCTCGATGCGCAGGCGCAGCGCATACCCGAGAGTGCCGTAGGAGTTGGGGAACCCGCGGAAGAGATCGGCGTGTGCGTTGTCGCGGGTGGCGGTCACGACTTCCCCGCTCCCGGTGAGGACCTCCATCTCCTGGACCGCCTCGTGCGGCAGGCCCGAGCGGAAGGAGGACGACTCGATCCCCAACCCGGTCACGGCCCCGCCCAGGGTGATGGTGCGCAACTGCGGGACGACGTTGGGCATGAGACCGTGCGGCAGGGTGGCGGCGACCAGGTCCTCGTAGGTGGTCATGCCGCCGACGTCTGCCAGGCGCTCGATGGGGTCGATGGAGAGCACGCCGTCGAACGCCGAGACGTCGAGCGCGGGTGCGGACGAGGCCTCCCGGAACCGGAACAGGTTCGAGGTGGGCTTGCCCAGGCGGACGGGTGCGTCCTCGGGCAGTGCCCGGAAGTCCCTGCGCAGTTTCTGCACCGCGCTCACGTGTTCGGCCAGCCCGTGGCGGCCGGACGCGGAGGTGTCGGCCGTTCCCTGCTGTTGAGAGGTCATCCTTCTCCCGCTTCCGGTGTCGGCGACTCACAGCCCGGTTCGGCCGGCCGGGCGGGGCCGCCGGGGCGGGCCGATCCTCTCTGTTCTACCTGTGGGTAACGGGCCAGGGCCACCCCATTTCTCACGTGTCGACCGGCCGTCCTCGGGAACGTCGGCGAGTTTCCCGGGGGCGCGGTGCTGGACGCAGGAGGGGGACGCACCTGCCGAGTGGGCGCCTGCTCGCGAGCTCGAGCGCTGCCCCCAGCAGTCGACGTGTCGACCGACCGGGTGCGGGCGAGGGTGTTGGCAAGACCAGGTGGTGACGGGCGCACATATCATCGGTACTCGTGCGCATCGCTCTCGTTGACTCCGGTATCGGCATGCTCTCGACCGCGGCCGCGTTGCACTCCGCACGGCCCGACGCCGACCTGTTCCTGTCGATGGACCCGGACCACATGCCCTGGGGCGCCCGGACCCCCGACGCCGTCATCGAGCGTGCCCTGGCGGGGGCCCGCGCGGCCTGGGAGGCCGCCGGCGGGCTGGACGCCGTCGTCGTGCCCTGCAACACCGCGTCCGTGCACGGGCTGGCGCGCCTGCGCGAAGTGTTCGAACCCGGGGTGCCGGTCATCGGCACCGTCCCCGCGATCAAACCGGCCGCGCTCTCGGGCGGGCCCATCGCCGTGTGGTCGACCGTGGCGACCACACGCAGCGGGTACCAGCGGCGCCTGGTGGAGACCTTCGCCCAGGACATCGAGGTCACCCCGGTGGCCTGCGCGGGCCTGGCCGAGGCAGTGGAGTCGGCCGACCACCGCGAAGTCACCGACGCCGTCTCCTACGCCGCCGGCCTCACCCCCGGGAACGTTCGCGCGGTGGTCCTGGGCTGCACCCACTACGACCTGGTCGGCGACGAGATCGTCGGGGCGCTGGGCGAGGGCGTGGCCCTGCACACAGCCGCGCACGCCGTGGCCGCGCAGGCCCTGCGCCGAGTCGGCGACCTGCCCCACCAGGGGCGCCCGGGCCGGGTTCGGGTGCTGGCCAGCGGACGCCCTGCGGAGCTGCCCGCAGCAGCGCTGACCTACCCGGCCGGACGGTCCCTCATGGTGCAGGGGTCACCGGCCCGCTCCTTCTGAGACGAGCCCCCGGGATCACACGGCCCGCTGCGACTGCACTTGCGGTCCGGTCTCGCCGCGGTGGTGGCCGGTTCCGGCCACGGACCCGGCGTTCGGGGCGGTGGTGGGAGAAGGGCTCTGCGGAGCGGCCTGGGACTGCGGGTTCGAGGGGGCAGTAGAGGCCGCGGGGGTCTGGCTCCCTGAAGGGGCCGTCGTGACTGCAGGGGCCACAGGAGCAGCGGGGGCCTGCGCGGCGGTACCGGCCTCGGGCAGGGCCCCTGCAGCCAGGGTCCGCACCAGGTTCCGTACCCCCGAGGTGTCGTTGTCGTGCAGGAGGGTCTCCAGCAGGGACAGCGCCGCCTTCTGATCCCCCGGGGTCTCGCGCACATGCCGCCACTGGGGTTCGGTCGCCGCGTCGGAGAGCATGAGCGTGCGCCCGACCTGGCCCAGCGCCGACAGCAGCGGGGTGTCGTGCGGCAGACTCGCCAGGGCGACGTTGACCTGCTCGGCCTGGTGCTCGGGGTCGACCCGGTCGGCGGGCAGGGAGCGCAGATGGGTGAGGATGCGGTCGGCCGGGGCCTCGGGGCGCACCGGCGGCATCGCGGTGATCATCGACCGGGCCTCGGCCAGGTCGCCCCGGATCTCCGACGACTCCCCCAGGTGTGCGATGAGCTCCTCGGCCCGCTGCGCCGAGCAGGTGCCCACCCACTGCGCCCCCCGGACGGCGGCCAGGCGGGCGGCGGCCAGGGCCAGCTCCGCCCCGCGTGCGGGTGCGCCCACCCGCTCGAAGTACCGCGACCACGTGGTGACCCGGACGCCCAGACGCCAGTCGTTGCGCACCGCCCCCAGGCTCACCAGGTTCTCCGCCGCCTCGACCCAGGCCGGACGCATGCTCGGGACCGACTCGGCCTCCTCCACCGTCGGCAGGGTCTCGATGGCCTCATGCGCCGAACAGGCCCCCAGCCGGGCCAGCCAGGACAGCAACCGCGCCCGTTCGAACCGCACCCGGAGGCGCAGGGCGGGATCGCGGGGCCCGCCGCTGCGGGTCGCGAGCTCGCCGCCCAGACGGTCGAGTTCGACCAGGGCCTCCCGGTGGCGGTCCTGGTGTCGCAGGGCGCGGGCGAGGGCGAAGACCCCTCCGGTGCCCAGGACCCCGGGCCCGGTGGCGGTGTGTTCGTACCGGCGCAGCTCGGCCTCGGCACGGTCGGGTGCGCCCTCGTCGACGAGCAGATCGACCCGGGCGAGCGTGAACCCCGGCCAGGCGGGGGTGCGTTCCCAGCCCGCGAGGCGCCGACTGGAGAGCAGCTCACGCCGCAGCTCTGTGGTGCCCCGGGCGTCGATGTTGGCGTGGCATCGCACGGTGTTGGCCAGGGCCGAGACCGGGAGGGTCCCGCGCTCGTGCGGTCCCGGTTCGTCGGCGGCCGCGGCCTCGGCCTGTTTCAGGGCGCGCTGTCCCTCGGCGAGCGCACCGACGCGCACGGCCATGGGCCAGTGAGCCAGGTAGAAGAGCATGGGCGGCCCGAACAGCCCCGGCACCTCGGGTTCGCCGGTGCCCGCCTCGGTCACCAGTCGCCGGGCCACCCGCAGCGCGGAGCGTGCCGTGGCCTCCACCCGCACCGAGTCGCCGGCCTCGCTCATGACGGGAAGCTGGGCCACCGCCTCGGCGAGTTCTTCCTGACCGGCATCGCGCAGTGTGCGTGCGGTCTCCCCCGTCCATGTCCACATCGGCATGTCATCTCCCCCTGTATGTGCCGCGTGAGCACTGAAGGTAGCAGCGCAATCACAGACACGTCATGAGAATGCACAAACCAGTGCCCTTCGCCGCTTCGGGCACCGCCTGATGAAGGAGACGGCCCGATATACTCGGACCACCCGGGGCCCTCCCAGCCGGGTGGCCGCCCCGGAACGCTTCGACCCCGACCGGGTGTGAGGAGACACGACCTCCGATGGGATGGCGAGACCGTTTCGGGCTCCGCAAGGCCAACCGCAACAGCAAGGCCCGGTTCGACCGGCACTCCGAGGACTCCGACATGAAGGCCCTCAAGGAGTTCGCCGAGTCCCGGGTGGGGGTGGAGTTCTTCGTGGAACCGGAGACCTTCGCGACCCAGACCACGGCCGTTGCCGTGGCCACCGACGGTGAATGGACCCGCCGCCGCTGCGGCTCCCCCGAGGCGATCCGTAAGCTCGCCAAGAAGCTCGCGCTGCCCGCATACGACGTGCAGATCGTCGGCTACCCGCAGCGCATGCGCGACTGGAGCGCCCGCAACAAGGGGGACCGCACCCTCTGAGCGCAGGGTGTTCCTGGCCACTCCGACACGCCGCCGAACGTTACCCGAGGGCTGCACTCCCTGCCATTTGGGGCATTGATGACGAGTCCTTGCCGTGACTTCCTCTCCGAACGGGTTCCCATAGGCGCTCCGTTCGTCGCATACTCAGCTCGGAGGGGGGACTCTGATGAAGCAGGATCTCACGGCCCTGTGCTGCGAGTGCGGCGCGATTCGCGAGGTGAGCGACTACCAGAGTGTCGGCGAGGCGCAGTCGGCCTACGGGCTGGCGCGCTGTGTGGTCTGGCGCAAGTGCCGCACCTGCGGATACCGCACTTACCACGCCTATCTCCGCGGGGACGAGGAACGCGACGAACTGGAGGACGCCCTCCAACTGGACGGCGCGCTCGCCGCGGAGGCCCTCGACGAGGAGGTGGAGCAGCTCCGCCTGTGCGGCGTCGAGATCGGGCACGCGCCCGTCCCCGCGATCTGGAACGGTCAGTCCGTGGGAATGGTGACCCAGCGTTTGACCGACCACACGTACTCGATCGTGCTCGACCCCGAGTCCTCGGTGGTCTCACGGCTCAAGCTCATCGACATGATGTGGAACGAGCTGCTCGTGGGTGAGAACGAGGACCGCTGGTTCATCCAGGAACCGGAGGACGACTCCCCCGGGTACGCAGTGCGCCTCTTCGGTTACCGCAGCCGCGGCTGAGCCCCGCCCCACACCTTCCGAGCCGCTCAGCATCGGTGCGTCCGGGGGCTCGCCCCCTGCTCAGCCGACCGCGGCGGCCGCGGGTTCGGTGGCAGCGGCCAGTCGGCGCAGTGCGGACCGGGCGACCTCGGGGTCGCTGGTGCCCCAGTACGGCGGGAGCGAGGCCCGCAGGAAACCCCCGTACCGGGCCTTGGCCAGGCGGGGGTCGAGCACGGCGATGACCCCGCGGTCCTCGGTGGAGCGCAGCAGGCGTCCGGTGCCCTGGGCGAGCAGGAGCGCGGCGTGCGTGGCGGCCACGGACAGGAACCCGTTGCCCCCGTGCGCGCTGATCGAGCGCTGGCGGGCCGAGGAGAGCGGGTCGTCGGGCCGCGGGAACGGGATGCGGTCCACGACCACCAGGGACAGGGAAGGCCCGGGCACGTCGACGCCCTGCCACAGCGACAGGGTGCCGAACAGGCAGGAGCGCTCCTCCTCGGCGAAGCGGCTCACGAGTCGGCCGGTGGAGTCCTCGCCCTGGCACAGGATCGGGTGGTCGAGGCGTTCGCGCAGTTCCTCACTGGCCTGTTGAGCGGCGCGCATCGAGGAGAACAGGCACAGGGCCCGCCCGTCGGCGGCCTGGATGAGCTCGGCGATCTCGTCGAGGTAGGCGGGGTCGGGACCGTCCCGTCCCGGCTGGGGCAGGTGGGTGGCCACGTAGAGGATGCCCCGGCGGGAGTGCTCGAACGGGGATCCGACATCGAGGGCGCGCCAGCGGGGTTCGCCCTCGGCGCGGTGGGGCCCGTCCTCGTCCTCGCCCACGCCCTCGGTCCCTGTGTCGGGGACGGGCGACAGGCCGCGGGCCTCGCGGTCGGCGGCCTCCTCGGTGACCTCGCGGCCCAGCCCCCACTGCCCGGCCAGGGCGCGGAAGTCGCCGCCGAGGGTGAGGGTGGCGGAGGTGAGCACGACGGTCCGGTCGCCGAAGAGTTTGTCGCGCAGCAGCCCGCCGATGGTGAGCGGAGCGACGTTGAGGGAGGGCGGGCGCGAGGGCGCCTTGGTGAGCCAGACGACCTCGGTGCGTTCGCGCAGGGGCTTGTCGTAGCTCTCCAGAACGGACACGGCCGCGTCGTGGACCTCGTTGAGGGCGGCCAGGGCCATGCGGCGGTCGCCGGCGGTGTCGGGGTCCATGTCGCCGGGTGCCGGACCGATCGCGGTCACGCACGCGGAGGCGGCGTCGCGGGTTGCAGCCACGGCCCCGGCCAGGCCGTCGTCGATCTGGTCCAGGCGGCCGTCGGGGGCCTCGGTGAACATCATGGCCAGGCCCTCGGCGCACTCGGTGAGGCGTTCGCTGGTGCCGGCCTCGACCAGGCGTGCGGCGCGCTTGGCGGCGGAGCTGACGGTGCGTTCGGTGAGGGTCTCGGTGGCCACGGAGGTGGCGCGGTCGACCAGCTCGTGGGCCTCGTCGATGACGATCGTGTCGTGCTCGGGCAGGAGGTGGAAGTCCTGCTGCATGTCGATGGAGAGCATGGCGTGGTTGGTGACCACGACGTCGACGCCGCCGGCGGCCTCGCGGGCGAACTCGGCGAAGCACTCCTGGCCGAAGGGGCAGACCCGCGCCCCGACGCACTCGTTGCCTCCGACGGAGACCTGGCGCCAGGCGAGGTCGCTGACACCGGGTTCGAGCTCGTCGCGGTCGCCGGTGGTGGTCTCCTCGGCCCATTCGTGAAGGCGTGCGACCTGGCGGCCCAGGGAGGAGAGCTGGCGGGGGTCGAAGAGCTCGGTGTCCTCGGCCTCCTCGCCGGCGGTCTGGAGCCGGTTGCGGCACAGGTAGTTGCGACGCCCCTTGAGGACGGCGAACGTGGGCTCGCGGTTGAGCATCGGGGCCAGGGCTCGGGCCAGCCGCGGGAGGTCGCGCTCGATGAGCTGGTTCTGCAGCGCAATGGTCGCGGTGGAGACCACGACGGTGGTGTCCGCGGCCATGGCGTGCCGGATGGCGGCCACGAGGTAGGCCAGGGACTTGCCGGTACCGGTGCCGGCCTGCACCACGAGGTGTTCGCGCTTGTCGACGGCCTCGGAGGCCGCCAGGGCCATGGTCGCCTGGCCCTCGCGGTGGGTGCCGCCCAGGGCGTCGACGGCCGCTTCGAGCATGGAGGGAACGTCCGGGAGATCTGCCACGGGTCGACAGTACCGTTCCGCGGTGACAGGAACGGGCGTTGTCCACAGGGCCCCACGGGGTGTGCGGGCACGGGTGAGGTCCGGCCCCGGAGGCGGGGCCGGACGTGTGCGCCGGGTCGCCGCGTGCTGCGGAGCCCGGCGCGGAGCGGATGGTCAGGCGCCCTCTGTGACCAGCTTCTCCAGCGCGTCGAGCGACTGGGACAGGCCCGTTTCCATCCCGGAGGCGACCATGCCGTCGCGGTCCTCCACGCTCTGGAACACCGTGACGGAGGTGTAGAGGGTACGGCCGTCCTTCTCCTCCAGGGTGCACGTGTCCATGGACACGTGCCCCGGCATGCCCTCGAACTCGAAGGTCTGGACGATGCGTTCGGGCTCGACGGCGTCGTGGAACACCCCGTGGAACCCGTACTCGGTCCCGTCCGGACCCTTCTCGACGTAGCGCCAGCGTCCGCCGGGGCGGGCGTCGGAGACCTCGACACGGGTGTCGGTCTCGTCCATGCCCCACCAGCGGGCGACGGAGTCGGCGTCGGTCATGGCGGCGTAGACCGCCTCGCGGGGTGCGTCGAACGTGCGGGTGATGACGATGTCCTGGCGTCCGGGTTCGGCGACGATCTTCAGATCACTCATGGCTCTGTTCTCCCTCGGTGCCGTTCTGGATCCTGAGCAGTTCCTCGTCCAGGCGGTCGAAGCGGTCCTCCCACTGCTCGTGGTAGCGGCCGAGCCAGTCGGAGACCTCTTCCAGCGGAGCGGTCTCGAGCCGACAGGGGCGCCACTGTGCGGCGCGCCCGCGGGTGACGAGGCCGGCGCGTTCCAGGACCTTGAGGTGTTTGGAGACCGCCTGGAGGCTCATGGCGAACGGCTCCGCCAGTTCGTTGACGGTGGCCTCACCCCGGGACAGCCGGGCGAGGATCGCGCGGCGGGTCGGGTCCGCCAGGGCGGTGAAGGTGAGGCTGAGCGAGTCGGCCGCCATCAGCGATTTCAACCTTTCAGTTGTTCAACTCTTAGGTTGATCACACACCCGCGAAGGGCGCCGTGTCAAGGGGTGGGAGCAAGCCCGGGTGAATCCTTTCCGGGCGGGGCGGGTCGAGGTCCGGGCCGCGGTGGGGCACGGCCGGCGGTTCTGGGTCAGGCGTCCTCGTCGTCCTGAACCCCGGCGGGGTCGGTCATGGAGGCCTCGACCCCGGCCCCGTCGAGCTCGTCCAGCTCCGCGGTCAGCAGGGAACGGGCGGCCTCACTGAGCCCGGAGACACGCTCCAGCTCCACCGTCACCGAGGTGATCCGGGCGTCGTCCACGGCCTCTTCCAAGCGGGAGACCACCTGTTCGGCGGCGAGGAAATCGATGTCGCCGCGCAGGTGCACGTCGAGGGTCCCGCCCGCGCGCGTCAGGCTGTGCACCGGCGAGGGCGGCTCGGACGGGATACGCAGCATGTGCAGGTCGTAATCCTCCGACAGGCGCTCCAGAGCCGCCACGCCGCGCACGCTGTTGCCCGCGCCGTCCAGCGGCGGACTGAACACCCCGACCCCGAAGGAACCGGGCGCCGCCGCGAGGATGCCGCCGCTCACCCCGCTCTTGGCCGGGATCCCCACACGAAGGGCCCACTCTCCCGCGCGGTCGTACATGCCGCAGCTCGACATGACCGACAGGGTGTGCCGGGCTGTGCGGCGCGAGACCACCTGTGCGCCGGTCACCGGGTTGACGCCGCCCGAGGCCAGGGTTGCTGCCATGACCGCGAGGTCGAGCACGGTCACACTCAGCGCACACTGGCGGAAGTAGTCCTGGACCGCCTCCTCGACCGAACCCTCCAGGACTCCCCCGGCCAGGCTCAGATACCCCAGCGCCCGGTTGCGGTGCCCGGTCTCGGCCTCTGACAGATAGACGTCCTCGTCGAGGGACAGGCTGCGGCCGGCGAAGGACGACAGCGCGGCGCGGATGCGTTCGAAACGCCCTTCCGGGCCCGTGCCGTGCACGAGCGAGGTCGTCACGATCGCGCCCGCGTTGATCATCGGGTTCTCCGGGCGGCCCTGCGAGTCGAGGCTGATGGCGTTGAAGGGTTCGCCGCTGGGTTCGGCGCCCACGTGCCTGTGCACGTCGTCGAGACCGCGTTCCTCGATCGCCATCGCGTAGACGAAGGGCTTGGACATCGACTGCACCGTGAAGGCGGCCCCGTCGTCCCCGGCGGAGTAACAGCGCCCGTGCGCGCTCACGGCGGCGATCCCGAAGGCGTCGGGGTCGGCGCCTGCGAGCTCGGGGATGAAGTCGGCCACGCGGCCCTCGTGCCTGGGGGCGACCTCGTCGCGGATCCGTTCGAGCACCGTGACGACGGGGCTCTGGTCGTCGCTGGCCCGGGGGCCGTGGCCGTTCGGGCCGCCTGCGTCGTGATCGCTCGCGCCGTGGTCCATCGGTCCAGTGTAGGAACGCGTGGGGCTCAGGAGCGCTGTCGGGGCAGGTGGCGCGCGAGGAGCACGGAGACGTCGTCGGCGGAACGGGATGGAGTGGCGCGCCAGGCGGGCAGCCACGAGCAGGTCGGCCTGGGCCCTCTCGCGGAAGGCGACGGCCTCCCAGAGGGCCTCGGACACCCGCGTCCTCGTTCCTGCGAGCACAGTGGGGACGCTCTGGCACGGCACACGCCCGTGTCCGGAACCGGCCTACCCGGCAACGGGGCGGAGCGTTGCCACAGTGGTGGACACGGAAGGGGCCCAGGGTGTCCGAGGGGCCAGGTGAAGGGGAGAACACATGTCACACAGGTTCCAGGTCGGCGACCACGTGGAGTGGAACTCCGAGGCCGGCCGGGTGTCCGGGACGATCACCAAGGTGCACACGGCCGACTTCGACTACAAGGGGCACACCAGGCGGGCGTCGCCGGAGGAACCGCAGTACGAGATCGAGAGCGACCTCACCGACCACGTCGCGGCACACAAGGGGTCCGTGCTGCGCCTGGTCGACGGAGAGCAGTGAGCGGGACGGAGAGCGGAACCACGGGCGGTGCGGCTCGCGGGCGCCTCTTCACGGTCGGGCACTCGAACCGGACCCTCGCGGAGTTCACCGGCCTGCTGCAGGAGCACGGGGTCGCGCTGGTCGTGGACGTGCGGAAGCTGCCGGGCTCGGCGCGGCACCCGCAGTTCGACGAGGACACGCTCACGGGGACCCTCGCGGACCTGGGGATCACCCTGCAGCGGGCAGAGGAGCTGACCGGGCGACGGCCCGTGAGCAAGGACGTCCCGTTCGAGGTGAACGCGTGGTGGCAGAACCGGAGCTTCCACAACTACGCGGACCACGCGCTGTCGGAGGGATTCGCACACGCGCTGGCGCTCCTGCGCGAGTGGGGGCACGCGCACCCGACCGCCGTCATGTGCGCGGAGGCGGTGTGGTGGCGGTGCCACCGGAGGATCATCGCGGACCACCTGCTCGCACGGGGCGAGGACGTGTTCCACGTTCTGGGCCCGGGCCGGGGCGAGCCCGCGCGGTTGAGCCCGGGCGCGGTGGTCGGGCGCGGGGACGACGGGCTCGTCACCTATCCTGGAGGGCGGCCCCCGTGATGCGCGGTCCGGAGCAGGCCTTGGACTCCGTACACACGAACGGCGGGGCGGGCCTGAGACCCGCGCGTGCGTACAGGTCGGGGCCGTCGGAAATCCTCGGATCAGGGAGCGGGGTCGACCAGCGTGATCAGGTCCGGATCGTCGCTGGTCCACCGTTCCAGGGCCGCACCGCCGGTGCAGGTGCACAGTTCGGCCGTCACCCCGCCCACGCCGCGCGCCACCACCCGCCGCGTACCGCCGTACTCCTCCCGACGAAGAAGTCGGGCCGCGGGGCCGACCGGGGGTCCATGTCCTGTTCCTGCCCGCACGTTGCTCTCGGGAACAGATTGCGTTCGAGGCACTGGCCGAGGTCCTGTAGAGTTGAGGCATCGCCTTCGGGCGACCCACACGGGGCTATGGCGCAGTTGGTAGCGCGCCTCCATGGCATGGAGGAGGTCTGGGGTTCGAATCCCCATAGCTCCACCGACGAAGGGCCCTGCGGGAGCGGACACGATCCGCCTCGCAGGGCCCTTTTCCGTTGCACAGGGGCGCCGAGGACGCGCATCCGGGCCCGTCCCACAGAACCGCCCCCTCGTGAGCGGGCGTTCCCGGACCCTCACCCGCCCTCGGCCGCTTCCTTGAGCACCGCGAGCCGGTCGTCCCACCCCTGCCCGATCCGGTCGAGGTCCCGGCCGAGCGCGCTCAACCGCTCCCCCACGGCCACGTGTACGACCTCGCGCCCCCGCCGCTGCGAGAACACGAGCCCCGCGGCGGCGAGCACCTCCAGGTGCTTGACGATGGCCTGCCGGCTGACCGGGAGTTCACGCGCGAGCGCGGACGCCGAGGCGGGCTCGCGTCCGATCCGCACCAGGACCTTCCATCGCGTGCCGTCCGCCAGCGCGGCGAAGGCGGCGTCGGGTGGAGCGCTCACTACTGCCCCCGGAGCCGTTCGGCGAGCGTGGTGAGGCCGCCCTCCCACCCGAGGCGTTCCATGGCGGCCTCGTCCGCGGAGGCCAGGCCGGTGTGCTCGACGGTCACGAGCGAACCCGTCCCGGAGGCCCGGACGGTCACACGGACCCGCGGAGCGTCGGCGCCCGGTTCCGTGTCGGGTTCCCGCGCCAGGCGGAACGCGAGCTCCGACGGCGCCGCAACACGTTCGACGCGCCCCAGGTAGATGCCGTGCCCCTCCCATTCGAGGCGCATCGGCGCACCCTCGCTCAGTGTGTAGGCAGCGCCGCCGAACGCGTACCACGAGGCCAGATCGGCGACCACGTCCCAAGCACGATCGGGGCCGGCCGTCACATGCACCGCGCGCCTGACCCTGGTCGGATCGGTGTGGGCCCGCGCGACCTCGAGCTCCTCGACCCAGCCCTGCTCCTGGCCCTCGCGTAGTCGGCGGTCGGCCCCCAGCGCCTCGAGCCCGCTCTCCACGACGGTGAGCCGGACCCCGCCGGGGAGTTCGTCCAGCCGGAACTCCACCTGCGTGGCGGGGTCGTCGGCGCTGGTCCCCCTGTGCCACCTGTACAGGGCCCGTGCGTGGGGTTCGAGCCCGAGCTCCTCGACACGGAAGGACCCCTGCACGGGGTCCGTGACGAGGTACGCGCCTCCACCCAGGTCCTCGACCTCGTGTGCGACGATCTCCCCGTCGTTGACGAACCATCCGGGGCGTGTGAGGAGCTCCCACACACGCTCGGGTGGGGCGTCGATGTCCACATGGCGTTCGACGTTGTCCATACCGACCTCCTGTGCAACCCCACGGTTGCATCAGGGCCAGAAGGACCGCAACCCTTCAGTTGCATGTGCGTAAGATCGTCGGCGCCCCCGTACGACCGCTCGCATCCGGCCGCACGTGCTCCACTCCGCCTGCACCTGCCCGATACGACCACGGAGGCACCATGATCCGCGAGGCCACACCCGACGACGTCGAGGGCGCCGCCGACACCCTCACCGCCGCGTTCGCCGAGTATCCCTTCACCCGCCACACCATCAGCGCCGACGACCACCTGGCCAGGCTCCGCGAGTTCCAGCACCTCTTCCTCGCCGAGGTCGGACTACCGCACGGACGTGTGTGGGTGAGCGACGACCTGGACGCCGTCGCAGTGTGGTCCACCCCGGTCGGCGATGCGGGACCGACGCTGCAGAGGCTGCTTCCCCGCCTGGTCGAGCTCGCCGGTGACCGCTCCGACGCCTACGCCTCCGCCGAGGCGGCCATGGAGATCCACCGGCCCTCGGAACCCGTGTGGTTCCTGGGCACCGTCGGCGTGCGCCCTTCCGCGCAGGGCCGCGGCCTGGGACGTGCGGTCATCGAACCGGGGCTGGCGGCCGCCGACGCCGAGGGCGTGCCCACGTTCCTGGAGACCTCCACCGAGGCCAACGTGGGTGTCTACACCGCGCTCGGGTTCGAGGTCACCGCCGAGTACGACCTGCCCGACGGCGGCCCGCGCACGTGGGCGATGCTCCGCCGGCCCTTCCCCTGAGTCCGGGCCCTTCCCAGGCGCGCGCAGTGGTGCTAGCTTCGGCGCAGCGTCGCGTGTCGTGGCAGTCCGTGCCGGGCATGAGGCGCCGGATCCACGGAGGAGTTCGACGATGTTCACGTCGTTCCCTTCGCCCTCTCGTGTCTGAGGGCGGGAAGACCAGGTTGATCGCCTGGAGCCACGAAATGCGCGCGGTGCACACACGCCTGCGCGAGGCACTGCGGGTCGCCCGCGACGCCGTACGCGAGAGTCGGCCCGCCAAGGGTGCCACCCGCGACCTCCTGCTGTTCTGTCACGGGTTCTGCGCTGCCCTCACAGGCCACCACGAGGGCGAGGACGGCACCTTGTTCCCCGCCATCGCGGCCGCGTACCCGGACCTGCGCGGGACCCTGGCACAGCTGGAGCAGGACCACTCGATGATCTTCCACCTGCTCGCAGAGTTGCAGGACGCGGTGGACGAGGGGGCGCCGCCCGAGGAACTGGATCTCCACCTCGAAGGCGTCTCCGCGCTCATGGAGAACCACTTCCGGTACGAGGAACGCCGGCTGCTGACGGTGCTCGAGACCCTGGAACTGGATCGGGACCCCTCGGACGCCCTGGGCCCGCTGTGACCCCGGCCCGTTCCCTGCCCCGACCTGCGGTTCTATGCTCGGAGCATGGACGACGAGGTGCGCCGTGCCTACGACGCCTACGCGCCCCGCTACGACCGGTAGACCCGGTGGTACGAGCGTGTGATGCTGGGCGACGGACGGGCCTGGGCATGTTCCAGGCTCGGGGGTTCACCGATCACACGATGTCGGTGCAGGACGTGGCCGAACTCGCCGCCCGGGCCGCATTGGACGGGGCCGTGGCCATCACGGGCACGGTCATCAACGCGACCGGTGGGGCCGTGCCCGACTGACCGCCGACCCGGGATGCTGCTCTCCGCTCGCAACCGACCCGCACCACAGGACCAGGCGCCACCGCACATCTGCCCACATCCACCACAAGGGGCGCGAGCTCCGGCGAGCGCACACCGGGGGCCCGGGGGGTCGTCCCTCCGAGAAACACAAAGGCCCTGCGAAGGCGGACGAGGTCCGGCGAGCAGGGCCCGAGTGGAGCTATGGGGATTCGAACCCCAGACCTCCTCCATGCCATGGAGGCGCGCTACCAACTGCGCCATAGCCCCTGGTGTGCCGGGCGGTTCCCCCGCTCGGCGATGTTTCCACTGTACCGGATGTTGGGGGTGCCTTGGCCAGCTGTTCACATGTGAGGTGGCCCTCCCCGTCAGTGAATATCCTGATGTGGTGACCGAATCCAAGCTTGAGATCCAGATGCTCCACGACCGCCTGCTGGTACGGGCGGTCCCGGACACGAGCGAGCGGCGCAGCAGTGCCGGCTTGGTCATCCCCGACACCGTGAAACTGGCGACGCGGATGGCCTGGGGTGAGGTGTGCGGTGCCGGGACGAGTGTGCGCCACGTGAAGACCGGTGACCGTGTGCTCTTCGATCCTGAGGAGCAGGGCGAGGTCGAGATCAACGGTGAGCGGTACGTGATCCTGCGCGAGCGGGACGTGCACGCCACGGCCAACGAGTCCCCGGAGCGAGGCACCGGCCTCTACCTCTGAGCCCGCCCGTCACCCGCCCTCGCACACCAACGCCCTCCTCGCGTCCCGACCTTCCCGAACGCCCCGCCACCCCGGCGGGGCGTTCGTGTGCCCGAATCCTCGGCACCCGTCGCGCCGACGGCGTTCGACGGCACTGAGAAACGCGTGCACGGCCGGGTGCCGACCCCGCCTCTGCTCCGGCACGGGTCGGCGGGCCCCGGACTCACCCCTTGACTGCTCCGGACGTCAGCCCGGCCACGATCCGCCGCTGCAGCACCAGCGCGAACAGGATCAACGGGATCGACACCAGTACCGAGGCCGCCATCACCTGTCCGATCGGGTCCTCGTACCCCACCCGTTCGAAGGTTCCGATGAAGACCGGGACCGTCTGCACGTTGAGGTCGGCGGGCGCGAACGAGAAGGCCAGCAGGAACTCGTTGGTCGCGTACACGAACGTCAGGATCGCCGCGGCGCCCACACCGGGTGCGGCCAGGGGCGCCACCACCCGCCAGAAGGCCTGGAACGGGGTGGCCCCGTCGACCTTGGCCGACTCCTCGATCTCCTTGGGGATCCCGGCGAAGAACGTGGTGAGGATGAAGATCGCCAGCGGCAGGGTCAGCGCGACGTAGGGCAGGATCATGCCGGCGTAAGAGTTGAGCAACGACAGCCCGATGAGCCCGTCGAGCTCCAGGTACACCTGGTACAGCGGGTTGACCAGCGCGACCGGCGGGAACAGCGTCGCGACCAGGGTCAGCGCCAGGATCACGAACTTGCCCGCCAGCGGCAGCCGTGCGAGCGCGTACCCCGCGAGGGCGGCCACGGGGATGCAGATGAGCGTGGTCACCGACGCGACGATCAACGAGTTGCGCAGTGCGTACTGGAACCCGAGGTCCACGACCTGCTCGTAGCTCTCGAGGGTGAAGGGCCCGCGCAGGATGTTGGGATCGATGAGCGCGTCCGCGCCGGTGCGCAGGCTGGTCATGGCCATCCACAGGAACGGGAACAGGCACCAGACCACGACCACGGCCAGGCCGAGGATCTTCAGCGTGCCCACGACCCAGGGCGGGAGGCCCTTGCTGCGCCCGCGGCGCGGGGGTGTGGCGGCGGTCGGCCGCGGGGACCGCAAGGTGTGCTCGCTCATGCCTTCTCCTTCCGCGGTGCGGCCTCGCCGACCACCTGTCGGCCCATCCGGCTGATGAAGGCCAGGCCCACGAGCATGACGATGACGAACGTGATGGTGGAGAGCGCGTTGGCGTAGCCGAGGTCGGGTTCGGCGATCAGGTAGCGCTGCGCGTACACCGACAGGGTCGCCAGGGAGTTCGAGTACCCGGCGAAGATGTAGGCGAAGTCGAACATGCGCAGAGCGTCGACCGTCCGGAACAGCAGGGCGACCACGATCGCGGGCTTGAGGAGCGGCAGCGTGACGTACCAGAACCGCTGCAGGGCGTTGGCCCCGTCCACCCTGGCGGCCTCGTAGAAGTCGCGCGGGATGGTCTGCAACCCGGCCAGGAGCAGCAGCGCCACGAAGGGCGCGGTCTTCCACACGTCGGCGCTGATGATGCCGACCATCGACCAGAACGGGTCGCGCAGCCAGTTGATGTCCGTGCCCAGGACCGCGTTCACGAAGCCGGGGTTGTGGTCGAACATGTACCGCCACACCTGCGCCGCGACCGCGGTCGGAACGACCCAGGGCACGAGGATGACCACGCGGGTCAGGCCGCGTCCGACGAAGGCCTGGTGCATGATGAGCGCGAACGCCATCCCGATGACGAACTCCAGCGACACAGACGCCACGGTGAACACGAACGTGTTGAACACGGCGCTGTAGAAGCCGCTGTCGCCGAGGGCGTCGAGGTAGTTGCCGAGACCTACGAAGTCCTGGTCGAAACCGCGGATCCGGTACAGGCTCATCCCGATCGCGTACAAGACCGGGAAGAGGGCGATGAGGGCCATGAAGGCGAACGACGGGGCGAGGAAGAACCTGCCCATCGCGCGCTCCCCCAGGCCGTGGCCGCGCCGCGATCGCGCTTTCGGGGTTCCCGCCGCCACGGTCCTCACTCCTCTCCGACTGCGTCTTGGGCGGCATCGTCCACCGACTCCAGGGCCTCGTCCGGGTCCGTCTGCCCCAGGAAGGCCGGGTGGATGTGGTCCTGCACGGCCAGGGACAGCGAGTTGTAACCGGGGACCGGCGGCCGGGCCTCGGCGTCGGCGAGGATGTCCCCGAGCATCTGGAAGTCGGGGTCCCCGGTCTCGTCGTAGATGCTCTGCATGGTCGGCGGCAGGCTGTTGTCGAGCAGGGCGTCCTGGGCCTCGGGGTCTGTTGCGGCCCAGGTCACGAACTCGCGCGCGAGCTCCTCGTTCTCGCTGAGAGTGCTGACGGCGTTGTTGAACCCGCCCAGCACGCTGGTGCTGCCCTCGCCGTGGAAGGTGGGCAGCGGGGCCACGGCGAAGTCGTCGGCCACGGCGCTCTCCTCGCCCTCCTCCCCCGCCAGGAGCGGGACGGCGTAAGGCCAGTTGCGCATGTAGACGGCCTCGCCGGACTGGAAGAGGGCGCGGGCGTCGTCCTCGACCATGGAGTCGTACCCCTCGGCGAAGAAGCCCTGTTCGTTGGCGCGGACCATGAAGTCCAGGGCGGTCTCGGCGGCGTCGCCCTCCGCGAAGGTGCTGTTCTCCTGCGCCTCGTCGTAGAGCTCGCCCTCGGCGCCCCAGAAGAGTTCAAAGAAGGAGAGCACGAACCCCTCGTACCGGTCGCCGAGCCCCACGAACGGGGCGATGCCCTCCTCCTCCGCGGCTTCCGTGCCGGTCTCCAGGACCTCTTCCCAGGTCGTGGGCGGATCGTCCACGAGGTCGGTGCGGTAATAGAGGAAGGCGCCGTTGGAGGAGTACGGGAGGGCGTACATCTCCTGCTGCCACTGGGCGCTGTCGACGGCACCCTCCAGGCTGGTGTCCTCGACCTCGGGGCGCAGGTCCTCGAGGCTCTCGATGTATCCGTAGTCGGCGAACTCTCCGGTCCAGATGACGTCGAGCCCGAGCACGTCGAACTCCCCGGCCCGGCTCTGGAGGTCCTGGAAGAGGGCCTGGCGCTGCTCGTCGGCGGTGGCGGCGAGGAAGAAGATCTCGACCTGCCGATCGGGGTTCTTCTCGTTCCAGAGCCGGGCGACGGCCTCGTGCGCGGGCCGGTCGGACGAGCCGATGGCCCACACGAACTCGGGGTCGTCGGCGAGTCCGGCGCTCTCGTCGCCTTCGTCCTGGGGCGGCTCGCCGCACCCGGTGGCCAGGGCGAGGCCCAGCGCGAGGGCTCCGGCCGCCCAGGCGCGCGCCGTTTGTCCGGCGGGCCTTGGCACTTCGGACATGGC
Source organism: Nocardiopsis salina YIM 90010 (assembly GCF_000341025.1). Taxonomy (GTDB): domain Bacteria; phylum Actinomycetota; class Actinomycetes; order Streptosporangiales; family Streptosporangiaceae; genus Nocardiopsis; species Nocardiopsis salina. The sequence goes on along the minus strand of NZ_ANBF01000046.1, from coordinate 2,486 downwards.
TCTGTACCTCCTCGCCCCCGGCGCCCGGTGGGCCCGCGGCATCGCAACGGTCGTGGTCGTCCCCCGAGCTGTGCGAAAACGATGCCACCGTGGATGTGACTCAGTCAACACGATCCGCGGGCAGAACAACGGAAACCCGCACTGAGAGGGCTGCCCCGTTCCGGAACCGTCATGAAAACGTTGCCATGGCGCAGGTCACACGTCTACGGTGGCCGCATGCCGAAACGGTCTGCCGGCATGCGCGACGTGGCCCGTCGAGCGGAGGTATCGCTCTCGACGGTCTCGCGTGTGCTCCGGGNGGGGGGCCCGCCGACGAACTCTCCTACGCGGTCTCGCGCAACGCCTCCGGCCTGGTGACCGGGCGCACCTGCCGGGTCGCCGTCGTGGTCCCGTCCCTGCGCCCGTGGTTCTTCGGAGCACTCGCCTCGGGGCTCGGTCACGCCCTGCACAGTGCGGGGCTCGACATGCTCGTGCACCAGGCCGACGGGATGGAGAACTGGACCCGCGAACTCCCGCTCGCACACAACTCCGACGCCCTCGTGGCGGTGGCGCTGCAGGTCACCGAGGCACAGTACTCCCGGATCGGTGAACTGGCGGGGCCCGTCGTACTCGCCGGCGAGGAGCTTCCCGGCCGGGCGAGCGTGTTCATCGACGACCGCGCCGGTACCGCGGGCGCCACCCACCACCTGCTCAATCTCGGCCACATCCGCATCGCCTACATCGGTACGCAAACGGAACACGGGCCGAGCCGCAGTTCCGCCGCACGCCTGGCCGGATATCACGACGCCATGGCGGAGGCGGGCCAGGAACCCTGGACGGTGACGAAGTCCCCCGGCCCTGACGGCGGGGAGCTCGCCGTCGGTGAGCTGCTCTCGAACCAGAGCCCGCCCACGGCCGTGCTCGCCGAGAGCGACGACGTGGCCCTGGGGGCGTACCGGGCGCTGCGCCGTTCCGGGGTTCGGGTGCCCGAGGCGATCTCCCTCATGGGCTTCGACGACCACGACGCCTCCGCGGCCCTCGACCTGACCACAGTCGACCAGGGCCCCGAGGCGCTCGGGGTTGCCGCCGGCCACCTGGCCGCCGACCTCGTGCACGGTCGGCGCCCCTGCGACACCCGGATCGAACTGCCGGTCCAGATAGTCCCCCGCCAGTCCACCGCCGCTCCTCAGGAGCGCCGGACGTCCCCGTGAGAACCGACCCGAAGGGCTCCACATGCACCAATGGTGGCGCGACGCCGTGCTGTACCAGGTCTATCCACGCAGTTTCACCGACTCGAACGGCGACGGGGTGGGCGACCTGCCCGGCCTCACCGCGCGGTTGGACCACGTCGCCGCCCTGGGGGTGCACGGGATCTGGCTGTCGCCCTTCTACCCGTCCCCCTGGACCGACGGGGGGTACGACGTGTCCGACTTCCGGGACGTGGACCCGAGCCTGGGCACGCTGGCAGACTTCGAGGCGATGGTGCGGGCCGCACACAAGCGGCGGCTCAAGGTCATGATCGACATCGTGCCGAACCACACCTCCCTGGAGCACCCGTGGTTCCGGGCGGCGCTGGAGGCAGGGCCCGGGTCGCCGGAGCGGGACCTGTACGTGTTCCGCGACGGGAAAGGGCCCGACGGGGAACTGCCGCCGACGGACTGGCGCTCGACCTTCGGCGGCTCAGCGTGGACCCGGGTTCCGGACGGGCAGTGGTACCTGCACATGTTCGCGCCCGAGCAGCCGGACCTGAACTGGGACCACCCTCGGGTGCACGAGGAGTTCCGGGGGATCCTGCGGTTCTGGGCCGACCGGGGGGTGGACGGGTTCCGGATCGACGTCGCCTACGCCATGGCCAAGGACCTCGCCGAACCGCTGCGCGAGCTGACGCCCGTGGAGGGCGGGCGGTTCGAGGACATCGAAGCCAACCCCGACCACCCGCTGCTGGACCGGCCGGAGGTGCACGAGGTGCACCGGGACTGGCGGCAGGTGGCCGACTCCTACGATCCGCCGCGGGCCATGGTGGGCGAGGTGTGGCTGCCCAGCGAACGGCGGGTGCTGTACACGCGCCCGGACGAGCTCCACCAGGCGTTCAACTTCGACTTCCTGAAGGCGCCGTGGGACGCCGACGCCTACCGGACGGTCATCGACTCCTCCCTCGCCGACGCGCACCGGGTGGGCACCGTGCCGACGTGGGTGATCGGCAACCATGACGTGGTGCGGCCCGCGTCGGTACTGGGGCTCCCCGCCGGGACCGACCTGCACGCGTGGCTGCTCTCCGACGGCCACGACCCCGAACCCGACCCGGAGCAGGGGCAGAGGCGGGCCCGGGCGCTCGCGCTTCTGGAGCTGGGGCTGCCGGGGTCGGCCTACATCTATCAGGGCGAGGAACTGGGGTTGCCGGAGGTCGCCGACCTGCCGGCGGCGGCGTTGGAGGACCCCCGGTGGGCCAACAGCGACCACACGGACAAGGGGCGCGACGGTTGCCGGGTTCCATTGCCCTGGACCCC
>NZ_ANBF01000045.1 GCF_000341025.1 Nocardiopsis salina YIM 90010 | reverse complement strand
GGGCTGCCGCAGCCGGCGTGGTGGGGGCAGTACTCGGTGTCGACGCAGGCGCAGGAGCGCGGATCGATGCTGCGGCTCTACCAGGCGGCGCTTTCGCTGCGGCCGCACTGCCGCGCCGACGAGGAGGTGCACTGGGATCCGGACCTGGACCGGGGGCCGGTGCTGGCCTTCTGGCGCGGAGGCTACGTGTTGGTACTGGTCAACACCGGGACCGAACCCGTGCCGCTGCCCGAGGGCGAGGTCCTGGTCGCGAGCGCGCCGCTGCCCGGCGGGCAACTGCCCGGTGAGGCCGCCGTGTGGCTGCACCGGGAGCCATGACCGGAGGACGGCCCCGGAAACGCTCCGGGGCCCGAGGTGGAGCCCCTCACGCGCGCCGGGTGAGGACGCGCGGGCCGTCCTCGGTGACGGCCACCGTGTGCTCGGAGTGCGCCGCCCTGGAGCCGTCGGCGGACCGCAGGGTCCAGCCGTCCTCGTCGTGCACGACACGGTCGGTCGTACGGGCGAACCACGGCTCCAGCGCGAGGGTGAGGCCCGGGCGGAGCACGAGCCCGCGCCCGGCGTACCCGTCGTTGGGCACGTGGGGTTCCTCGTGCATGGTGCGGCCGAGACCGTGCCCGCCGTACTCCAGGTTCACGGGGTATCCGTGCTCGGCGGCGACCGCACCGATCGCGGCGGACACGTCACCCAAGCGGTTGCCGGCGCGCATCACGTCGATCGCGGCCTCCAGGGCCTCCTGGGTCGCGCGGACCAGGCGCAGGTCTTCCTCGTCCGGGGTCCCGACGACGACGGTGCGCGCGGAGTCCGTGACCCAGCCGTCGATGCCCACCGCGAGATCCATCGTCAGCACGTCGCCGTCCTGGAGCGTCCGGTCCCGCGGTTTGCCGTGCAGGACCGCGTCGTTCACGGACAGGCAGATGACGTTGCGGAACGGACCCTCGCCGAAGGAGGGCGCGTAGTCCCAGTAACAGGACTGCGCTCCGCGCTCGCGGATGAGTTCGCGCGCTCGGTGTTCGAGGTCGAGGAGGTTGACGCCCACGTCCGCGAGCTCGCCCAGGTCGGTCAGGACCTCGCCGACGAACGTGCCCGTCACGTCCATGCGGTCGATCTCCTCGGGTTTTTTCATCTCGATCATGTGTCTCCTCGACCTGGACTGGCGGAACGGTATTACTGTACCGGACGAAGTGTATAACAATACCGGTCGAACGCAAGAGAGGACCCGGACAGCGCAGGCACAGGTTCCCCGGGGCCGGCGTGGGGCGGCCTTCGGGGGACGAAAAAGGCCCTGCCCGGCGAACCGAGTCCGCCGAGCAGGGCCTTACGAGTGGAGCTATGGGGATTCGAACCCCAGACCTCCTCCATGCCATGGAGGCGCGCTACCAACTGCGCCATAGCCCCGTGTCGGGAGTCGGCGGGCTGTGCCCGTTCCGACCCCTCAGACTCTAGCGGAATCCGGCGCCGACGTCGAAACGGCGAGCACCGGAGCGCCGGAAGCCCCGGCCGCCGTGCCCCGAACCACGCCGACAACCGCCGGTGCGTTCTGGCACGAACGCCCGCGGACCCCCGACGGACCCGTCACGCGTCGTCGCTCAGCACCACGGGCTCGGGCAGGCTCGCGGCGTTGTGCTCCAAGAGCCTCCAGTCCTCGCGCCGACGCCCCAGCACGGACCAGCAGCAGTTGCTGAGCGGGCCGAGGATCTCCCGTTGTTCGTCGGGCACGCCCAGCATCCGGGAGATGGCCATCCGCAGGGCCGCGCCGTGGCTCACGACGACGAGCAGCCCGCCGGCGGGCGTCCGTTCCAGGGCCCGTTCGACGGCCGCCTGCATGCGGTCGCCGACCTCGCGGACGTCCTCCCCGTCGGGGATGTCCATGCGTGCGTGCTCGACCGGCCAGCGGCGGGCGAGTTCCGGCCCGGTGAGGCCCTCCCAGGAACCGCCGTGGCGCTCCCGCAGGCCCTTGTCGAACTCGACCTCCAAGCCAGTGGCCCGGCCCAGGTACCCGGCAGTGTCGGCCGCGCGCTCCAGGTCGGAGGCGACGACGAGGTCCGGGCCGAGCGTGGCGAGCAGGCCGGCGGCGCGCTCGGCCTGTGCGTGCCCGACCCGGTCGAGCCCGATGTCGGTCTGTCCCTGGAAACGGTTCTCCACGTTCCAGGAGGTACGTCCGTGCCGCCAGAACAGCACACGAGGGGTCTCACTCACGAGGTGTGTCTCTTCTCCCGGTCCGCGGCTCAGGCGTCTTCGTCGTCAGAGGTGCGCTCGGTCCCGCGCGCGTTCTCGGGCAGGTCGATCTCCGGGCAGTCCTTCCAGAGGCGCTCGAGACCGTAGTAGCCGCGCTCCTCCTCGTGCTGGATGTGCACGACGATGTCGGCGTAGTCCAACAGGACCCACCGCCCGTCGCGCTCACCCTCGCGCCGCACCGGCTTGGCCCCGGACTTCACACGCAGCTGTTCCTCGACCTCGTCCACGATCGAGCGCACCTGGCGGTCGTTGGGCGCCGAGCAGAGCACGAAGGCGTCGGTGATGATGAGCTGGTCGCTGACGTCGTAGGCGACGATCTCCTGGGCGAGCTTGTCGGAGGCGGCCTCGGCGGCGACCTCGACCAGCTCCAGTGCCCTGTCGGTGGCTGTCACGTTGTGCTTACTGCCTTTCAGCTCTCGAGGTAGAGCCCGGTCTTGTTGACGTAGCGGACGATTCCGTCAGGCACGAGGTACCAGATGGGTTCGCCCTTGCGGACGCGCTCGCGGCATTCGCTGGAGGAGATGGCGAGCGCGGGGACCTCGACCAGCGAGACCTTGCCCTCGGGCAGTCCTGTGTCGCTGAGGTGGTGACCGGGCCTGTTACAGCCTACGAAATGCGCGAGGTGGAAGAGTTCGTCGACGTTGTGCCAGCTCAGAATGGCCCCGAGCGCGTCGGCTCCGGTGATGAAGTACAGCTCGACGTCGGGCCCGTAGGAGGACCGGAGTTCGCGCAGGGTGTCGAGGGTGTAGGTGGGGCCCTGGCGGTCGATCTCGACACGGTCCACCCGGAACGTGGGGTTCTCAGCGGTCGCGATGACCGTCATGAGGTAGCGGTCCTCGGACGGGGTGACCTTGGCGAGGTCCTTCTGCCAGGGCTGGCCGGTGGGGACGAAGACGACCTCGTCGAGCCCGTACAGGTGGGCGACCTCACTGGCCGCCACCAGGTGGCCGTGGTGGATCGGGTCGAAGGTGCCGCCCATGATTCCGACCTTGGTCGGGGAGGCGCCGCCCCTCCGTGCGGGGGAGATCCCTCCCTGCGAGCCGCCTTTCGCTGCGTGCGCCACTGTGCGCTCCGTTTCGCCGTGGACGTGGACGTGGCCGTTGCCGGTTTCGGCCAACCGAGACTAGTCGACGGCCCGGGGACCGCAAGGGGCACTCCCTCGTCTTGCCACCCGTACGGGGTTCAACGGACCCGAGCTCCCCCATCTTCCCGTCCGCCCCGCGAAGCCTCCGGGCGAACACGTCATATCTCGTTCCCCGGGAACCATGGTCAAGCCCGGTACACGCGCATAGCATGCCGATATGGCCAACTCACCAGACCGCGTACGCGTCCGTCTTCCCGACCTCTCACCCCGCGCATACGAGCACCCCGCGGACCGCGGCGCCCTGGTCGCGCTGCGTTCACTCAGCGGTTTCGACGTCCTGGTCAAGAGCCTGTTCGGCCGGGTCAGCGAACGCCAGCTGCGCCTGCTGTTCCTCGCCGACGCGGTTCGGGTGGGCCCGACCCAGTTCCCGGAGCTGCACGACTACCTGCGCGACGCCGCGTACGTTCTGGACCTCGACGACGTCCCCGAGCTCTACGTCAAGATGGACCCGAACCCGAACGCGATGGCGATCGGGCGCAAGAAGCCCTTCATCGTGATGACGACAGGGCTGTTCGACCTCTTCGACGCCGAGGAGAAGCGGTTCGTCATCGGCCACGAGGTCGGCCACATCCTGAGCGGGCACGCCCTGTACCGCACGCTCCTGCTGCTCCTGGTGTGGATCGCGCAGAAGATCATGTGGATCCCGCTGGGCGCGCTGGCGATCCAGGCGATCCTGGTCGCGCTCAAGGAGTGGCACCGCAAGTCGGAGCTCTCGGCCGACCGTGCGGGGCTGCTGGCCTGCCAGAACCCGGACGCCGCCAAGCGCGCGCTCATGAAGCTGGCCGGGGGTTCGAACCTGTCGGAGATGAACCCGGACGCGTTCATCGAGCAGGCCCGAGAGTACGAGGCGGGCGGTGACGCGGTCGACAGCGTGCTGAAACTGATGTCGACGGTGCCGGCCAGCCACCCGTTCGCGGTGGTGCGCGTGGCCGAGGTGCAGCGCTGGTTGGAGAGCGGTGAGTACCAGCGGATCCTGGACGGGGAGTACCCGCGCCGTAGCAAGGACTCCGAGTCCCGGGTCAGCGATGAGGCAGGCCGTGCAGCGGACTCCTACCGCGAGGACTGGAACCGGACCAAGGACCCGCTGGTGAGTGTGGTCCGCGACGTCGCAGGCGGTGCCGCGGGTGCGGGCGGGCGCATCTTCGACTCGGTCGCCGAGCGCTGGCGCAGTGGCGGCCGGAACGACAGCGAGGACGGCGGCGGTGCCGGGGACGGTGGCAACGACCGGTCCTGAGAGCCCACGAACGTTCCGCACACGTTCCCGGGCCCCAGTTGCACGACGCCCTTCGCGGGTGTGCGCCCACAACTGCCCGTTGCCGCGGAGGAGCGCACTCGTCCACGGCAACGGGGCGCCGTCCGGTGGATGTGCCGGGCACCGTGCACGGCCGCGCTGCGGGCTCGGACCACCGGACGAGCAGCGCGTCGGATGAGCGTGGGACACGGGAACCAGCTGCGCATTCACGTGTCCGCACGCGGGTGAGGGGAACGGGTCACGGGTCAGAACGCAGGGCCGGCCTCCGTGGCCTCGTCAACGGTCTCGCCGCGCAGCTCCTCGACCTCGTCGGCCAGATCCCGCTCGTGCGCCTCGAACCAGCCTTCGACACCGGCGTCGGAGGTGCTCAGCGCGACCTCCTCGACCTCGGTCCCGCCCCGCACGCGGTTGTCGTCGCCGATCTCCGCCGTCGGGCTGTTGTCCGCGGCCACGAGCGAGCCGCCGACGATGTTGTTGTCGATGTAGGCGCCGCCGGAGACCCCGGCCACGCTCAGATCGCCGTCGACGTAGTTGACCGAGGAGCAGAAACCGTCCTGCTCACCTGCGCCGACCGCCACCGGGCCCGCTCCGCCGCTGTAGGACACCGCGCCGATGACCTCGCTGTCGCAGAGGATGCCGCCGCCCTCGGAACCGGTGACCGTCAAATCCCCGCGCAGGACCGAGTCCACGACGTCGGCGTAGCGCACGTCGGTGGCCGAGACACCGTCGTCGATCCGGGACCCGGCCATGTAGAGGGCGCCCGCCTCGGCTTCCACCGAGGCCAGCTCGGAGTCCACGACGAAGACGAACCCGTCGTCGAAGCCCTCCACGGGGATCGCGCTGACGCCGGCACCGTCGGTCTCCTCCAGATGGGTGCCGTAGGAACCGGTGTTGGCGACCTCGCCACCGATGGTCGAGTCGGCGGAGTCGAAGTAGCCGTCGGCGCCGACCTCGACGTCGCCCTCGATCTCACCCCCGACGATGTGCAGGTTCGCGCCCTCGCCGACGGTGACGTCGCCCTGGACCGTGGTGCCGTCGAGGAAGCAGTTCGCGCCGGCGGGCACGGCCAGCGGGGTCGGCAGGGTCACGTCACCGCCGTGGCCCTCGCACTGGGTGACGAGGTCGGCCTGCGCGGGTGCGGCCACGAGGGTGAGGCCGCCTACGGCCAGGGCGGCCGTGGCCGCGACCGTGCTCCGGAGGTTCATGGGGGGATTTCCTTTCGTCGTGACCGTGGCGCGGCCCTGCTCCTCGGGACCGGATCGGGGTTGTCCGGGGCAGGCGCTGCCCGCGCACCACAGCGAAAGTACCGACTCCTCACCGGTTTGGGAATACACGTTCGACGAAGATCCGTTTCCGTCCACGTTTTGCGCACAGGAACGGACCGGGCGTCCAGAAAGGGCGCCCGGTCGCGGGAGGATGCCTGCGCCGGGCCCCGTTCGGGGCCCGGCGCGCGATCAGCGCAGGTGACCTTCGCCGGTGACCACGTACTTGGTGGAGGTCAGCTCCGGCAGCCCCATCGGCCCGCGTGCGTGCAGTTTCTGGTTGGAGATGCCGATCTCCGCACCGAACCCGAACTCGCCCCCGTCGGTGAACCGCGTCGAGGCATTGACCATGACCGCGGCGGAGTCGACGCGCGCGGTGAAGTAGCGCGAGGCCTTGAGGGAGTCGGTGACGATCGACTCGGTGTGCTGGGTGGAGTGGGCACGGATGTGGGCGAGGGCGTCGTCGATGCCGGGCACCACCCGCACTGCCAGGTCCAGGGACAGGTACTCGGTCGCCCAGTCCTCGTCGGTGGCGGGCACGGCCTCCACGGAGGTCCCGGCGGCCGCGGCCATGACCTTCTCGTCGCCGTGCACGGTCACCCCGGCCCCGGCCAGGCTCTCCAGCGCACGCGGCAGGAACTCGCCGGCCACGTCCTCGTGCACCAGGAGCGTCTCGGCGCTGTTGCACACCGACACCCGCTGCGCCTTGGAGTTTGTGGCGATCGCGACGGCCTTGTCCACGTCGGCGTCGGCGTCGATGTAGACATGGCACAGGCCTTCGCCGGTCTCGATGACCGGGACGGTGGACTCGCGCACGACCGCCTGGATGAGGGAGGCACCCCCGCGCGGAATGAGCACGTCGACCAGGCCGCGGGCCCGCATGAGCGCCGCTGAGGACTCGCGGCCGCGCCCGGGCACCATCTGCACGGCGTCGGCGGGCACGCCCGTCCCCTCGAGGGCCTCGCGCAGCACCTGCACGATGACGGTGTTGGAGTCGTAGGCCGAGGAGGAACCGCGCAGCAGCGACGCGTTGCCGCTCTTGAGACACAGCGCGGCGGCGTCGGCGGTGACGTTGGGGCGGCCCTCGTAGATGATGCCGATGACACCGAGGGGAACACGGATCTGGCGCAGGTCGAGACCGTTGGGCAGCACCCCGCCGCGCACCGATTCCCCCACCGGATCGGGCAGCTCGGCGACCTCGCGGACGGCGCCGGCGATCTGCTCGATCCGGGCCGGGTTGAGCGTGAGCCGGTCGATCATCGCCTCGGAGGTGCCGTCGGCCCGCGCGCGCTCGACGTCGCGGGTGTTGGCCTCGGTGATCTCGTCGGCCCGCTTGACCAGCGCATCGGCGAGCGCGTGCAGCGCCGCGTCCTTCACGCCCCGGCTGAGCGGGGCCAGGTCGGCCGCGGCGTCCTTGGCACGTTCGGCGACCGCGCGGACCTCGCGCTCGGTGTCAGTCATGGCCTTCTCTCTCGGTCGGGGTGTGTGCTCCGGGGTCGGCTGTCTTCCTACTCTAGGCGCTCGGAGGATGCTCCGGAGCGCTGTCCACAGGCCTTGTTCCGAACCCCGTTCGGTCATCGGTGCCAGGTCCCCGTAAGGTCGGTGCCCACGACCGGACGCCGGTCTCCCCCGGCATGCCGACCCCACGGAAGAAGACCGTCACCATGAGCAAGGGAACGATCGTCATCACCGGTGCCAGCGCGGGGCTGGGCGCCGAGATGGCCCGCCAGTTCGCGGCCCTCGGCTACGACCTCGGGCTGTGCGCGCGGCGTGAGGAGAAACTCGAGGCGCTGCGTGAAGAGATCACCGCGGCCCACCCCGAGCGCCGTGTGGAGCTGCGCTCCCTCGACGTGACCGACCACGAGACCGTGCACACGGTGATCCACGATCTCGCCGGGGCCTTCGGGACCCTGGACCGGATCGTGGTCAACGCCGGCCTGGGCAAGGGCGCCGCGCTGGGCAAGGGGCGCCCCGACGCCAACCGGCAGACCGCGATGACCAACTTCGTGGGTGCGCTCTCTCAGGCAGAGGCGGCCCTGGAGGTGTTCCGTGCCCAGGAGCACGGACACCTGGTGATGGTCTCCTCGATGTCGGCTCTCCGGGGCATGCGCAAGGCCATGACGGTGTACGCGGCCACCAAGGCGGGCGTGGCCTCCCTCGCCGAGGGGCTGCGTTCGGAACGCGTGCCGGGCCTGGACGTGTCAGTGGTTTACCCGGGCTACATCCGTTCGGAGATGAACGAGCACGTCGCGCAGAACACCCCGTTCATGGTCGACACCGAGACCGGAACGCGCGCCATGGTCCGCGCGATCGAGAAGCGCAAGGCCAAGGCGTACGTACCGGCGTGGCCATGGGTCCCGATCGGGTTCCTGCTCAAGCGCGTGCCGCTATCGGTGGTACGCCGCATGACCTGACCCCGCCCCCAGGAGCCCGGACGCTCCCTCCCCTGCTGCAGTCACCGCCCCGCACCTACAGGGTCCGCAGTGCCGCCAGGATGCGCATCCGTGCCCGGCGGCCCTCGGGGCAGGGCGCCAGCGGGTACACGTGGAACGCCCCGGGACACGTGATCAGGTCGGTGCGGGCCCCGGCCGCCTCCCGGCGTTCCCTCAGGCGCCGCAGGTCGGGCCAGAACAGGTCATGGGTTCCGACGTGGACGTCCATCGGCGCCGTCCCCTCGTGCTGCCCGTACAACGGGCTCAGCCGTGGATCGGCCGGGTCGTCGCCGCCCGCCCACGCCCGCATGCACTCGTGCAGTCCGGCCCGGGCCAACCAGGGGTCGCGGGACTCGATCGCGGCGATCTCGGGGTTGTCCAGGGCCCCGTCGACCCACGGCGCGAGCAGGATCGTGCGCGTCGGCCCCTCGGCCCCCCGTGCGGCCAGGCGCTGGTCGAGGGCCGCGGCGAGTCCGCCCCCGGCCGAGTCCCCTGCCAGCACGGTGCGGCCGGCGGGGACCTCGGCGGTCAGATCGGCCCAGACACGGTCGACGAACGGGTGCGCCTCCCGGTGGGTATGGTCCGGGGCCAGCCCGTAGAGCGGCACCTCGACCCGGCAGCCCTGGTCGGCCATGAGGGCGATCAAGCGCCAGTGCCACGGGGTGATGCTGCTGACGTAGGCGCCTCCGTGCAGGTAGAGCACGGCCTTGCCCGGTTCGGGCCCGTCCTTCGGCCGCACCGTGCGAACGGGGAACCCCGAGACCTCCCGTCGGGTGACGCGGTAGGCGTGACACATCGGCGCGGGCGGGGCGGCCCCGTCCTTGGGCGCGGCGATCCGGCGACGGGCGCGTTCGGGGGTACTCATCTGCCGTTTGCGCGTGACACGGAAGAGCAGGGACAGGGCGCGCGTGGTCGCACTGGGCACGGGGAGACTCCTTCGGCGAGAGTGCCCTCAGAGCTTCCCACACCGCACTCCCATGGGAACCGTGTTCCCCGCCGGGGCGGCGCCGTACCGAACGCCCCGCCGCCGCCCGGGCCGCTCATCCCCCTGCCATGGCCCCGACGACCATGAAGGGCTCCTCCCCCTTCGACACCCGCTCGGGCAGCGCGTCGTCGGGAGAATCGTGCGAGAGGTCCTCCTCGCAGGCGAAGTACCGCAGGTAGGCCCGGCGGCGCTTGCTGGAGTGGTCGCGGATCGTGCCCTGCAGCTCGGGCCAGCGTTCCTCCAACGCGTCCAACACCGAGTTCGGGGTGACCGGCCCTTCCACCCGCACGGCGACCTCTCCGTCGATCCGGGCGAGGATCCGCAGGTGGTAGGGCAGCCGGACCCGCACGTCCTGCGGCCCTTCGGCGCTCTCCCGTGCTCTGTCACTCATGACCGGGGCACCCCCTTCACTGCAGGGTCTGGACTTCGACGGACAGGACGGAGGGCAGCGTGTCGGCCGCGGTGGTCCACGTGTCGCCGGAGTCGGAGGAGACGTGGACCTGCCCACCGGTGGTGCCGAAGTACACGCCGTCGAGCGAGTCCACGGCCATGGCGTCGCGCAGCACGTTGACGTAGCAGTTCTCCTGCGGCAGGCCCTCCGTCAGCGGCTCCCACTCCTGGCCCCCGGAGCGGCTGCGGTAGACACGCAGGCGCCCGTCGGGCGGATAGTGCAGGGAGTCGCTGGTGATCGGCACCACGTAGAGCGTGTCGGGGTCGTCCGCGTGAACGGCGATGGGGAACCCGAAGTCGGAGGGCAGGTTCCCGCTGATCTCCGTCCAGTTCTCCGCAGCGTCGTCGCTGCGCATGACGTCCCAGTGCTTCTGCATGAACAGCACGTCGGGCCTGGAGGGGTGCATTGCCAGGCGGTGCACGCAATGGCCAGCCTCTGCGTCGGGATCGGGGATGCCGTCGGTGAGCAGCCCACGGTTGGCGGCGGTCCAGGTGCGGCCCTCGTCGTCGGAGCGGAAGACCCCGGCGGCGGAGATCCCGACGAACATGCGCCCGTTGCCGCGCGGGTCCAACAGGATCGAGTGCAGGCACAGCCCGCCCGCGCCCGGCTGCCAGCCCGGTGCGGTCGTGTGCGTGCGCAGGCCGTCCAACTCCTCCCACGAGCGGGCGCCGTCGGTGGTACGGAAGAGGGCCGCGTCCTGGACCCCCGCGTAGACCGTGTCCGGGTCCGTGGCGGAGGGTTCCAGGTGCCAGACCCGGGTGAACTCCCACGGGCGGGGCGTGCCGTCGTACCAGAGATGGGTCCCGGGTTCGCCGGTGTACTCGAACCGGTTGTCCATCGCGTCCCAGGTCCTGCCGCCGTCGTCGGAACGCTGGACGACCTGGCCGAACCAGTCCATGGACGGCGCTGCGTAGAGCCGGTCGGGGTCGGCCGGGCTGCCGGTCAGGTGATACACCTCCCACCCCGCGAAGTGCGGCCCGTCGATCTCCCAATTCTTGCGTTCACTGTCGGAGGTGAGAACGAAGGCGCCCTTGCGCGTTCCCACCAGCAGCCGTACTGCGCTCATGTGCGGTCCTTCCCGCATGCCGGTACTGCGTGATCCACCTCTCATCAGGAGTAGACCGCACGGCACCGACAGAACGGGGCCGCTTCACGAGGATTTCCGCCTCTCTTTGCAGCACCTGGACCCGCACCCAGCTCGGACGGAGCTGACCGGCGGTCGGCCCGACCACTCGATACACGGACGAACCCTCCGGAGAACGGCTCGAGACCGCATCCCCCGCTGTGGTCCGGAACAAGGGGGACTGGGCTCGACCGGTCAGAGCAGCACGAGGTCGTCGCGGTGCACGAGCTCGCGCTCGTAGGTGGGGCCGAGCTCCCGCGCCAACCAGCGTGTGGAACGCCCCATGAGGTCGGGGACCTCGGCCGCGTCGTAGTTGACCAACCCGCGCGCGACGACGGTACCGTCCTCACTGCGCAGGTCGACGGGGTCGCCGGCACTGAACTCGCCGTGGACCTTGACGA
>NZ_ANBF01000044.1 GCF_000341025.1 Nocardiopsis salina YIM 90010 | reverse complement strand
CAGGGGCGAGCCAGAGCTGGCGGGCGGAGGGGCGGCGGCCGTCGGCCGGCGCGAAGAACGTGCCGACACGCTCGCCCGCGAGGGCGGACCCGGCGTTGGCGGCCGAGGTCAGCACCGTGTGCACCCCGGCCTGGCTCGCGATCCGGGCGGCATCGACCTTGGTGACCATCCCGCCGGTGCCCACTCCGCGCTTGCCGGTGCTGCCGATGTCGATCCCTGCCAGGTCGGCGGGGTCGCGCACCAGGTTCACCACTGAGGTGCCGGGGTGGGAGGGATCGCCGTCGTAGAGCGCGTCCACGTCGGACAGCAGCACGAGGGCATCGGCGCGCATCAGGTGCGCCACGAGCGCGGCCAGCCGGTCGTTGTCACCGAAGCGGATCTCGTGCGTGGCCACCGTGTCGTTCTCGTTGACGACCGGGACAGCACCGATGTCCAGCAGGCGCCGCAGGGTGCGCTGCGCGTTGCGGTGCTGTACCCGCCGCATCATGTCCTCGACCGTGAGCAGGACCTGCGCCGCGTTGAGACCGTACCGGGCGAGCTCGGCGGTGTAGGCGGCCAGCAACAGGCCCTGGCCCACGCTGGCCGCTGCCTGCTGCGAGGCCAGGTCGTGCGGACGCCGGTTCATGCCCAGCGGTGTCATGCCCGCGGCGACCGCACCGGAGGAGACCAGGATGACTTCCTGCCCCGCAGTGCGGCGCTCGGCGAGCACATCCGCGAGGGAACGGAGCCGGGTGGCGTCGATCCGGCCTTCCGGAGTCGTCAACGAGGACGACCCCACCTTCACCACGATCCTGCGTGCGGACTCCACCGCAGCGCGTCCGCCGGCCTCCAGGGCGTCGATGTTGTCACTGTTCGTACTGTGCACCGTGCGAGGGGCTTTCCATCCGTGGCGCGGCGCGCCGGCGCCGCGCGTGTACCTGATGTGGTTCCGGCTGGTGTCGGAGATCCGGTCCCCGCGCGGTTCAGCCCAGCCGGGCGTCGTTTCCGCGCGGGCCCGACGGGACCGCTTCGGCATCGGCGGACGGGTCCCAGTCGAAGACCACGGAATCCTCCTCTGGGCCGATGTAGACCTCGGCGCCCTCGCTCGCGCCGAGCTGGGCCAGCTGCTCCTCGATCCCGAGGCGGTTGAGGCGCTCGGCCAGGTACCCGACGGCCTCGTCGTTGGAGAAGTCGGTCTGGGAGACCCAGCGGGTGGGCTTGTCGCCGCGCACCCGGAAGGCGTTGTCCCCCAGCGCGACCACCTCGAACGGGGTGTCGCCGATGACCTTGGGGCGCAACACCACTCGCGTGGGCTCGGGCGCAGGGGCGCTGGCCCGTGCGGCGGAGACCTGCTCGCCGAGGGCGAAGGAGAGCTCGCGCAGGCCCTCGCGGGAGGCGGCCGAGACCTCCAGGACCCGGTAGCCGCGCTCGGTCAGCATTGGCGTGACCATGTCGGCGAGCTCGCGGGCATCGGGCACGTCGACCTTGTTGAGCACGACCAGGCGCGGGCGGTCGGACAGGTCCACGCCGGTGCGCTCCCCGTACGCGGCGACCTCGGTCTCCAGAGCCTCCAGGTCGCTGACGGGGTCGCGGTCGGGTTCGTAGGTCGCGCAGTCCAGAACGTGCAGGAGGGTGGAGCAGCGCTCGATGTGGCGCAGGAACTCCAGCCCCAGGCCCTTGCCCTCGCTCGCGCCGGGGATCAGGCCCGGGACGTCGGCGACGACGTACTGCACGGCACCGGCCTCGACCACACCCAGGTTCGGGACGAGTGTGGTGAAGGGGTAACCGGCGATCTTGGGGCGCGCGGCGCTCATCGCGGCGATGAGCGAGGACTTCCCGGCGCTGGGGAACCCGACCAGGCCGACGTCGGCGATGGTCTTCATCTCCAGGCGCACGTCGAGTGCCTCGCCCTCCTCACCCTTGAGGGCGAAGCCGGGGGCCTTGCGCTTCTTGGAGGACAGCGCGGCGTTGCCGAGACCGCCGCGGCCCCCCTCGGCCAGCACCAGGCGGGTGCCGTGGCCGACCAGGTCGGCGATGACCTCACCGCCGGGGTGGGTGACCACGGTGCCGTCCGGAACGTACAGCACGAGGTTCTCGCCATTGGCGCCGGCGCGGTGACCACCCTGGCCGGGCGTGCCGTTCTGCGCCGCACGGTGGGGGCGGCGCTTGTAGTCGAGCAGGGTCGCGCTCTGGGCGTCGACCTCCAGGATCACGTCGCCGCCGCGGCCCCCGTTGGCGCCGTCGGGTCCGNCCCGCCCCCGCCGTTCCCGGCCCTGACCTGCAGGGCCGCCTCGTCGACGAAGTCAGGCATGGTTCTCCCCGTCACTCATCGGGCCGCCGTGCGGCCCCGCTCGTTCATGCGTGTCATCTGGTGACAACGCAAGAGGCGGGCCAGTGTTTCCCTGGCCCGCCTCCCGACATCAGTCTCGTTCGCGCGGCGTTCAGCTCGCGGGAACGATGCTCACGGCCTTGCGGCCGCGGAAGTTGCCGAACGCGACCTCGCCGCCGATGAGCGCGAACAGCGTGTCGTCGCCGCCGCGGCCGACGTTGTCACCCGGGTGGAACTTGGTGCCGCGCTGGCGGACCAGGATCTCACCGGCAGCGACGTTCTGGCCGCCGAAGCGCTTCACGCCGAGGCGCTTGGCGTTGGAGTCGCGGCCGTTCCGGCTTGACGAAACACCCTTCTTACTGGCCATGTCCCCAGTCCTCCTACTTCGCCGAGATACCGGTGACGCGCACCTGGGTGTGCTTCTGGCGGTGGCCCAGACGCTTCTTGTAACCGGTCTTGTTCTTGTACTTGATGATGTTGATCTTGGGGCCCGTGGTCTCACCGAGGACCTCGGCGGTGACCGAGTAGCCGCTCAGCTTGTCGGCCTCGGAGATCACGTTGCCGTCCTCGACGACGAGGATGGGCTGCCACGTGATGGTGGCGCCGGTCTCCTCGGTGACCTTGTCGATGTTCAGGACGTCATCGACGGACACCTTCTCCTGTCGGCCGCCCGCTCGCACGATCGCGTACACCGGGTAACTCTCTTCCTGCTCGCTCAACGAATACTGCGCTCGGGACCATCCCCGGGACCATCCCCTGCACGGGGCCCGAGACCCGGGGTCCTGGGTCCGGCCGTGCCCCTTGCGGGCCCGGCCGGGAGGGATCACCCCACCGAAGGGGTGGAGGGAAGCCTCGTTCCACGATCCACTGATCGCCTGTAGCGGGGCGCGGGGATCTGAGGGAAACAAACCCTGCGTGGAGAGCACTTCGGTGTCGGGGCGCGCGATCACGTGGAGCGCGCCGACGCACCGTCCATCAGGTTACCACTGCCCCACCACAGGCCCGCACACGAGACCGGAGTCCGGACCGGGATCACACCCGGCCCGGACCCGGTCGTTCCAGTGCCGGTCAGCCGGCGTCGGCGGTGCTCCCCGCGGAGGCCGCCGTCCTGGTGCGGCGGGTACGGCGCCGCTTGGGCCGCTCGGCGGACTCGTCGTCCCCCTCCGTCCCGGGGGCCTCGGAGGCCGATTCCTCGGCCTCGCCCGAGGCCGCACCCTCGTCACCCGTGCTGCGCGCGGACGAGCGGGTGGTGCGCCTGCGGGTGCGCTTGGCGGGCGCCTCCTCGGCCTCGGCCTCGGCCGAGGCGGCACTGTCGTCGGTGGTCTCTTCCGTGACCTGCTCGGTCTCGGAGGCCCGGTCGGCCTCGACGGCCTTCTTGGACCGGGTGGAGCGCTTACGGGTGCGCTTGACCGGGGCCTCCTCGGCGGGCGCGGCCTTCTCGGCCTCACCCCCACCGGAGTCCTCCTCCCCGGTGCTCTCCTCCTGGGCCTCCTCGGCAGCAGCGGCCGCCTTCTCGGCCTTCTTGCCCGCCCCCTTGGCCGACCTGGAGCGGCCCTTGGACTTCTTGCCGGAGGGGGTCTCGGTCTGCTCTTCGGCCTCGGGCTCGGCACCGGTGCCCTCGGCCTGCTGCTCGACCTTCTCGGCCTTGGCACCCTTGTCGGGCTTGTCCGCCTTGGAACCCTTGCCGCCGGGCTTGTCGGACCCCTGGTCCGCCTTCTCGCCCTGGTCCGCCTTGTCCTTGCCGCCCTTGTCGGAGGAGGGCTCGGACTCGCCCTTGCCCTTGTTCTTCTTCTTGCGGCCGCCGCCGTTGCCGCCCTTGTTCTCGACCGGCTCTTCGGCGACCAGGACCCCGCGCCCGCTGCACTGCTCGCAAGTGTGGGAGAAGGCCTCCAGCAGCCCCTGCCCCACGCGCTTGCGGGTCATCTGGACCAGGCCCAGCGAGGTGACCTCGGCCACCTGGTGCTTGGTCCGGTCGCGGGAGAGGCACTCCAGCATCCGGCGCAGCACGAGGTCGCGGTTGGACTCCAGGACCATGTCGATGAAGTCGATGACGATGATGCCGCCGACGTCGCGCAGCCTCAGCTGGCGCACGATCTCCTCTGCCGCCTCGAGGTTGTTCTTGGTGACGGTCTCCTCGAGGTTTCCGCCCTGACCGGTGAACTTGCCGGTGTTGACGTCCACGACCGTCATCGCCTCGGTGCGGTCGATGATGAGCGAGCCGCCGCTGGGCAGCCAGACCTTGCGCTCCAGGGCCTTGTTGATCTGCTCGTCGATGCGGTAAGCGGAGAAGACGTCGCGGTCCTCGGTCCAGTGCGAGAGGCGCTCGGCCAGGTTCGGGGCGACGTATTCCACGTACTCGTGGACGGTCTCCCAGGCCTCCTCGCCGGAGACCACCAGGCTGGAGAAGTCCTCGTTGAACACATCGCGCACGACCCGGATGGTCAGGTCGGGCTCGCTGTTGAGCAGCGCAGGAGCGGTGTTGGACTTCGACTTGCGCTGGATGGAGTCCCACTGCTTGGCCAGGCGCGTGATGTCGCGCTCCAGCTCCTCCTCGCTGGCGCCCTCGGCTGCGGTGCGCACGATCACGCCGGCGTCGGCCGGCATGACCTTCTTGAGGATCTGCTTGAGGCGCGCACGCTCCTTGTCGGGGAGCTTGCGGCTGATACCGGTCATGGACCCGCCGGGCACGTACACGAGGTAGCGGCCGGGCAGGCTGATCTGGCTGGTCAGACGGGCGCCCTTGTGGCCGACCGGGTCCTTGGTGACCTGCACCAGGACCGACTGGCCGGACTTGAGCACCGACTCGATGCGCTTGGGCTGGCCCTCGACGCCGAGCACGTCCCAGTTGACCTCGCCGGCGTACAGGACGGCATTGCGGCCCTTGCCGATGTCGACGAAGGCTGCCTCCATCGAGGGCAGGACGTTCTGCACCCGGCCCAGGTACACATTGCCGACGTAGGAACGGTGGGTCGCGCGGTCGACATGGTGCTCGACGAGAACGTCGTCCTCCATGACCGCGATCTGTGTGCGCTCTCCGGTCCGACGGATCACCAGATCGCGCTTGACCGCCTCGCGCCGGGCCAGGAACTCCGACTCGGTCACGATCGGGGCGCGGCGCCTGCCCTGCTCGCGGCCTTCCCGGCGACGCTGCTTCTTGGCCTCCAGCCGGGTGGAGCCACGGACCGCCTGGACCTCGTCCTCGATGGGCTTCTCCGGGCGCGGCTCGCGCACCTTGACCACCGTGTTGGGCGGGTCGTCGTTCGTGGAACCCTCACCGCCGCCCGTGCCGGAACGGCGGCGGCGACGGCGCCTGCGGCGGCTTCCGGCGTCGTCGCCCTCGTCGTCCTTGGAGCCCTGGTCGGGGCCGGAAGCGTTCTTCTTGTCGTCGGCGGAACGGTCGCTCTCGCCCTTGCTGCCCTCGTTCTTGACGTTCTCGTTCCTGGCGGGTTCGCCGGAGGGGGCTTCCTGGCCGCTTTCGTTCTCACCCGTGCGGGAACGGCCGCGCCCGCGCCCGCCCCGGCGGCGACGGCGGCGTCCGCCGCGCTCCTCACCGGAGTCGTCACCGTCGTTGTCGTGCTCCTGGTCGTCGGCGCCGGTGTCGCGTCCAGCGGCCTCCGCATCGCTCTCGTCCTTGCCGGACTGCTCCGCAGGCGCTGCGATCCCGGTCGCGCGCGCCTGAGCCACCGGCGGCTGGAAGAGCGTGCTCGGCGGCTGGAACAGCGTACTGCCCGGGGAGGAGCTCTCCTCCGGGGTCTCCTCGTCGACCGCTTCGTCGGGGACGGGAGTCCGGTCGGACTCCTGCTCCTTCTTCCTGCCGCGCTGCTTCTTGCGGGCGCTCTCGCGCTCGGGCTTGTCCGAGCGCTGTTCCTCGTCCGCACTCTCACGGCGGGGCTTGTCGGAACGCTTCTCCTCGACCGCGCTGTCCCGCTTACCGGAGCGCTTCTTCGAACCGGCCGTGCCGGTGCGCGCGGCCGGTGCCTCAGCGGGGCTGCCCGCTGCACGCACGGTGCGGCGGCCCGAGGCGGGGGTGCTGACGGAGGTCTTGACCGTGCCGCCCTCACCGGAACCGGCGATGGAGGTGACGCGGTCGGTCGACGGCGGCGAGAAGATCTCGTCGGGTTCGGGGGGAGGACCGGCGGCGCGGCGGGCGCCCTTGCCGACGGGCGGCGCCGAGACGCGCACCCCTCCAGTCCCCTCGGCCGGTGTGCCCGCGCCGTGGTCGGTCGTTTCAGTTGTACCCGCGGTGCCGTCGGCACCGTTCGTGGGCTCGTTGTCGAGCATCCGGGCGGTCTCCCGTCAAAGTTCCCGGGCGCGCAGTGGCCTCTCGGTCACTGCGCCGCCTCACAGGAACTGTCGTCGCTGTGTCAGCGCCGGCGGCACCCCGTGGGTGCCCCCGGGCAAAGTCCTGTGGTCACGTCCACGTTCCCCTTCCACGGGGCCGTTCATTGTGAAGGCCCCGTCGTGGACGCCGACGGCTGTGGTGCGTTGTCGCGCCGCTCCTCGGCGTACGGGTCCGCGGTACCGGAGGTCGTCGCCCGAGCGGCGGTCCGGTCCACGGTGAGCGGGTCGGCGATCGCACCTGTCGGCTCGTCCAGTGGCCCCTGCGCCAGCCGGGTCATCGAGGTCGATGACGGCGGCGCGAGGTCGGCAACTCGGCGGAGGCCGGTCAGCACGTCGTCGGGTCGGACGGCAGGTTGCGTGTGCCGCACGACCATACGAAGTATGGCATATGCCGCGTGTCGTCCCTCTGGCTCCGACTCGGCGGTGTCACCCGACACGTCGATATCCACCACCGCCGAGCGAGTGTCGAAACGGCGGCGGCCCTTCTTGGTCACTCGTTCCACCTCGACGCTGTCGGCGGCCATGTAGGCGGCCACCGCCTCGGCGGCGTCGTCGGGGCCGACGCCGACCAGCTCCACCATCCAGAGTGATGCCTGCAGCCGATCTGCGAGCCCCGGTGTGCGCGCCTCGACGGCCTCCACGATGTCGATCCCGTCGGGCATCGCGGCGTCGAGGCCGGCGCGCACGCCCTCGGGCGGTCGCTCCTCGGCCAGAGTGAGTTCGAGGTATTCGGCCTCGCTGGACACGCCGGTGGGTGCCGCTCCGGTGTAGGAGATCTTGGGGTGAGGCGAGAAGCCCTGGGAGAACGCCACGGGCACGGAGGCCCGACGCAGGGCGCGCTCGAGCGCCCGAGCGATGTCCCGGTGGCTGGCGAACCTCATGCGCCCGCGCTTGGCGTAGCGGACACGAAGCCGGTGTCCGGGTGTGGTGGTGGAGGGTGAGGTGGTGCCCTCGAGTGCGGGGGGCAGCTCAACTCCTTTCCTCTGTGCCCGCTCTGTGAGGCCGTCCGGCGACCTGAAGGGGCTGTTCCTCGTCCTGTTCAGCGTACGGGGCACCGCGGTGCACATGCGCCAACAGGACTACGCATACCGGTATCTCCCCCACTGACCTGGGATCGAAAAGTCCCTCCCGACCCGGACCGGGTTTCGAACCGGTGTTCACCACAGCAACGCGGGGGGCGCACAAAAAAATCCGGAGAAAAATCTGCTGAGGATGGCAACCCGCGGCGCACCCCGCGAGTCTTAATACATGTACGGCCCGGCGCGAGCGGGGCGCCGGGCCGTACTCTTCCTCCTTCACCTGCCTCCCCGTGAGACAGGCGGGTCTCTCAGGGCGCGGACTCCACCGCTCCGCCCTCACAGAACAGCGACGGCCCCCGGTCCACCGACCGGGGGCCGTTCCCATGTGTGCACCCACCACGCTCCGGTATTCAGACCACCGTCAGCGGCAGCATCGGACGGCCCTCCGCGGGGGCGTTGATCTGGATCTCCGTTCCCATGCTCGGGCAGACGCCGCAGTCGTAGCAGGGGGTCCAGCGGCAGTCGTCGACCTCGAGCGATTCCTCGCCGTGCAGGGAGTCCTGCCAGTCCTGCCACAGCCAGCCCCGGTCGAGCCCGGCGTCGAGGTGGTCCCAGGGCAGGACCTCGTCCTCGTCGCGCTCGCGGGTGGTGAACCAGTCCAGATCCACCGCCTGACCGGCCAGCGCGGCCTCGGCGGCCTTCTCCCACCGCTCGTAGGAGAAGTGCTCGCTCCAGCCGTCGAAGCGCCCGCCGGCGTTCCAGACCTCCTCGATGACGGCCGCGACCCGGCGGTCCCCGCGCGAGAGCAGGCCCTCGACGATGGAGGGGCGGCCCTCGTGGTAGCGCAGCCCCACGGACTTGCCGTACTTGCGGTTGCCCCTCAAGGCGTCGCGCAGCTTGCGCAGACGGGAGTCCACGTCCTGGTACGGGGTCTGACCCGCCCACTGGAACGGGGTCTGGGGCTTGGGTACGAACCCGCCGATGGAGACCGTGCAGCGGATGTCCTTGCGCCCGGTGACCTCGCGCCCGGTCCGGATGACCTCGGTGGCCAGGTCGGCGATGGCCAGGACGTCCTCGTCCTCCTCGGTGGGCAGCCCGCACATGAAGTACAGCTTGACCTGGCGCCACCCGGCCTCGAACGCGGCGGTGACGGTACGGATGAGATCGGCCTCGGTGACCATCTTGTTGATGACCCGGCGCATACGCTCGCTGCCGCCCTCAGGGGCGAAGGTCAGGCCCGAGCGGCGCCCGTTGCGGGTGAGCTCGTTGGCCAGGTCGATGTTGAAGGCGTCCACGCGCGTCGAGGGCAGCGACAGACCGGTGTTGGTTCCCTCGTAGCGGTCGGCGAGCCCCTTGGCGATTCCGCCGATCTCGCTGTGGTCGGCGCTGGAGAGCGAGAGCAGGCCGACCTCCTGGAACCCGGAGTTCTTCACGCCCTCCTGGACCATGTTGGTGACGGTCTCCTGGTTGCGCTCGCGCACCGGTCGGGTGATCATCCCTGCCTGGCAGAACCGGCACCCGCGCGTGCAGCCGCGGAAGATCTCCACGCTGTAGCGCTCGTGGACCGACTCGGCCGTGGGCACGATGGGCTTCTTCGGGTACGGCCACTTGTCGAGGTCCATCACTGTGTGCTTCTGCACGACCGGAGGAACCCCAGGACGGTTCGGGGTGTACCCGGCGATGCGGCCGTCCTCGTGGTACTCCACGTCGTAGAAGCGCGGCACGTAGACCCCGCCGGTCTCGGCCAGGCGCAGCAGCAGACCGTCGCGCCCACCTGGTTCGCCCTCCTCCTTGAACTCGCGCACGATCTCGTTGATGGCGAGGCTGATCTCCTCACCGTCCCCCAGGACCGCCGCATCGAGGAAGGGGGCGATGGGTTCGGGGTTGAAGGCGGAGTGCCCGCCGGCCAGGACGACAGGGTGCTCGTCGGTGCGCTCCTCGGAGTAACGCGGGATCCCCGCCAGGTCGAGGGCGGTGAGCAGGTTCGTGTAGCCCATCTCGCTCGCGAAGCTGACCCCGAGCAGGTCGAAGGCGCCGATCGGGCGATGCCCGTCGACGGTGAAGTGGGGGATCCCGTGCTCGCGCATCAGCTCCTCGAGGTCCGACCACACCGCGTAGGTGCGCTCGGCCAGGACACCCTCCTGCTCGTTGAGGACCTCGTAGAGGATCTGCACACCCTGGTTGGGGACCCCGACCTCGTAGGCGTCCGGGTACATGAGCGCCCAGCGGACCTGCGTCTCGTCCCAGTCCTTGACCACGGAGTTGAGCTCACCGCCGACGTACTGGATCGGCTTGCTCACTCGGGACAGCAGGGGTTCCAGGCGTGGGAAGAGGCTTTCGACGGACATGGTGTGTGCCTTCGGTCGGCGGACGTCGTTCAACGGCGGAGCCCCCAGGCTACCGGCGCGCGAAGGCCCTCCCCGGGGATTTTCCGGGGAGGGCCTCGGTGCGGTGCCGACTCCGCGCTACTCGAAGCCGCGGTCCCGGGAGTTGACCCCCAGCACCAAGCCGAGCGCGAGCATGTTGGCCAGGATCGCCGTGCCCCCGTAGGAGACGAACGGCAGCGGGATACCGGTCACCGGCATCACGCCCAGGCACATCCCGATGTTGACGAACGACTGGAATCCGAACCAGGTCGCAACACCGATGCACACCATGCGCGGGTAGGGCAGGTCGCAGGCCCGCGCGATGCGCAGGATCCGCCACAGCACCGTCGCGATCAGAGCGATGACCGCGACCGCCCCCAGGAACCCGAGCTCCTCCCCCGCCACCGTGAAGACGAAGTCGGTGTGCTGTTCGGGCACGAACCGCCCGTGGGTCTGCTCGCCCTGGAACAGCCCGGTGCCCTCGAACCCGCCCGAGCCGACCGCGATGAGGGCCTGGGCCGAGTTGTACCCGGCCCCCTGCGGGTCGGCGGCCGGGTCCATCAGCGTCGCCACGCGCTGCATCTGATACGGCTCGAGCAGATCGAAGACCCACACTGCCGCCACCGCCAGAGCACCGCAGGCGACCATCCCGGTGACCCAGATGACGGACGCGCCCGAGAGCACGAGCATCCCGAGGAAGATCGCGCCCAACACCAGGGCGGTGCCGAGGTCGGGCTGCAGTGCTACCAGGGCCAACGGTGCGACCAGGACGAGCAGGCAGAAGAGCACGTCGCGGCTCATCGGCCTGGTCTCGCCGTCGCGCGGTTCGGCGAGCAGGGTCGCCAGCACCATGATGAGCCCGACCTTCATGAGCTCACTGGGCTGGTACTGGAGCCCGGCCACGACGATCCATCCGCGTGAACCGTTGATGACGGCGCCCAGCGGGGTGAGCACGAGCACGAGCCCCACCAGGGTGAACAGGTAAACCAGCGGGGCGTAGGCACGCACG
Organism: Nocardiopsis salina YIM 90010; assembly: GCF_000341025.1. Lineage (GTDB taxonomy): Bacteria > Actinomycetota > Actinomycetes > Streptosporangiales > Streptosporangiaceae > Nocardiopsis > Nocardiopsis salina. Next base: position 77,312 of record NZ_ANBF01000044.1, on the reverse strand, counting down.
GTCCGGTAGTCGATCGAGGCGACCGCCAGACCCACCACCAGCGCGACGCCCATGTGGGCCAGATGGCGCGTCAGGTGCTCGGTCGACTCCATGGGATCGCCGCCGTCGCCGGGAAGGGTCGCCGCCCAGACCAGGAGCGCCCCCATGACACACAGGCCCAGGACGGCGCAGATCAGGATCCAGTCCAGGCGCCGGGCCCCGCCCGCCGCGCTGTTGACCGTCCTGCGCAGTTCGAGGGGCCGCCGGGGCGGCCCGCCCATCTCGTTGAGCATCAGGGCTCCAGCGTCTCGATGGAACCGTCGTCACGGATCGTCGGGAGGTCCTCGTGCGGTGTGCCGTCCGGAAGGACCGGGTCCCCCTGGTCCACGTCCTCGGAGTCCTCGGAGGACTCGAAACCGTAGATGCCCTTGAAGATCTCCGACGCGATGGGCGCGGCGGTCTCACCACCGGTACCGCCCTGGGAGACCAGTACCGCGACCGCGTACTGCGGGTCGTCGGCCGGCGCGTACGAGGCGAACCACGACGAGACGTCGCGCCCCTCGGCATCGGCACTACCGGTCTTGCCGGCGACCGAGATCTCGTCCTGCGGGAAGTCGTCGAAGGCGCCCTGGCCGGTGCCGGACTTGGTCACCTCGGTCAGCGCCTCCTGCAGATAGGTGAGGGTCTCGTCGTCGGTGGGAAGTTCGCCCTTGACCGACGGCTCGACCTCCTCCACCTCGGAACCGTCGGCCTCGGNTAGACGGTGCCGCCGTTGGCGATGGCGGCGTAGGCGGTGGCGAGCTGAAGCGGGCTGACGAGCACGTCGCCCTGCCCGATCGCGAAGTTGATGGCCTCGTTGGCACGCCATTCGAAACCCTCGACGCAGTGTTCGTGGGCGAGCTGCTTCATGTAGGCGGCGGCGGACGGGTCGTCGACGTCGGGGTAGCCCTCCTCGGCCCGTTCGCAGTTCTCCTCGCGGGTCTCCTCCCAGAATGTGCGCTTCCAGTCGCGATCGGGGATGCGGCCGCCGGTCTCGTAGGGCAGGTCGATCCCGGTCTGAGAGCCGAACCCGAGGTCGCGAGCGGTTTCGGCCATGGTCTCGTCGGGGTCGCCGTCCGGGTGGAGGCCGCCGTCCTGTTGCCACATCTGGTAGCCGAAGTTGTAGAAGACGGTGTTGCAGGAGTCGATGATCGCCTGCCTCAGGCTGACCGACCCCTGGGCCGATCCCTCGAAGTTCTCGTAGCTCTGCCCGGCCAAGCTCACCGAACCGGGGCAGGCGTAGGTCGAACGCAGCGACGCGCCGTCCTCCACCGCTGCGAGCATCGAGGCGACCTTGAACGTGGAACCGGGCGGATAGGTGCCCTGCACGGCGCGGGAGAGCAGCGGTTCGCCGGCCTCCTCACTGAGGATCTCGTCGAAGGTCTCCTGGTCGACGCCGCCTTCCCAGATGGTCGGGTCGTAGGTGGGCAGGCTGGCCATGCCCACGATGCCGCCGTTCTTGACGTCCATGACCACGGCCGCACCGGAATCGGCGATGTTCTCGGGGCGGGCCTGTTGCATGCCCTCCTCGAGCGCGCGCTCGGCGACCTTCTGGATGTTCATGTCCAGGTGGGTGATCAGGTGGCGTCCGGCGACGGGTTCCTCGTCGGAGATGACGTCCATGACCTCGCCGTGGTTGTTCACGCCGAGGGTGCGCAGGCCCGAGGTTCCGCGCAGTTCGCTGTCGTAGGTGGCCTCCAGGCCGTCGCGGCCGACCTGGTCGACCCCGGTGAACTGGGCGCGCAGCTCGTCGCGTTCCTCGAGCTCCTCCTCGGTGACCGGCTGGATGTAGCCGAGGATCTGCCCGGCGTGCTCCTCGTAGGGGTACTCGCGCAGCGCTTCGGCCTGAGCGGTGATCCCCGGGAAGTCGTCGGAACGCTCCATGATCTGCAGGGCGACGGGGCCCTCGATGTCTTCGGCCAGAGTGATCGGTTGGTAGGGCGACCCGGGCCAGCAGGGGCGTTCCACGTCCGGTCCGCACAGGCGCATGCGCTGCTGGAGCTCCTCGACAGGCACCTCCAGGACCTCGGAGAGTTCGGTCAGGACGGCCTCACCGCCGTCGTCCATGCCCTGGAGCTCGTGGTAGTCGGCCGAGACCACCAGCTCGGTGCGGTTGTTGACCATCGCGCGGCCGCTGGAGTCGAGGATCTGTCCACGCGTTGCGGGGACGACGAGCTCCTGCTGGTGGTTGGCCTCGGCGAGTTCGCGGTAGTGGTCGGCCATGGGCACCTGGAGGTACCACAGTCGTGCGCCCAGGGCCGCGAACAGCGAGATCACGACGACCTGGACGAGGATGAGTCCGAGCCGGCCCAGGCGCGGGCCGGGCAGTGTGGGGTCGACCGGTGGCCTGCGCACTGGTCACCACCCCCCTGGCGACATGGGGCCCTGGACCGTCGCGAAGTCGGCCTCGGCGAAGGTGTTGCGCACCCAGAGGATCGGCAGGACGACCAGGGGCGAGACGACCACGGTCGCGGCAGTTCCGATCCCGACGGTGAGCGCGGCACCCGGCAGGTCCACACGCGGATCACCGGTGAAGAACCCGATCCCGGCGAACCCGACCCCCATGGCCAGGGCGGCCAGGAGGGTCACGCCCAGCGCGGTCCAGGCCGAGACCCGGCCCCCGAAGGCACCCGACATCCCGGTGTTGCGGTACAGCAGTGAAATGACGTAGCCGGTCAGGCACAGCAGGAGCGTATGGGTGCCCATGGTGTGCTCGGCCGGCGGAAAGGCGTCCAGGGCCAGGCCCGCGGCGAACCCGCACGCGGCGGCCAAGGCCGGCGAGGTGGTGAGGGCNGGGCCAGTCGAGCGGAAGCCTGTTGACGACGGTGGCCTGGGCCAGGACGGCCACGGCCACCATCACGAACGTGAGAGCTGCCCTCATCGGTCCTCCTCACGATCGGGCTTGGGCGGCAGCAGCGAGTCGCGTGGATCGCCGGCCGGACCGTCGACGACCACCCCGACGGTGTCGAGCGAGGCGTGGTCGACGGCCGGTTCGATGGAGGCGACCCGGCTGAGCGCGCCCGGCGAGACGTGCACCTCTTCGACGGTCCCGATCGGGACGCCGGGCACGAAGGGTGCACCGTCGTGCGATCCCAGGGTGACGAGGCGGTCCCCGGGCTCGATCTGAGTCTCCATGTCGAAGAGTTCGTAGGTCAGGTCGGCCTCGGGCGCCCCGGGTACCTTGCCACCGCCGGCGACGCCGATCTTGCCTGAACCCTCCAGCCGGGCCCCGACCGACGCGTTGTGGTCGGTGGCGAGCAGGACGGTGGAGGTACGCGGGCCGGCCTCGGTGACCTTGCCGACCAGGCCGTCGCCGTTGACGACCGTCATGTTCTTCTCGATGCCGGACCGGGTGCCTGCGTCGAGGGTCGCCGTGTGCGCGTACCCCTGCGATGTGACATGGGTGACGGCCCGGGCGGGCACGATCTCGTACTCACCCAGGCCGGACAGGTGGAGCAGGTCGTCGAGCTGGTCGGCCCGGTCCTCGTCGATGGAGGCGGCCTTGAGCTCGGACTCGAGTTCGGCGTTGGCCTCCTCCAGCTCGGCGATGCGGTCTGCGGCCTCAGGGCCCTGCTTGATCCCCTGGTAAAGGCCGGTGATCGGTGCTGCGACGTGTCCGACGCCTCCGGCGACGGGCGCGAACGCGAGTTCGGCCCCCGCCCTGGCGGTACCGGTGACGGGATCGCTACCCGGTCGGCCGTCCAGGGCCAGCAGAACCACGGCCGCTGCGACCAGCGCGAACAGTGTCAGCCGTGACCTCGAAGAATCGCGGAACATGTCAGCGCCGCCGTTCCGGGACGAGGACCTGGTGCAGACGTTCGTAGTTCTCCACGCACGTGCCCGAACCCACTGCGACGGAGTCGAGTGCGTTGTCGGCCAGGTGGATGGGCATTCCGGTCTCGTGCAGGAGCCGGTCACCGAGCCCGCTCAGCAGAGCGCCGCCGCCGGTGACGGCGACGCCGCGGTCCATGATGTCGCCGGAGAGCTCCGGCGGGCACTTGTCGAGGCTGGTCCTGACCGCGTCGACGATGGCGGTGACCGGTTCCTCGATGGCTTGTCGGACGTCGGACTCGGACATGACGACGGTCTTGGGCAGGCCGCTGACCAGGTCGCGGCCACGCACCTCGGCGTGCACCTCCTCGGCTGAGGTGGGGTAGGCCGAGCCGATCGCCATCTTGATCTCCTCGGCGGTCCGCTCCCCGATCATCAGGGAGTACTCCTTCTTGACGAAGGTCCCGATGGCCTGGTCGAGCTCGTCGCCGCCGACGCGGATGGACTGTGAGGTGACGATGCCCCCCATGGAGATGACGGCGACCTCCGTCGTGCCGCCGCCGACGTCCACGACCATGTTGCCGGTGGGCTCGTGGACGGGGAGCCCGGCGCCGATCGCGGCGGCCATGGGCTCCTCGATGATGTAGACCCGGCGTGCCCCGGCCTGGTATCCGGCTTCCTTCACGGCACGGTGCTCGACCGAGGTGATGCCGCTGGGGACCGCGACGATGACGCGCGGTTTGGCGAAGTGCCGGCGCCGGTGGATCTTCTGGATGAAGTAGCGCAGCATCCGCTCGGTGATCTCGAAGTCGGCGATGACACCGTCCTTGAGCGGGCGGATGGCGGAGATGTTGGTGGGCGTGCGGCCGATCATCTGCTTGGCCTCGATGCCGACCGCGACGATCTTTCCGGTGGACGTGTTGACCGCGACCACCGAGGGCTCGTTCAGAACGATGCCGCGCCCGCGCACGTACACGAGCGTGTTGGCGGTTCCAAGGTCCACGGCCATGTCCCGGCCGAGAAAAGCAAGGTTGTTCGGCATGTAACGTCCTCAGAGGCGCCGTGTCGGACGTGGTTGCACGGTGCGACCATACGTAGTCGATCCGGCACGTTGGGTATCGATTCCCACATAGGGTAACGGTCTGCACTTAGCCCGTTACGCAAACACTCCGAATTGTTGCCTCGCCCCTGAAGAGCACGGCCCGGCGCGGCCCGAGACACGTCGGCCGGGGCGTGGCGGCCACGCCCCGGCCGGGTTCAGGCTTCCGCCGCCGGGCGGCATCGGTGCGGCCCGCGGGCCGCACCCCGACCTACAGGTCGGGGAAGAACAGCTTGATCTCGCGCTCGGCGGAGTAGGTGGAGTCCGAACCGTGCACGATGTTCTGCTGGACCTCCAGCGCGAAGTCACCGCGGACGGTGCCGGGCGCAGCGGTGACCGGGTCGGTCGCCCCGGCCAGGGCCCGGAAGGCCTCGATGGCACGCTCACCCTCGACGACCATGGCCACCAGCGGACCCCCGGTGATGAACTCGACCAGCGACCCGAAGAACGGGCGCGAGGCGTGCTCCTCGTAGTGGGTCTCGGCGGTGTCGGTGTCCAGGGTGCGCATGTCCATCGCGACGATGCTCAGGCCCTTGCGCTCGATGCGCGAGATGACCTCGCCGACGATGTTGCGGCGGACACCGTCGGGCTTGATGAGAACGAGAGTGCGCTCCACGTGCGTGTCAACTCCTCACTGATGACTCCGCGTGGCGCACGCGGGCGGAGGCCGCCCACGGCGTCGTACGCACGCGGATGAAGGAAGGGATCGGCTGGGTGCCGCAGGCCCCGACGGGACACGGGAGGGGGTGACCACCGAGTCGGTCGGACCAGAGCCCGCGACCGGCGTCAGACTATCGCGTTTCCTGCGACGACGTGCTGGGGACGGACGTTTCTGCGCCACCCTCCGAACCGGCCTCGGCCGCCTCCATCGCGGAGGCCCGGTCGTCGGTCCGCTGGCCCATGACCACGCCGACCACCCAGAGCGAGGCGAACACGATCGCCGCCAGCAGCATCCCGTCCACCCAGAAGGAGCTGAACAGGACGGCCGCCTGCAGCGCCCAGGCCGCGTAGTGCGCCCAGACGAAGCGTTGCAGCCCCGCCAGGACCAGTGCTGCCAGGGCCATGCCGCCCCACAGGCCCGCAGCCAGGCCGGGGTCGATCCCTCCCAGGTTGATGGCCACCGGGACGGCCAGGCCGATGACGATGGCCTCGAACACGAGGACGACAGCCGCGACTGTACGCACGGGGTTTCCCTTCGTCTGTTGGGGTTGGGCCGCTATGAGCCGGAATCGCGCTCTTCGGTGGAGCCGCGTTCGTCCGCGGAGCCCCGCAGCAGGTGCACGGCGTCCCCGGAGGTGACCACGGAGCCCGTGACCAGCACACCGGACCCACCGAACTCCGCGCCGTCCTCGGCCAGGCCCACAGCCCTGTCGATGGCGTCGTCGAGCCGGGGTGCGGTGTGGACACGGTCCTCACCGAAGACCTCCTCGGCGACCAGGGCGAGGCGTTCGGTGTCCAACGAGCGCGGTGAGGAGTTTCGGGTGACGACGATGTGGTCGAGGAGCGGTTCGAGGGGTTCGAGGATGCCCTCGACGTCCTTGTCGGCCATGACCGCGACCACGCCGACGAGCCGACTGAAGGAGAACGCCTCCTCCACGGCCTCGGCGGTGGCGGTCATGCCGGCCGGATTGTGTGCGGCATCCGCGACGATGGTGGGGCTGGTGCGCACCACCTCCAGGCGTCCGGGGGCCTCGGTACCGGTGAGGGCCTCCCCCACGACCTCCGGGTCCAGGGCCGGACCGTCGCCGGTGCCGGCGGAGAAGGCCTCGACCGCCGCCACGGCGACGGCGGCGTTGCTCGCCTGGTACTCCCCGAACAGCGGCAGATAGATCTGCTCGTAGTTGGCGGTGATGCCCTTGATCGCGACCTGTTGCCCGCCGACCGCGACCTCGCGTGAGGCCACACCGAACTCCAGCCCTTCGCGGGCCACGGTCACGCCGATCTCGGCCGCCTGCTCCATGAGGACCTCGGCCACGGGCAGCGGCTGCTGGGCCACCACCGCGATCGAATCCGGCTTGATGATGCCGGCCTTCTCCTCGGCGATGCCCTCGGGGCTGTCGGGCAGGTACTCGGTGTGGTCGACGGCGATCGGGGTCAGGACGGCCACGTCGCCGTCCACGACGTTGGTGGCGTCCCAGCGTCCGCCCATGCCGACCTCGACCACGGCCACGTCCACGGGTGCGTCGGCGAAGACGGCGTAGGACAGGACCGTCAGGATCTCGAAGAACGACAGCGGGATGTCGCTCATCGTGTCGGCCATCTCGATGAAGGGCCGGATGTCCTCGTAGGCCTCGACGAAGGCCTGCTCGGAGATCGGCTCACCGTCCACGACGATGCGTTCGCGCACGGTGCGCAGGTGCGGGCTGGTGTACCGGCCCACCCGCAGTCCCCGGGCCCGCACGAGCGCGTCGATCATCCGGGCGGTGGAGGTCTTGCCGTTGGTGCCGGTCATGTGGATGACGCGGAAGGAACGCTGCGGGTCACCCAGCAGGTCGAGCAGGGTCCGCACACGTTCAAGGGTCGGGTCGATCTCCGACTCGGGTGCGCGGGACATGATCTCCGCGGTGACCTCGGCGTAGCGCTCGTGGACGCTCGGTTCGGTCATGGCTTCTCGATGCTCGTCGGCGTGTACACGGCCGCCAGTTTACGTGCCGCCACCTGCGGCACCGCGCGGGGCCACGGGTTCGGTGGCCGATCTCGCACAGGTCATACTGGGGCCATGCCGCGACTCGATCCGTTCTTCGCCGAGTGGTCCGCCCGACGCCCCGGTCAGCGCCGCTCGTTGGACCGTGCCGACGCGCTCCTGCGGGAGCTGGGACTGGACCGTCCCCGTGTGCCCGTCGTGGGGGTGGTCGGGTCCAAGGGCAAGGGCACGACGGCGACCTACACGTCGGCGGCACTGTCGGCGGCGGCGATCGGGAACGTGCTGGTGACCGGGCCGAGCTTCCGTTCCTACCGGGAACGGGTGCGCCGCGACGGCACGTCGGTCTCCGAGGAGGAGCTGGCCGGTCTGGCCTCGGAGCTGGACCGCGCCCGGTTGGCGCTGCCCCCGGTGGAGGAGTTCGGCGGGTACCTGGCGCCCAGCGGGATGTTCCTGCTCGCGGGGTTGCTGCACGCCCGGAACACGGGTGCGCGGGTGTGCGTGTTGGAGGCCGGCATGGGCGGCCACCGCGACGAGCTCCGACTCATCGGCCCCGGGGTGGTGGCGATGGGCAAGATCTTCGGCGAACACCTCGGCGTGCTGGGCGACACGGTCCCCGAGATCGCCCGGGAGAAGGCCCGGGTCGCCGGGGTGCACACGCAAGCGCTGGTGAGCCTGCCCCAGACCTCCGAGGTGGAGGACGCGGTCGGTGACGCGCTGGCCGAGGCGACCGGGGGTGCGGTGCGGGCGGAGACGGTCGACCCGGACACCCGGGGCGCGTGGCCGCCGCCGGACATGCGTCCGCCGGGGCTGTCCGCGTCCTCCGGCGTCCTGGGCGTGGCAGCGGCCGACCGCATGCTGGAGCTGTTGGGCGAGGAGCGCGCTCCGCAGGACCTGCTCACGCGGGTGTTGGGAAGCGTGCGGCTGCCCGCCCGCCTCTCACGCCACCCCGTGCCCGGTCACACGGGCGAGGTGATCGTGGACTCGGCGATCAACGGCGAGGGGGTGGCGGCCGCGCTCGCGCATGCCCGCGCACTGTGGGGCGGGGTCGACCACGTGCTGCTGTGCCTGCCCGACCACAAGGACATCGCCGGTGCCGAGGAGGCCGTCGCCGGGCTCCCGGTCACCGCGGTGCGGCTGCCCGAGGCGCACCTGCGGTTCGACCACGCGCTGCCCTCACAGTGGTCGCGCATCGACGCCGTCGCGGTCACACCCGACGCCATCGCCGCGCTGGGCGACCGGGTGCTGGCGCTGGGCACCGTCTACTTCACCGGGCGGATACTGGAGGCCGTGGAGGCCCCCACCGACACCCTGTTCGTCCGCGGATGAGGGAAGGGGGCGGGCACTTCCGCCCGCCCCGCCACCGGTGTCAGCGTCCGGGTTCGTAGATCGGCTGCGACTGCGGGTTGAACTCGTCGTAGGTGACGTTCTCCGCGGGGCGCAGGCGCGGGTCGTCGAGGTACAGCACGTCCAGCCCGCGGCTCATGTCGGAGGAGTAGACGTGGCCGTTGTAGTAGTACGCCGACCAGGTGCTGCCGTCCTCGATGTCCGGGTCGATACGGGAGTCGGGGTCGAAGTAGCCGATCTCGCGCGGGTTCTCCGGGTCGTTGAAGTCGATGATCGAGACGCCGCCGCTGTACCAGGACTGTACGAAGTAGTCCTGGCCCGCGACGGGGATCAGCGAGCCGTTGTGGGACACGCAGACCTCGTCGCCCTGGTGGCGGTCGATCTTGAAGTAGCTCGCGAACTCCAGTGTCGGGTCGTCGCTCTCGCCCTCGATCGTGTAGATCGCGTTGGCGCCGTGCTCGGGCCCGACCTCCTCGGTGCAGGTGGGTGCGCCACCGCCGCCGAGTTCGTCGGTGAAGAGCACGGTCCCGGCGTCGTTGGTGAAGGTGGCCGAGTGCCAGAACGCGAAGTTCTCGTCCTGGATCACCTCGGTCACGACCGGCTCGACCGGGTCGCTGATGTCCATGAGGATGCCGTCACCCATGCACGCACCGGCCGCGATGTCGCCCTCGGGGAAGGCGGTGATGTCGTGGCAGCCCTCGGTGGGACGCAGGAGGTTCTCCTGGTCCTCGTTGCCGCCGTCCGGGAACAGCACGGGATCGTTGACCACCTCGGCCGAGGCCGGGTCGTCGAGCGGGACCTCGATGATCGAGATCTTGTCGTGCGGCGGCTGGCAGTTCGGGAACTCCTCGGACGGAGCGTAGGAGGAGACGTAGATGTAGTCGGTGCCGTCCTCGCCCGGCACCAGAGTGTTGGTGTGCGAACCGCAGTCGGTGCGCACAGCAGAGACGTACTCGGGGTTGGTCTTGTCGGAGATGTCGAAGATCCGCATCCCCTCGAACCCGTCCGGGTCCGTCACGGGGACCTCGGGCGAACCGCACTCCTCATCGGCGCGCGGGTAGTCGACGGAGAAGTAGACGAGGTCGCCGCTGACAGTGACATCGCCCTGGCCGCCGGGGCACACGACCTCGGAGACGATCTGCGGATCGTCGGGGCTGGACACGTCGTAGATGACGAACCCGTCGTAGTTCCCGCCGATCACGTAGTCGCCGGTGAAGGCCAGGTCGGAGTTGGTGTCGCTCACCGCGGCCGGCTTGGGCACGTTGGCGATGTGGTCGACATTACTGCTGGTCACGTCGTCGGACGGGGCCTCGTCGGCGTGGGCCGCAGTGGGGCCCACCAGCGCGAGGAAGAGCGTGGCCGCGGCCGCCGTGGCGAGGGCGCCCGCGCCGCGGCGGCGTCCGCGGAGCAGTGGGGGCATGGGAGCTCCAGGTGTACTAGCGATTCGGATGGGGGACGAGGGGCCAGGCACACGGCCGGCCCCTCCCGCCTGCCCGCGCCCACTCGTGGGGGTGCCGGCGCGGGACGGGGGCTGCGGGGTCAGCGCCCGGGGCGGTACTCGGGCTGGGACTGCGGGTTGAACTCGTCGTAGGTGACGTTCTCGGCGGGGCGGAGGCGGGGATCGTCCAGCCGGATCACGTCGAGGCCGCGCTCCATGTCTGAGGAGTAGACGTAACCGTTGTAGTAATAGGCCGACCACGACCCGCCGGGCACCAGCTCGTCCTCGTCGATGGGCTCCCGGTCGAACCATCCGATCTCCTCGGGGCCGGCCGGGTCGTTGAAGTCGATCACCGAGACACCGCCCTGGTACCAGGCCTGGACGAAGAAGTCCTGTCCGGGCACGGGAACGAGGGAACCGTTGTGGGCGACGCAGTTCTCGGTGTCGGTCTGCTCGCGGGGGATCTTGTAGTAGCTCGCGAACTCCAGCGACGGGTCTTCGGGCTCACCGGCGATCGTGTAGAGCGCGTTGGCGCCCTGCGTCTCGTCGTGGGCGTCGGTGCAGATGGGGCTGGTCCCGCCGCCGAGTTCGTCGGTGAACAGGACCGTTCTGCCGTCGTTGGTGAAGGTCGCCGAATGCCAGAACGCGAAGTTCTCGTCCTGGACCACCTCGGTCACGAACGGTTCGGCCGGGTCGCTGATGTCCATGAGGATGCCGTCACCCATGCATGCACCGGCGGCGACATCCTCCTCGGGGTAGGCGGTGATGTCGTGGCAACCGGTCGTGCTCTCGTGGCCGCCGTCCGGGAACAGCACGGGCTCATCGATCACCTCGGCGGAGGCGGGGTCCCCCGTGGGCACCTCGATGACGGAGATCTTGTCGTGCGGCGGCCGGCAGTTGGGGAAGTCCTCGGAAGGCGAGTACGAGGACACGTAGATGTAGTCGGTCTCGCCGTCCTTGCCCGGGACCAGGGTGTTGGTGTGCGAGCCGCAGTCCGTGGCGACCGCGGTGACGTACTGAGGGTTCGTCCTGTCGGAGATGTCGAAGATCCGCATCCCCTCGAACCCGTCCGGGTCCGTGGTGGGCACCTCCGGCGCGCCGCACTCCTCGTCGGCACGCGGATAGTCCACGGAGAAGTACAACAGGTCCCCGCTGACCGACACGTCGCCCTGACCGCCCGGGCAGACCACCTCGGACACGACCTGGGGGTCCTCGGGCTCGGAGATGTCGTAGACGGTGAACCCGTTGTAGTTGCCGCCGATTGCGTAGTCGCCGGTGAACGCCAGGTCGGAGTTCCAGGCGTCCATGGCCTCGGACTTGGGCACGTTGGCCACGTGCGTGAGGTTGGGGCTCGTCTCGGCGTCGCTCTCGAAGGCGGTCTCGTCGGCGCCGGCCGAAGCAGGGCCCAGCACTGAGAGGGAGAGCGTGGCTGCCGCGAGGGTGGCGGCCGCCTTGAGGGCGCCGGAGTGTCGACGTCTGGGGGAACCGGGGGAAGACGCCATGCGTACTCCTGAGTCCGAATGGAGCTAAACAGGAAGAACGTACACAGTTCAACATCAAAATGTATAGGGGTGAACAAAAGAAACCTTGTTCTTGGCACGGCTTTCTCGGGGCCGAACGGACACGCCACCCTGTCCGGACACAGGGGCGGCGGCCCGCGGGCACGCCCTGTGCCCCCGCGCCGCCGATTCTGCTGCGGATCCGCATCAGCCCTGGCCGTGGGCGGGCTGCGACTGCGGGTTGAACTCGTCCATGACGATCTCCTCCGCACCCTGCGTGCGCTCGTCGGTGAGGCGCAGGACGTCGAGCCCCTGCTGGATGTCCGAGGAGTACACGTGGCCGTTGTAGTAGTACGCCGACCACGAGCCGGCCGTGCTGAGCTGGTCGGGATCCCACGGGCCGCGGTCGAAGTACCCGATCTCCTCGGGGTTGTCGGGGTTGGTCAGGTCGATGATCGACACCCCGCCCTGATACCAGGCCTGCACGAAGAAGTCACCGCCCGGAACCGGAATGAGCGATCCATTGTGCGCCACACAGTTCTCAGTTTCGGACTGGTGTCTCGGCAATTTGAAGTAGCTCCGAAAATCGAGACTCGGGCTTTCACCGCTGTCGTCGAGCGAGTAGATCGCGTTGGCACCGCGTTCGGGACCGGTCTCCTCGTCGCAGGTGGCCGCGAAGCCGCTGCCGAGCTCGTCGGTGAACACGATGTTGTTCGCGTCGTCGGTGAAGGTGGCCGAGTGCCAGAAGGCGAAGTTCTCGTCCTGGACACGTTCGACGACCTCGGGGTTCACGGGGTCGGTGATGTCCATGATGATGCCGTCGCCGATGCAGGCGCCGGCCGCGATGCCCTTCTCCGGGTACGCGGTGATGTCGTGGCAGCCGGTGGTCTCCTCGTGGCCGCCCTCCGGGAACAGCACCGGCTCATTGACCACCTCGGCCGAGGCCGGGTCGGCTGTGGGCACCTCGATGACGGAGATCTTGTCGTGCGGCGGCCGGCAGTTGGGGAACTCCTCCGACGGTGAGTACGAGGACACGAAGATGTAGTCGGTCCCGTCCTCACCGGGCACGAGCGTGTTGGTGTGGGAGCCGCAGTCGGTGCGCACCGCCGTCACGTACTCCGGGTTCGCCTTGTCGGAGATGTCGAAGATGCGCACCCCCTCGAACGCGTCGGCGTCGGATGCGTGGGCCTCGGCATCGCCGCACTCCTCGCCCGCCCGCGGGTAGTCCACCGAGAAGTAGAGCAGGTCCCCGCTGACCGACACGTCCCCCTGCCCGCCGGGGCACACGACCGTGGACACCACCTGGGGGTCCTCCGGCTGGGAGATGTCGTAGACGGTGAAACCGTCGTAGTTGCCGCCGATGGCGTGGTCACCGCTGAAGGCCAGGTCGGTGTTGAACTGCGGTTCGCCGTCCAGACCCGGCTGCTTGGGGACGTTGGCCAGGTGCTCCACTCCCCCGCCGGTCTCGACCCCGTCACCGGCCCACGCGCCCGGCGCGGCACCTGCCGCGGCGAACAGAACCAGCACCGACGCGCCCACTGCCCGGTGCACCGCGGAGCGTCGCGCGCACCCTCGACCGGCCCCCATACCCACCCCCGAAAACACAGAAAGCAGTCGTATTACTACTTTTTGTTGTACTCACCACACAGACCACAGACCAGTCGAAACACCGAGAACGGACATCTGGCGACTTAAGGGGCATGCATGTGGCCAACTCGACCGGGGCTCGCCACCGGAGGCCAGGGCTGGACAAAACAGCCACGGACTGAGTAGAAAAACCGGCAGGGTGTCGCACACGGCCGACACCGCGGGCCCTGTGCCCGCGCCCGCCCCCACCCCTGGAGGACACCTCGTGCGCCGCCTCGCACTCGCCACAGGATCGGCCTTCGTCCTGCTCGCCGCCACCGCCTGCACCGACGACACCGACCAGGAGTCCGCCAACGTCATCGCCCCCGGGGAGCCCGGGGCGTCCTCCTCACCCGCCACCCAGGAACAGATCGCCGCCCTCGCCGAGGAACAGGGCCACAACGAGGCCGACGTGGAGTACCTCGTGATGATGATCGAGCACCACGCGCAGGCCCTGGAGATGACCGACCTGGCCCCCGACCGCCACGAGCGCGACGGCATCGAACGCATCGCCGACCGTATCTCCGCAGCACAGGAACCGGAGATCACCGCGATGGAGAGCTGGCTGGAGGACAACGTCTTCGCACCGGCCCGCGAGAACCCCGCCCACCAGAACTTCTGCGGCCTCGAGGGCGACGGCGAACACCACGCCGAGGGCGAGGACGTCGCCGAGTGCGTGCTCGACGTCGACCACGACAACATGGAGGGCATGGTCTCCGAAGAGGACCTCGAACGCCTGGAGACCTCTGACGGCGACGACTTCGACCAGCTCTTCGTCGAGCTCATGAGCGAGCACCACCGGGGCGCGGTCACCATGGCCGAGGACGTCATGGCCGACGGCAGCGACCGCCAGGTCCAGGAGATGGCCAACGACCTCATCGCCGAGCAGAACACCGAGATCTCCCGTATGGAACGCATCCTGGAGGACGGCTGACCCCGGGTCCGGCCTCACAATTCCCCGGCCTCGTCCTCGGTGGTGCGGTCCTGGCCCAGGCGTACCTCCGCCTCGGCCAGGACCCGTTCGGCCAGGGCTCGCCTGCGCAACATCCACCGGTGGGCGACCACCACGGATCCCACCGCCACCGTGAACATCACAGCGCCGAGGACATTGATCCAGGTGCTCGGGCCGGTGAGGACCGGGACCCAGTTGAGAGCGGCCCCGAGCACGAAGAGCACACCCATGGTCTTGGGCATCCACGGTGTCCGCAGCAGTTGGCCGGCGAAGTGCACGGTGAGCCGGTCGGTCTCGGTGTCACCACCCAGTCGTCCCCGCTTGAGCTGTCCCCGCGCAGCCACGACCCTCTCTGCACCGGTGTCCACAGGCGGAGGACGGGGGTTGAGGCGCCGACCGAACCAGCCGGACCACACCCCCGTCGACAACCCGAAGAACACACCGGTGACCACACCCCAGCGCACGTTCTCGGCCGTGGACGCACCACCACTCCTCGGCAGCAGACCGAAGTGCAATTGCAGGAACCACAAGCCCCCGAAGACAAGGCCGGCGACAGCGCCTTGCACGACGGCGGTACCCACGGGCCGGGCCTGGGCACGCATCTGGATCCCGATGAGCCGGCGGCGGAGGGGGTGGAATTCGGTGAGGGGCATGCAGCCGCTCTATCGGAAGCCACTTGCACATGGCAAGCCGGCAGCAAGGCTCCACACACGTGGGGCCGCCCCGGAAGAGATCCGGGACCGCCCCCGCACAGGGCATCTGCGGTCTAAGCAGACTTCTCCTGCTGTCCGTCGTCGTCACCGAGCTGATTGCGGGGCACGATCGTCGGGTTCACGTGCTCCTCGACCGCCTCGCGGGTGATGATCACCTGGCCCACGTCCTCGCGGCTGGGCACCTCGTACATCACCGAGAGGAGGACCTCCTCGATGATCGCGCGCAGACCGCGGGCGCCTGTGCCGCGGATGATGCCCTGCTCGGCGATCGCGGAGAGGGCGTCCTCGGAGAACTCCAGCTCCACGTCGTCGAGGTCGAAGAGCCGCTGATACTGCTTGACCAGGGCGTTCTTCGGCTCGGTGAGGATCCGGATCAACGCCGGGTTGTCGAGGTCGTGCACGCTCGTGATCACCGGCAGACGCCCGATGAACTCCGGGATCATGCCGAACTTGAGCAGGTCCTCGGGCATCGCCTCGGCGAAGACCTCACTGCTGTCGACCTCGCTCTTGGGGCGCAGCTCCGCGTTGAAGCCCATGCCCTGCTGGCCCGTGCGCGAGTCGATGATCTTGTCGAGCCCAGCGAAGGCACCACCGCAGATGAAGAGCACGTTGGTGGTGTCGATCTGGATGAACTCCTGGTGCGGGTGCTTGCGCCCGCCCTGCGGAGGAACGCTCGCGGTCGTGCCCTCCAGGATCTTCAGCAGCGCCTGCTGCACACCCTCGCCGGAGACGTCTCTGGTGATCGACGGGTTCTCGCTCTTGCGGGCGACCTTGTCGACCTCGTCGATGTAGATGATCCCGGTCTCGGCCTTCTTGACGTCGTAGTCGGCGGCCTGGATCAACTTCAGGAGTATGTTCTCGACGTCCTCGCCCACGTAGCCGGCCTCGGTCAACACCGTGGCATCGGCGATCGCGAAGGGGACGTTGAGGATCTTGGCGAGGGTCTGCGCGAGCAGCGTCTTGCCCGAACCCGTCGGGCCGAGCAGGAGGATGTTGGACTTGGCGATCTCGACGTCCTCGTCGCCGGGCCGCTCACCCTCCGAACGCACACGCTTGTAGTGGTTGTAGACGGCCACGGACAGCGCCTTCTTCGCGCGCTCCTGGCCGATCACGTAGGAGTCGAGGAACTCGTAGATCTCACGGGGTTTGGGAAGGGAATCCCAGGTGAGGTCGGTGGCGTCGGCGAGTTCCTCTTCGATGATCTCGTTGCACAGTTCGATGCACTCATCGCAGATGTACACACCGGGGCCAGCGATGAGCTTCTTCACCTGCTTCTGGCTCTTGCCACAGAACGAGCACTTCAGCAGGTCCCCGCCGTCGCCGATGCGTGCCACCCAGCCACTCCTCAAAACTAAGGCCACCCCGCCCGGCGGGCGAGGCGATCTGTGTGTCGCTCTTCGCCAGACTAAGCGACGAACCGGACCGGCTTCACCACCAGTCTGTCCCAGGCGGGTCAGGTACCGGGCCGGTTCGACGCTCGTGTCGCCCGTGCACCCTACTTCAGGGAAGCCTTGCGGTAGGGGAGCACGAAGTCGATGAGACCGTAGTCCACGGCCTCCTCGGAGGTCAGGATCTTGTCCCGCTCGATGTCGTCCGAGACCTGCTCGGCCGAACGCCCCGTGTGCTTGGCCAGCGTCTCTTCGAGCTGCTGGCGGATCCGGGTGATCTCGTTGGCCTGGATCTCGATGTCACTGGCCTGGCCGTGCATGCCCTCGGTGGCGGGCTGGTGGATCATCATCCGCGCGTTGGGCAGCGCACCGCGCTTGCCCTGGGTCCCGCCGGCCAGCAGGATCGCCGCGGCGGACGCGGCCTGGCCGATGCACACCGTCTGAATGTCCGGACGGACGAACTGCATGGTGTCGTAGATCGCCATCAGCGACGTGAACGACCCGCCCGGGGAGTTGATGTACATCTGGATGTCGCGCTCGGAGTCGAGCTGCTCCAACGTGATGAGCTGCGCCATCAGGTCGTTGGCCGAGACGTCGTCGATCTGGACGCCGACGAAGATGATCCGCTCCTCGAAGAGCTTGTTGTACGGATTCATCTCCTTGACGCCGTAGGACGTCCGCTCGGTGAAGGACGGCAGGACGTAGCGGCTCTGCGGAGCCGAGGGGGCCATGCCGCCGATGAGACTGCTCGGGTTGAACTCGGTCATTTCACGCCTTCCACGCACTGCGCCGTTCCTGGAACAAGGTACGACGGGCTCAACTCTGGTTCCGGTCCCCGGTCACGTCGAGGGACCCCTCCAGGACCTCGTCGATGAAGCCGTACTCCAGGGACTGCTGCGCAGTGAACCAACGGTCCCGGTCGGCGTCCTTCTCGATCTGCTCGAGCGGCTGGCCGGTGTGGTGGGAGACCCGCTCCAGGAACATCTTCTTCACGTAGAGAAGCTGGTCGGCCAGGATGCGGATGTCGGAGGCCGTACCCCCGATACCACCGGAGGGCTGGTGCATCATGACGCGCGTGTGCGGCAGGGCGTAACGCTTGCCCGGTGCACCCGCGCACAGAAGCATCTGGCCCATGGACGCTGCCAGACCGATACCCACGGTCCGTACGTCGTTGGGGATGTACTGCATGACGTCGTAGATCGCCATACCGGCGGTCACCGAACCACCGGGCGAGTTGATGTACATCGTGATGTCCCGCTGGCGGTCCTCGGCGGACAGCAGCAGGAGTTCACCCACGAGGCGGTTGGCGATCTCGTCGTCGACCTGCTGCCCGAGGAAAACGATTCGCTGGCGCAACAGGCGCTGAGGCGTCTGCTCCATAAAAGGGGAAAGCTGCGGGTCCGACGTACGAGCGTCGAACGTGGACTCATCAATCGGCGGCACTCTCGTCACCTGCTCCGGAATCGAAACGGCTGCGATACCCCAGACACTAACGCCGACAAGCACCGTGGACGCACGGATCCCGAGGCTGTTCGCTTTGAGCGCATGTTGCCCGGCGCTGTGATCTGGGCCTTCCTCCACCGGCGAACGCGGTGGGCCCCGCAGGCGACCCAGGGGTCACCGGCGGGGCCCGAAAAATGCGTCCTGCCGGGGCGGGACTACTTGGACTCGGCGTCGTCCTTCGCCTCGTCCTTGCTCTCCTCGGCACCCTCCGGAGCGGCCTCGGCCGACTCGTCGGAAGCCTCGACAGCGGCGGACGCGGCGGCCTTGGCGGCCTCCTCCGTCTCGGAGGCGGACTCCTGCTCGACGACGTTCCCGTCCTCATCGGTGATCTTGGCGTTGGCCAGGACCAGGTCCATCGCCTTACCGCGCACCACCTCGGTGAAGGCGACGCGGATCTGGTTGGACTCGACGAGGTGCTGCGCCAGCTGGTCCGGGCTCACACCCATGCGCTGGGCCTGCTCGAACACGTACTGGCTGAGCTCGCTCTGGTCGGCGCTCAGGTCCTCCTGGAGGGCGAGCTGGTCGAGGATGAAGCCGGCCTTGACCGCCGAGCTGGCGCCGGTCTTCAGTTCCTCCTCGAACTCCTCCTCGGTCTTCTCCTGCGACTCGAGGTAGGCCTCCTTGCTCAGGCCGCTCTGGCCGAGCTGCTGCTCAAGGCTCTGGCGGCGGCGCTCGATCTCCTCGTCGACCACGGCGTCGGGCAGCGGCAGGTCGATCTGCTCGATGAGCTTCTCGAGAGCCTTGTCGCGGGCAGCGGACAGCTGCTGCATACGACGGACCTCGGCCATGCGGTTGCGCACGTCGTCACGGAGCTCGGCGATCGTGTCGAACTCGCTCGCCAGCTGGGCGAACTCGTCGTCCAGCTCCGGGAGCTCCTTCGCCTTCACGCTGTGCACGGTGACGGAGACGTCGGCCTCCTCGCCCTCGTGCTCACCGCCGACGAGGGTCGTGCTGAAGGTCTCCTCGCCGCCGGCCTCCATGCCGCGCAGGGTCTCGTCCAGGCCCTCGAGCATGTTGTTCGTGCCCACCTCGTACGAGTAACCGCTCACGGCCACGTCGTCGAGCTTCTCGCCGTCCACCGAAGCGGACAGGTCGATGGACAGGTGGTCGCCGTCCTCGATGGGACGGTCCACACCCACGAGGGTGGAGAAGCGCTCGCGCAGGGTGTTGATCTGCTCGTCGATCTGCTCGTCGGTGACCTCGGCGCTGTCGACGGTCACCTCGATGCCCTTGTGGTCCTCCACCTCGAACTTCGGCCGGACGTCGACCTCGGCGGTGAAGGCGAGCTCCTCGTTGTCCTCGAGCTTGGTGACCTCGACGTCGGGCTGGCCGAGCGCGAAGATCTCCTCCTTCTGGACAGCATCGTTGTAGAGCTCGGGGACAGCGTGGTTGACCGCTTCGCTGATCACAGCTCCACGGCCGACGTAGCGGTCGATCAGCCGCGCCGGCGCCTTGCCCGGGCGGAAGCCCTTGATCCGAACCTGCTTCGCGAGCGACTTGTACGTCTCGTCGAAAGCGTGCTCGAGCTCCTCGAAGGGCACCTCGATGGTCAGCTTGACCCGGGTGGGGCTGAGCTCCTCGACATCGGTCTTCACGGGGCGGTACTCCTAGGTTTGCCGGCTGGTGTCCGCGTCGGCCCGCAGGCGCACCACTCGAACGGCGAATGCACGCACGCACCCCGGGCACGGTCTGACGACCGCGTTCTGAAGGGGTGCCCTGCGACGGGCTGGGACTTACAGTTTCCTGCTGATCGCACCAAGTCTAGGGCAGACAGACAGGGGGCCACGGCGCACAGCCGTCAGAAGCCGTGCCACCGCGGTCGGTTCCGTCGGGGTGGCGGGATTCGAACCCGCGGCCTCATGCTCCCAAAGCATGCGCGCTAACCAAGCTGCGCTACACCCCGCTGCGCCGGACCCAAGGATCGCATCCCCGGGATGAGTGTGCGAACACCACCCCGGAGACTGTACTCTGGTCTCCGTCGGCTCCACGAGTCTAGAGGAAACTCCACGGCTCCGGCGCCATGCGGGCGTAGTTCAATGGTAGAACCCCAGCCTTCCAAGCTGGTTATGCGAGTTCGATTCTCGTCGCCCGCTCCGCTCGCGGGGCGAGCTGCAGTGTGCTTCGTACACCGCAGCTCGCCCCGCGCTACTTTCGGTCCCCGAACCCCCAGATGCGCTCGTCGGCGCTCGCACCCCTGTGGCTCAGGTGGCGCACGGCCCTCCCACGTCTGTGGTCGGGGTTCGAACCCTCGGAGGGGGCCTGTCGGGCTTACTCGGCGCCGTTCTGTGCACCGATCGAGTTCTCGGCACTTCTTCCAGCGAGCTGACGGACGCTGAGGAACGCCTCTCCCCCGGCCGCTGACAGCTCCAGGGCCCGTACGTGGACGCCTGGCCGTGGAAGGCGCTCCACGTGGTGCGCGATCGTCGGCGACTGCATCACATGCGGGTCAGGGGCGGCCAGGAAACGTGAGCGCGACCTCGACCAGGGACGCGAATCCGCTTGGCGAGGGGGCGCCGGCCAGCGCTCGCGCGCCCTCGCCAAGCGTTCCAGGGGTGTTCCGGAGGTGCTCTGGGGCCGGATCCGGTCAGACTGGGGCACCCGTGCCGGGGGCGACGTTCTCTGCGACGGTCACACGGAAGTGGAAGTCGGCGGTCGCACCGACCACACGCACGACGTACTCACTCGGCGAGACCCGGAACGCGCTCCGGTCCCGCTCCGACCACGGATGATGGGGCCGGTAATCGCGCGTCAGCCGCAGTGCAGCATCCGCAGCGCCGTCGAAGTCGGGGAACGGCCCGGCCATGACACCGGTCAATCCCCAGCGCCACCGGTCCCGTCCCAGCCCCTCGGACTCCTCGACCAACACGACCCATGCCATGGGCTCTTCCTTTCCGGAGAGTCTCTGTACCGAAGTTGGGACGCAGGGAACAAGTGTCCGGTTCGGGCCCGCACCGTTGTGATCCCGGGCACCCTCGGGGCGGTTTCGCCCGACCCGTGCACCGGAATACCCACTTCGAAGGGGTACGTTGACCTGTCGTGAGGGCCCCTCGGATGCTTCGAGAACAGGTGACGGCATGACGGAGACGAACGCGCAGCACAAGGCGGTCAAGCCCCTGCGCGCGCACTGGTTCGACCGGCCCGAGCCCCTGGAGCGTCCGGTCGTGGTCACCGGGGTCTTCGACGTTCTGCACGTGGGGCACGTGCGTTTCCTGAGGTCCATCGCCGAACGTGGCCTCCCCCTGGTCGTGGGTATCGAGTCCGACCAGAGGGTGCGCGCCTGGAAGGGCCCGGGACGCCCTGTCAACCCGGCCGAGGAACGCGCCGAGACCATCGCAGCACTGGGCTGTGTGAGCGGCTCCTTCGTCATCGACGGCGCCCCCGAGGTCGCCGACTGGTCCGCCTACGCCGACATCCTCCGCCCTCTCTCCCCCACCGCCCTGGCCTTCACCGAGGGCGACCGGTACACCCACGCCAAGATCCGCGGCGCCGAGGCCCTCGGGGCGCAGGCGTGGGAGCTCCCCTTCACCCCCGGCCGTTCCACCACCGCCGCGTTGGGACGCCTGGCCCACTCGCTCTGACGGCCCCGTTCGGGAAGAGCCGTACCCGCTCCGGTGTTGATGGTCGGCGAATCCGCGAACACGAAGAGGCTGTCCATGATGTCAGGAAGGCCCTCCTACAGGGCCTTGGTCAATGACGGGAGCGCACGGGGACAGAGGCTGCCCCCGGGGATCACACGACGCATCCTGTCCTACGCCGTCCCGCACTGGCGTTCCATCCTCGTCTTCCTCTTGGTGACGGCGCTCGGTGCGGGCATCGTCGTCGCCAACCCCCTGCTGCTGCGCGCGATCATCGACGAAGGCATCATCCCCGGTGACACATCGGTCGTGGTGTGGCTGGCGGCCGCGGCGGGCGTGCTGGCGATCCTGGAGGGTGTCATCACCCTGACGGGGCGCTGGCTGTCCTCCCGCATCGGCGAGGGCGTCATCTACCTGCTGCGCACCCAGGTGTTCACACACGTGCAGCGCATGCCGATCTCGTTCTTCACCCGCACACAGACGGGGTCGTTGATCAGCCGGCTCAACACCGACGTCGTGGGCGCCCAGCGCGCCATCACCTCGGTGCTGCAGTCGGTGGTGACCAACATGGTGAGCCTGGTGGCGGTGCTCATCACCATGGTGGCGTTGTCGTGGCAGGTCACGCTGGCGGCGCTGGCGATGATCCCGCTGTTCATCGTTCCGGCGAAGGTCCTGGGCCGCAAGCTCGCGGTGATCTCCCGGGACGCGATGGACAACAACGCTCAGATGAGCTCTCTCATGACGGAGCGCTTCAACGTGGGCGGCGCAATGCTCGTCAAGCTCTACGGGCGTCCGTCGGAGGAGTCGGCCGGTTTCGCCGTGCGTGCCGAACGCGTGCGCGACCTCGGGGTGCGCCAGGCGGTCTACGGCGGGCTGCTGTTCACGATGCTGTCCACGATCACGGCGCTGGCCACCGCGATGGTCTACGGCGTCGGTGGTGTGCTGGCGGTGGACGGGGCTTTCGAGGTCGGGACCCTCGTGGCACTGACGGCGCTGCTCGCGCGTCTGTACGGTCCCATCACCACGCTCTCCAATGTGCACGTGGAGATCATGACGGCCCTGGTCTCCTTCGACCGCGTCTTCGAGGTTCTGGACCTCGAACCGGCGATCAAGGAGAGCCCGGACGCTCGCCCGCTCCCGCAGGGGGCGCTGTCGGTGGAATTCGACGGTGTCTCGTTCCGCTACCCGAGTGCGGAGGAGACCTCGGTGGCCTCCCTCGAGCTGACCCCGCAGGTTCAGAACAGCGACGACTCCCAGGTACTGAACGAGGTCTCGTTCCGTGCCGAACCGGGCCGCATGGTCGCGCTCGTGGGGCCGTCGGGCGCCGGCAAGACCACACTCACGCACCTGGTCTCGCGCCTGTACGACCCCACGGAGGGCACCGTGCGTGTGGGCGGGGTGGACCTGCGCGAGGCCACCGGCGACTCGTTGCGCGACTCGGTCGGTGTCGTCACCCAGGACCCGCAGCTCTTCCACGACACCGTGGGTGCCAACCTGCGGTACGCCGAACCCGGGGCCACCGACGGGGAGCTCGTGGAGGCCCTACGCATGGCCCGCCTGGGCGCCCTGCTGGACCAACTGCCCGACGGGCTGGACACCATGGTCGGCGACCGCGGGTACCGGCTCTCGGGCGGCGAGAAGCAGCGTCTGGCGATCGCGAGGCTACTGCTGAAGGCCCCGTCCGTCGTGGTGCTGGACGAGGCCACCGCCCACCTCGACTCGGAGTCGGAAGCGGCGGTGCAGGAAGCCCTGGCCGTGGCGCTGGCGGGCCGGACCTCCCTGGTGATCGCCCACCGGCTGGCGACGGTGCGCGAGGCCGACCAGATCCTGGTGCTCGAGGACGGTCGGATCCTGGAACGCGGCACCCACGACGAGCTGCTGGGGTCCGACGGCCTGTACACGGCGCTGTACCGCACGCAGTTCGCCACACAGGACCGCTGAGGAGCAGGGGGCCGCTCCGTACGGGAGCGCCCCCTCAGGCGGCGCGGATGCGCTCGCGTTCCCGTTCGCGCTCACGCTCGCGTTCGGCCTCCACCGCCTCTTTCCGAGCCTTCTTCTCGGCCTTCCTGCGCTTCTTCCTGCTCTTCTCGGCGCGGTCGTCCTTCTCCTTGCCCCCGGCGGCCTTCTCGGCCTCCTTCTTCTTCGCCTTCTTGGTCTTCTTGGCCTTCTTGGGCTTCTCGGCGTCCTTGGAGGTGACGTGGCCGCGGAGGGCATCGGGCAGGGGCGCCAGGCCGGGGCCGCCCTCGAAGATCCAGTCGTCGAGGGCCTCGACCAGATCGTCGTCGGTGATGCGGCCCAGCCACACCGGGCGCCCGCCGGCCGCGCGGCCCTTGGCGGAGGGCTGCACGACCACGACGTTCGCCTCGAAACAGATGTCCAGGCACTTGGAACGGCGCACGGGCACGGTGCGCCCGGTGTGGTCGTCGATGGTACTGAGGCGGGCGAACTGGGCCTCGTGGTCGACACCGGGGACCTTCTTGGTGGTGCCGCAGCAGCATCCCCGGCAGACCGTGAGACGGCACGGGGCGTCACCGGTGGAGCTCATGTGCACCCCCTGGAAGGACGATGGTTAGGTGTGCCTCACCTATCAGCATAGGTGCCACGGGCGACCGCGCGGTGCGTCCCGACACCGGCGCCCGGACCACCGGACAACTACTTGCGGTCGTCCGTGTCGCCCTTGTCGTCCTCGCCGGAGCCGTCCTGCTCCTGTGCGCGCTTGCGCAGGTAGTCCCCGGCCGCTCCGGCACCCTTGTCGATCTTGTCGTCGTGTGCGCCGCCCGTGGCCTTCTTCGCAGCATCGGCCGCCTTGCCGACCATCCCCTCGACCTTGTCGGCGTTGTCGTCGACAGCCTTGCGCAGCTTGTCGAACGCGTCCGAGACACCGGACATCGTGGATTCCCCCTTCGGTGCTTGACCTGTCCGAGCAGATACCCGCTCGCCGGGCAACCTACCGGGGCTCAGATCCCGAGAATCATCCGGGCGATGGAGAAGTAGATGATGAGCCCGGTCGCGTCGACGAGGGTGGCGACCATGGGCGAGGAGACCACCGCGGGGTCGACCCCGACCTTGTTGGCGAGCAGAGGCATCGCCGAACCGATGATCGCCGCCCAGGTACAGATCGCGATGACCGTGCACGCCACCACCAGCGCGATGACCGTGCCCACCAGGAGCGATCCGATACCCAGCGCCAGGGCGGCCAGCGTCAGGCCCAGCAGGAAGCCGACCCGGCACTCCTTCCACAGCACCTGGGGCAGGTCGCGTACCCGGACCTCGCCCACCGCCAGCGCGCGCACGATCGCGGTCGCCGACTGGGCGCCGACGTTGCCGCCGGTACCGATGAGCATGGGCACGAACAGCGCCAACGCGGTGACCTGTTCGAGGGTCGCCTCGTAGGCCTGCATGACGTTGACAGTGAGGGTGGCAGCCACCAGCAGCACGACCAGCCACACCGCGCGTGCGCCCACCAGGCGGAACACGCTCACGGACACGTAGTGGTCACCGACCGGGCTCGCACCGGACTGGCGTGCCATGTCCTCGGAGTCGGCCGCCTCGATGACCTCAAGGGCGTCGTCGAAGGTCAGCATGCCGACGAAGCGTTCCTCGGAGTCCACCACCGACAGGGCGACCAGATTGGCCTCCTGCATCAGGCGGGCGGCACTCTCCACCTCCTCGGTGGCGCGGACCCGGGGCGCGAACACGTCGACGACATCCTTGAGCAGGCGGTTGTCGTCGGAGATGACCAGGTCGCCCAGGGCCACCGTGCCGACCATCCTCCGCGCGTCGCTGACCACCGGCAGGGTGTAGATGTTCTCGGCGTCGGCGCCTTTGGCGCGCACGACCTCGAGGGCGCGCCCCACCGTGAGGTCCCGGTGCAGGATCACCGTCTCGGGTGTCATGTACCGGCCGACGGAGTTCTCCGGGTAGCCGAGAAGCGCAGCGGTCATCCGGCGTTCGGAGGGGCTCAGGCCGGCCAGGGCACGCGTGGCGATCTTCGCGGGGGCCTCCCCGATCAGACGGGCCCTGTCGTCGGGGTCCATCTGCTCGAGGATGTCGTGGAAGGCATGGTCCCGCAGGCCCAGGAGGATGCCCTGCTGCTGGCTGGGGTCGAGCTCCTCGAAGACCTCGAGCTCGCGGTCCTTGTCCAGCAGCCGGAAGGGGATGATCGCCTCCCCCTCGTCCATGCGGGAGAGTTCGTCGGCGATCTCGTAGGGCCGATGTTCCGCCAGCCAGAGTCGGATCCCCGTCAGGTCGTTGGACCCGATCAGATCGAGCAGTTCCTCAGCGCGTTCGCCTTCTGCCATGCGAAGCACCCCCTCGCGTCTCCTGCGCCCACCGGGGCACGGGGCACCGTGGACGATCCTCTGACTTGGCCCGGGCCTGTGGTGAGGGCCCCGCTCCGTGTCCCGGTGTCGTGGTGGGGTCGTGCTGAGTTGGCGCCCGGGGGCGGAAAGGGCGGGCACGACGTGCCGGGGACGGTGTACGGCCGGGCCGTACGTGGGACGGGGAGCACCCCGAGCTTACCCCCCTCGGGGGACGCGGACGTTCCTCTGCCCCGGTGCGGAGTGTGCGCTCGGACGTCAGTCGCGCCAGAGGACGACGAGCGCGCAGTCGTCGTTCTTGTCCTTGCTGAGGGTGTCGACGACGTCGTCGGCACCGCTGGAGAACCCGTGTGTCACGAGGGTCTCGGCCGCACCCAGGAGCCGGTCGATGCCGGCGTCCAGGTCCTCGCCCGGGGTCTCCACGAGCCCGTCGGTGCAGAGCATCAGGGCGTCGCCGGGGCGCAGGCGTCCGTCGACGGGGGTGTAGGTCATCTCCGGGATCACGCCCAGGACCACACCTTTGGCTTCGGTGGTGGACCACACGCCCTTGCCGCCGTCGTAGTGCACAGCGGGCGGGTGCCCGGCAGAGAAGACTTGGTACGCACCGGTGGACAGGTCCACGCTCAGGTGCACGGCGGTGACGAACCCCTCACCCTCGCTGTGGCGCATGAGGTAGTCGTTGCAGTGGGCGAGGAAGTCGCGGGTGGACACCGCTCCGATGAGGCCGCTGAAGGCACCGGAGAGCAGCAAGGCCCGGGTTCCGGCATCCACACCCTTGCCGGAGACGTCGACGACCGCGATGTCGAGCTGGTTGCCCTGGCGGTGGGAGACCACGAAGTCGCCGCCGAAGGAGGAACCCCCGGCCTGGCGCAGGACGGCCGTACGCCCCCACCCCTGCGGGACCTCGGGGAGCTTGCCCTGGAGGCGGAGGCGGTCGCGCAGGTCCAGCAGCATCATCTCGCCGCCCAGTCCCTGCACGCCGAGGCGTTCGCGCACCCCGGACAGCAGGTAGGACAGCACACCGGTGACGCCGATGGTCACCAGGAGGCCCGGCCCGACCTGTCCGAAGTCGAGCATGTACCCGACGAAGAGCAGAACGGCGGCGACCACCCCGAGCAGGAACGCCAGGCTCTTGCGCTTGAGCAGGAGCCCGCCTGCGAGCACCGTCAGGATGGTGGAGCTGGGCGGGAACCACTGGGTGGGGCCCCAGACGGCGCCGACGCCGATCCCGACCGCTATCGCACACAGGGTGATGAGCACCAGCCGGTAGCGGAACAGCACCTTGCGCCGCAGCACTGCGACGAGCCGCTGCGCGGTCGAGCGCATCAGCCGGGTCGCCTTGGCTGTCGGTGTGGCGTTCATGGATCCTCTGCTCGGCTCACCCGCGGACGGGTGGTCGGTTCGGTAGGGGCGCGGCACCGGGGTACGGACACGGCCGGGCGGCCCGGACAGGTCCACCGGAGCACTGTGGGGAGGCCCCGGACGTTGCGCTGCGGCCGGTGCCCGCGGGCGTGGCCGCGTCACGGCCATGAGGGGGCCGCGGTCGTGCACGAACTCTAGCGCGGGGGGTACCGGCCAAGCACGTGTGGCGGACCGGGTCGACCCCCGATACCCGGGTTAACGGTTCGGCCTAAACCCGAGTGCCCGGGAGAGTGCGGGGATCGCTCGGCCGCCGGGCCAGGCTCTCACGCGGGACCGGATCGGACCAGGGCCGGAGCACGAACGGTGGGGCGCGTCGCCCCGGGGTGGGAGGTCCTCATCTGCACGTCGCGCCCCGTACCGGCACGGGCACGGGGCGCGGGGCGGACGATCGGGTCAGGGAAGCGGCGGCAGCTCGCCGCTCTCCTCGTAGCGGGAGAGCATCTCGATGCGCCGGGTGTGGCGCTCCTCGTCGCTGTAGGGCGTGGCGAGGAAGACCTCCACGAAGCGGGTGGCCTCCTCCGAGGAGTGCATCCGCCCGCCGACACCGAGCACGTTCGCGTCGTTGTGCTCGCGCGCCAGCTTCGCGGTCTCCTCGCTCCAGGCCAGGGCCGCACGGACGCCCTCGACCTTGTTGGCGGCGATCTGCTCGCCGTTGCCGGAGCCGCCGATGACCACACCGAGGGAACCCGGGTCCTTCGCCACGCCCTCGGCGGCGCGCAGCACGAAGGGCGGGTAGTCGTCCACGGCGTCGAAGACCGCCGGACCGGCGTCCACGACCTCGTGGCCCTGCTCCTTCAGCCAGGAGACGAGGTGTTCTTTGAGCTCGAAGCCCGCATGATCTGATCCAAGGTAAACACGCACGCGTCCAGTCTTGCAGGTCGCGGGCGCACAACGCGCCGCGCCCCACCCCGGAGGTCCGGGGTGGGGCGCGGCGTGCGGTTCTTCTGGTCCTGCCCGCCTCAGGCGCCGGACGCGGCGGCGGCGACGCTCAGACCGAGGGCGGCGAAGCCGGCCATCGAGAACAGGGCGATCAGGTTGTAGTTCACGACGGACTTGATGTCCTTGCTGAGAGGACCAGCCTTGGAGACCTTGGGCTTGTTACTCAACTCACACCTCGATTGGGTTCGACCGGGAAGGACCAGTCCGGATTTTTCCATACCCGTGAACGCGGTTTGAACCGGGGCCGATTCCCCGGCCCACCACTGCGGGTGTGTGAGAACGAGCACGACCCCGGGCCCAGGTGGCTACATCTGCACGGCCTTGACCTCGCAGAACTCCTCCAGGCCCGGAAGGCCCCACTCACGGCCGTTGCCGGAGCGCTTGTACCCGCCGAAGGGGACCCGGGGGTTCATGGCACCGCCGTTGACCTCCACCTGCCCCGCCCGCAGGCGCCGGGCCACGGCCAGCCCCTCGTCGGAGTCACCGGACCACACTGCGGCGTTGAGGCCGTAGACGGTGTCGTTGGCGAGCTCGACCGCCTCCTCGACACTGTCGTAGGGGATCAGGGCCAGGACGGGACCGAAGATCTCCTCCTGGGCCACGCGCATGTCGTTGCGCACGTCCGCGAGGATCGTCGGCCTCACGTAGTACCCGGACCCCAGCCCCTCGACGGGCTCGGCGCCGCCGGTCACGACACGGGCGCCCTCGGTACCGGCGAGCTCGATGTAGGAGCGCACCTTCTCGAGCTGGGCGGCGGAGACCAGCGGGCCCATGCGGGTCGAGCCGTCGGTGGGGTCGCCCGGTGCGTACTTCTCGGCGGAGGCGGCGGCCAGTTCCACGGCCTCGTCGTAGGAGTCGCGCTGGACGAACATGCGGGTGAGGGCGTTGCAGCTCTGCCCGGTGTTGCGCATGACGTCGGCGACACCGCGCTTGACCGCCTGGGAGAGGTCGGCGTCGGGCAGGACCAGGTTCGGTGACTTGCCACCGAGCTCCAGGGCGACGCGCTTGACGGTCTCGGCGGCGACCTGCGAGACGCGGGTGCCGGCGCGGGTGGAGCCGGTGAAGGAGACCATGTCGACCTTCGGGTGGGCGGCGATGGCCTCGCCCACGACCGGTCCGGTGCCCGAGACGAGGTTGAACACACCGGCGGGGAGCCCGGCCTCGTCGAAGATCTCGGTGAGCGCGTAGGCGCCCAGCGGGGCGATCTCGGTCGGCTTCAGCACGACCGTGTTGCCGGCGAGCAGGGCCGGGACCACCTTGAGCACGATCTGGTGGAGCGGGTAGTTCCACGGGGTGATCGCACCGACCACGCCGACGGCCTCGTGCACCACGAGGGAATTGTCGACGCGCTCACCGGTGAAGTAGCGCTCGCCGTGCTCCTCGACGAGGTCGATGTAGGTCCTGAACATCATCTGGGGAAGGCCGGCCTGGACCTTGCGGGAGAAGCCGGCGGGCGCGCCCATGTCCCGGGTGAGCAGCGCGGCGATGTCCTCCGCGCGCTCGTCGAAGAGTTCCAGGGCCTTGGCCAGATGGGTGACGCGCTGTCCGTAGGGGCGCCGGGACCAGGCCGGGAAGGCGGCAGCGGCGGCCTCGACCGCGCTGTCGACGTCCTTGGCCGATCCCGCGGGAACGGTGTCGATGACCTGTTCGGTGGCCGGGTCGAGGACCTCCAGGCCCTCCTCGGAGGCTGAGTCCGTCCAGGCGCCGTCGATGTAGAGGGAACGCATGGTCCCACTGTCCCAGAGCATCTCGGGCTTTGGCCAGACGGAGAGGTCGGCACCGGTGGTCCCACGGATACGGGGATCCGGTGCTCGGAGCGGGCGCCGGCCGCACGTGGGGCGGGCCGTGCCGCCGGGCCCGGGACCGACCAACAGATTCCGGGGTCGGCCCGGGCCCGCTCGCAGAGCTCAGTCCCAGTGGGGAGGGCGGTCCTCGAGCAGCCGTGCAGTGCTGTCGTCGTCGGAGTCGCCCCAGCCCGACCCGCGTTCGTCGCTCGTGGTGTCGGGCAGGATGTCGAGGTCGTCGAGGAGTTCGACGACGCGGTCCTCATCGGGTCCGGACACGGCGGTGGTCCCTTCGGGTCGGCCTTCGGTCGGGTCAGTCGAAGACGGGGTCGCGGGTGCGGGTGCGCTTGAGCTCGAAGAAGCCGTCGGTGCCGGCCACGGCACGCACGCCGTCCCAGAGCTTTCCGGCCTCCTCGCCGCGGGGGGCCGGGCTGACGACCGGGCCGAAGAAGGAGACACCCTCGACCTGCACCACAGGGGTGCCGACGTCCTCGCCGACCAGCTTCATCGCCTCGGCGTGCGAAGCGCGCAGGGGCTCATCGTATTCGGTGCTGTCGGCGGCCCCGACGAGGTCCGCGGGCAGGCCCGCCTCGGTCAGGGCGGCCTCGAGGGTGGCGGTGTCCTGGGCCTCGCCGCGATTGTGGAACCGGGTTCCGATCGCGGTGTAGAGGGGGCCGAGCACCTCGGGCCCGAACCGCTGCCCTGCGGCCGTGCACACACGCACCGCAGCCCAGGAACGCTCCATGAGCTCCTGGTAACCCTCGGGCAGGTCGCGGCCGGCGTTCAGCACGGCCAGGCTCATCACACGCCATCGCACCGTCACCGGGCGCACCTTCTCGACCTCGACGAGCCACCGCGAGGTGATCCACGCCCAGGGGCACAGGGGGTCGAACCACATGTCGGCGACGGTGTTCCGCGGCTCGTGTGCCTCACTCATCACTCACTCCTCGGACGTCATGCACAGGGGTTTCCCCCGATGGCAACCCGACGGATCGGTTGCGCATTCCGCACCCGTGCGTGGCAGGATCGATCCGTTACCGACAACGATCTCCGGCCGGCACCGACGGCGGCCGTGGAAGGAGCGTGGCGTGGCGGGCAACCTCAAGCGGGACGAGGCTCAGGAACGGGCACGCGTCCTCGGCGTGGACTCCTACACCGTGGAGCTGGACCTGACCACCGGGGGCGAGACCTTCCGGTCCACCACGGTCGTGCGCTTCTCCAGCAGCGAACCCGGTGCGCGGACCTTCATCGAGCTGGCCGCCCCGCGGGTGCTGTCGGCGACGCTCAACGGCCAGGAGCTCGACCCGGCCGAACTGTTCGACGGCGAGCGCCTGACCCTTCCCTCGGTCGCCGCCGAGAACGAGCTCACGGTCGTGGCCGACGCCGCCTACATGCGCACCGGTGAGGGCCTGCACCGGTTCGTCGACCCGGTCGACGGGGCCGTGTACCTGTACAGCCAGTTCGAGACGGCCGACGCGCACCGCATGTACGCATGCTTCGACCAGCCCGACCTCAAGGCGACCTTCGAGCTGACCGTGCTCGCCCCGCCGGAGTGGGAGGTCGTCTCCAACAGCGCCCCCGACGCCGTGCGGGAGGACACCGGCAGCGAAGGGCGTGTGCGCTGGCACTTCCCCGCGACCGAGCCGATGTCGACGTACATCACCGCGCTCATCGCAGGGCCCTACCACGTGGTGCGCGACCACCACGACGGCATCGACCTGGGGCTGTTCTGCCGCGCGTCCCTGGCCGAGCACCTGGACTCCGCGGAGCTGTTCGACGTCACCAAGCGCGGCTTCGACTTCTTCCACGAGCTGTTCGGCGTGCGGTACGCGTTCGGCAAGTACGACCAGTTGTTCGTGCCCGAGTTCAACGCCGGCGCCATGGAGAACGCGGGCGCCGTCACCTTCCTGGAGGACTACGTCTTCCGCTCCCGTGTCACCGACGCGCGTTACGAGCGCCGCGCCGAGACCATCCTCCACGAGATGGCGCACATGTGGTTCGGCGACCTGGTGACAATGCGCTGGTGGGACGATCTGTGGCTCAACGAGTCCTTCGCCACCTACGCGAGCGTGTACGCGCAGGTGAACGCCACGCGTTGGAAGGAGGCCTGGACGACCTTCGCCAACGTCGAGAAGGCGTGGGCGCTGCGCCAGGACCAGCTTCCCTCGACCCACCCCATCGCCGCGGACATGACCGACATCCAGGCGGTGGAGGTCAACTTCGACGGCATCACCTACGCCAAGGGCGCCTCGGTGCTCAAGCAGCTGGCCGCCTACGTGGGTGTGGACTCCTTCTTCGCCGGTGTGCGCGCCTACTTCCAGGAGTTCGCCTTCGGCAACACCGAACTCAAGGACCTGCTCAAGCACCTGGAGGCCGCTTCGGGCCGCGACCTGTCGGGCTGGTCGCGCGAGTGGCTGGAGACCACCGGCGTCAACACGATGCGCGCGGACTTCGAGGTCGCCGACGACGGCACGTTCTCCTCGTTCGCGGTGCTGCAGGAGGCCGACCCCGAGCATCCGACCCTGCGCTCGCACCGGCTGGCGGTGGGCCTGTACGACCGCACCGACGAGGGCATCGTGCGTCGCGAGCGGGTGGAGCTCGACGTGAGCGGCGCACGGACCGAGGTTCCGGAGCTGATCGGCAAGGCCCGCCCGGACCTGGTGCTCGTCAACGACGACGACTTGACCTTCACCAAGATCCGACTGGATGAGCGGTCCCTGGCCACCGTCGTCGAGGGCGCCGGGCAGATCCGCGAGTCCCTGCCGCGTGCGTTGGTCTTCGGCGCCGCGTGGGACATGACCCGCGACGGTGAGATGGCCGCCCGCGACTACGTGCGCCTGGTCATCTCGGGTATCGACGGGGTCGACGACGTGATGGTCGCACAGACGCTGCTGCGCCAGGCCCACGGTGCACTGGTCAACTACGCGGACCAGGGCTGGCGTCGGATAGGACAGGAGCAGCTCGCCGACCGCCTGCAGCAGCTGGTCAACGACGCCGAGCCCGGCGGCGACCTGCAGCTGGCGTACGTGAACGCGCTCGCGGCCACCGCGGTGAGCGACGCGCACCTGTCCCTGCTGCGCGGCCTGCTCGACGGGGCGCTCACGGTGGAGGGCCTGAGCGTCGACACCGACCTGCGGTGGACGATCCTGCGCCGCCTGGTCTCCACGGGCAAGGCCGGCGAAGGCGAGATCGCCGCGGAGCTGGAGAAGGACCCCACCGCGACAGGCGCCCGCCACGCCGCGGGTGCGCGAGCGGCGATCCCCACCCCCGGGGCCAAGGCCGCGGCATGGGAGCGCATCGTGGGGTCGGAGCTGGCCAACGCCGAGTTCCGGGCCACGCTGCTGGGCTTCACGGAGCCGGACCACGCCGAGCTGCTGCGCCCGTACGTGGAGAAGTACTTCGCGCAGCTGCAGCCGGCGTGGAAGGGGTGGACCGGCGAGTTCGCACAGAGCTTCGCGGAGATGGTCTACCCCAGTTCCCTGGTGGAGGAGGCCACCGTGGAGCGCACTGACGCCTACATCGAGAAGGAGGACCCGGCCCCGGCGCTGCGGCGCCTGCTGATCGAGGGGCGTGCCGGTGTGGTGCGTGCCCTGCGGGCCCGCGAGACCGACACCGCGGCCGGGCGCGAGCGCGCCTGACACCCTGCTCAGCGGACCCTGTGGCAGACTTCGGGTTCCAGCGGTGGTCACAACATCCTGGCTCTCAGGAGGTTGCGGCCACCGTGTCGTTTCCCGAGGAAGAACGGGGCGTCAGCCATCACGTTCCTGGCACCGACGGCCCGGAGCGGCGACGTCATCGGGGCCGCCTCTCCGTGGACCCCCGGGGGTTCGGGGTCAGGCGGGAGCAGCGGGGCCTCGGTAGAACTCATGGAGCGCGGCGGCGAAGTCCGCTGGGCGGCCGACGTTGAGCTCGTGCCATCCGCCCGGCACGATCCGCAGCTGCGCTCGGGGCAGCCCCGCGGCCATGGTTCGCGCGGCGGGCAGGTTGACCACGTCCCAGGACCCGCACATCACCAGAGCCGCAACGCCGACCTCCGGCAGGCGCCCCCGGAAGTCCACACGCGCCACCTCCTCCAAAGCGGCGAGGAACCGGTGCTTGTCCATACCCCCTGGCACGACGAGGCGCCCCGGCAACGCCCGGAAGATGGTGGTCTGCACCGCCAGCGCCGTCGTGGGGGGCCGCACCTGCCCGCCGGACAGCACCAGGGACGCCACACGCTCCGGGTACTCCAGAGCGGTCCACAGCGCGAGCATCGCACCGATCGACAGCCCGCACAGGTGGGCCCGGACGATCCCGCGCCTGTCGAGCCCGTCCACGACCTCCGCTGCAGCGGTGGCGAACGTGAAGAGCCCGGCACCGTCGTCGGAGAGCCCGGAGATGCGCGGCGCAAGGCCGGCGAAACCGTCCGGCAGCGCAGCGAGCTCGGCGTCCCAGGAGTCCGGGCCCGCACCGAGACCGTGAAGGAAGACCACCTGTTCGGTACCCATGCCCCCAAGCTACAGCGCCCTCTCCGGGGTGTCCGGCGGCGCTGCTGACGGGTCAGAGGATCTGTCCGTCACCGCCGACGGGGCCGACCGTGCGCCGGATGCGGGCGACCATGCGCGGGTCGGCGAGAAGCTCGTCCACCAGCACCGGCTCACCTTCGGCACTGGTCAGCGGGATCCGCCAGTTGGGGTACTCAGTACTGGTCCCGGGCTGGTTCTGCATCCGGCGGTCGCCCACGACGTCGGTCAGCGCGACCCCGACCATGCGGGCCGGGGTTCGGGCGAGGTAGGCGTGCATGGCGGCCACGACCGCAGCAGGATCGGCGACGGGGTCGACGTCGCCGTCGAGCAGACCGAGCTCCACGAGCAGGGCACGCCAGCGTTCCACACGTTCCTCGGCGTCGGCGCGCTCCTCCTCGACGGGACGCTCGAGCAGGCCGAGCCGGTCGCGCAGCTCGACGTGCTCGGTGGACAGGAAGGAGGCCACCGGCGGCAGGTCGTGGGTGGCGACGGTGGCCAGGCAGTCGGTGCGCCAGCGGTCCGGGGGCAGGGGCCTGCCGTGGCGGTCCTGCTCGAACCACATCACCGACGTCCCGAGCACACCGCGGTCGTCGAGGTGGTCACGCACCCACGGTTCGACGGTGCCCAGGTCCTCACCGACCACGACGGCGTCGGAGCGGTGCGCGGCCAGCAACAGCGATCCGACGGTGCCCTCGTGGTCGTAGTGCACGTAGGTGCCCTGGTCGGGCGTTGCGCCCTCGGGCACGCACCAG
This sequence comes from Nocardiopsis salina YIM 90010, assembly GCF_000341025.1. Taxonomy (GTDB): domain Bacteria; phylum Actinomycetota; class Actinomycetes; order Streptosporangiales; family Streptosporangiaceae; genus Nocardiopsis; species Nocardiopsis salina. The sequence continues at coordinate 42,021 of NZ_ANBF01000044.1, read as the reverse complement.
ACGCGGAACAAGCCCATGACGTGGTCCATGCGCACCCCGCCGGCGTGGGCCAGGGATTGCCCCAGTACCTGGCGCAGGGGTGCGTACCCGAGCTCGGCCAGGCGGCGCGGGTGCCAGGGCGGCTGGCCCCAGTCCTGTCCGCGCCGGTTGAACTCGTCCGGGGGCGCGCCCACGTGCAGCCCGGGCACGAGGGCGTCGCCGTACATCCACGCGTCGGCGCCCCCGGGCTGCACACCGAGGGCGAGGTCGTGCACCACCCCGACGGCCATCCCGGCATCGAGGGCCGAGTGCTGGGCGTGGGAGAGCTGCTCGTCGAGGATCCACTGGAGCCACCGGTGGAACTCCACGGTCGGCCACCGGCGCAGTGCTTCCTGGCCAACCGCGTGACGGCTCACGTCCCGCAGGTGTTCGGGCCAGACCCGGAAGTCGGTCCCGTACTCCTCGGCCAGGGCGCTCCAGGTCGCGAACTCGACGAGGGGCCGGCCCTCGCGCTCGAGGTAGGCGCGCAGGGCGGCCTCGCGTCCCGGGGCGCGCTGCACCTGGAAGAGCACCTCCAGGGCCTGGCGCTTGGCCTCCCACACGGCGTCGCGGTCGAGCAGGTCCGCGGTCCGGCCGCGCTCGCGCAGGGGACGGGCCAGGCGCTGGATCCCCTCGCGCTGGGCCGGGTCCAGGCGTGCGTACTCGGGCACGTCCTCGATGCGGATGTAGAGCGGGCTGGCGTAGCGGCGGCTGACCGGCAGGTAGGGGGAGGCCTCAACCGGGGGCAGGGGTTCGGTCGCATGGACCGGGTTGACGAGGGTGAAGTCGGCGCCGAGGTCGCGGGCGCTCCAATCGGTGAGTTCGGCCAGGTCGCGCAGGTCCCCGGTTCCCCACGATGCGCGCGACCGCACGCTGTAGATCTGCGTCATCAGGCCCCACAAGCGGCGCCGGCGGCGCAATGCGCTGGGCTCGATCCGGTCGGGCACCACGAGCAGGGGCGCCTGGTGTTCGTCGGCGGCGGCGGTCACCCTCAGGGTGTGCGCACCCAGGGGCAGCTCGGGGCCCAGGGGCAGCAAGGCGCCGTCGGCGGTCTCCACGGTTCCGTGAGCGCCGTCGGGCAGGGTGAGTTCCGGTGCCTTCCCCTCGCGTACGACGACGGCCGGGGGCAGCCTCCGGTCGCGTTCGCGCGCGGCCGCCGCCGGATCGGTGGTGTCCACGCCCAGAGCGGTGAGCACGGCGCGGACGGTCTCGGGGCTCACGGCGACCCGCTGCCCTCGCCAGTCCTCGTACTCGGTCGCGACACCGTACTGCTCGGCCAGGTGGGCCAGCTGAACGTCCCTCACAGCAATCGATCATGCCCCACTGCGCTGCGATCACACAGGAGGCGGACCCGGCGTGGGACGTGCCCGGCGGGCGCCCCTCGACCTGCGTGCGGTGTGAACCATGTGGTCGGATCACCGGAGGTCTGGGATCATGGCGAGCGTGTTGGACAACTACCGGCGCCTCTTCGGTGTCCCCCACGTCCTGTCCCTGTTGGCCTGGTCCCTCGCCGCGCGCTTCTACCTGCCCGGACAGATGATCGCGGTGACCTTCCTGGTCGTCGAGTGGACCGGCTCCTACAGTTACGCAGGGCTGGTCGCGGGGGCCTTCACGCTTGGTATGGCGCTGGTCGGGCCGTTGCGGGGCCGCATGGCCGACCGGGGCGCGAGCGACCGCCTGGTGCTGGTGTGCGGCGTGGTGTTCTCGGTCGGGCTCACCGCGATGGCGCTCATGCCGGGCTCACTGTGGTGGGCGGCGGTCCCCCTGGCCCTGGCCACGGGGGCTTTCGGCAGCCCCGCCAACCAGGTGGTACGGGGTCTCTGGCCCCGTCTGACCCGCGGCCCGGAACGCCAGGCCATCTACGCCGCCGAGGCCACCACCCAGGAGCTGCTGTTCGTCTTCTCCCCCATCGCGACCGCCGCCGTGGTCGCCTGGGCCGGCCCCCGGGAAGCGATGCTCGTGCTCGCGGCCCTGGCGCTGGCCGGTTCCGTCGGGTTCTGTCTCGCGCTGCGCCGGGCCGGCGTCACCGGGCCGGCGCCGGCCGAGGAGGCCCCGGAGGAGGCCGGGCGTCCGCGCCGGAGCCTGGTGCGCATCCCCGCACTGGCTCTGCTGTTCGTCATGGCGTTCCTGACGGTCGGCGGGGTCATCGGCATGGACCTGACCATCGTCGCCTGGGCCAACGAGCTCAACGCCCCTGAGTACGTCATGGTGCTGGCATCGGTGTGGGCACTGGGCTCGCTGGTCGGCGGTGCTGTCGCCGGAACCTTCCCGGGCCGCCCCCGGTTGTCGAGGCGTGCGCTCGCCGCTGCAGCAGGCCTGGTGCTGCTCGTACCGTTCGCGCCGCCGATCCTGTACCTGACCACACCACTGTGGGCCCTGCCGGTGCTGTTCCTGTCCGGTCTGACGCTGGCCCCGCTGCTGGCCGCGGTCATGGGGCACATCGGGGACCTGGCACCCTCCAACCGGCGGTCGGAGGCCTTCGGGTGGATGGCCAGCGCGTTCGGCGCAGGCGGTGCCCTGGCGAGCCCGATGGTGGGGGCGATGATCGACGGTTTCGGGATCGCCGGAGGGATGGCCGGTGCCGCCATGATGCTGTTGGTCTCGGCGGGCACGAGCCTGTTCGTGCCCCTGCCCGCCGAACCGGACGATCGGGTCACACGCCCGGCGGAACCCGGTGCTCCCACGGACGGGCCCGCTCCAGCTGGGCCGACAGGGACAACAGGGTCCCCTCGCCCCCGGCCGGAGCGCTGAGCATCGACCCGACGGGCAGGCCGTCCGGGCTCCAGGACAGGGGCACGTTGACCGAGGGCTGCCCGGTGACGTTGTAGAGCGAGGTGAAGGGCGAGAACTCGGTCATCAGCTCGAAGGTGCGCTCGGGGCCCTCCTCGGTGAAATGCCCGACCGGGACCGGCGGGCGGGCCAGGGTCGGGGTGAGCAGGGCGTCCAGGTGCGCGGTGGCGATCATGAAGGAGCGGACCCCCTGCTGGAGCCGGCCCAGCGCCTCAACCAGGCGGGGAGCGGAGGCGGCGCGGGCGCGTTCGCGCAGCCAGCGGTTGAGCTCGGTCAGTTCCCCCTCGTGCTCGGGCGGGACCGGCGCTGCAGAGGCCATGGCCGCCCACAGCACCCCGAAGTCCTCGGCGAAGAGCCCTTCGAAGTGGGTGTCGTAGGGGACGGGGACCTCTTCGATCTCGTGACCCAGCCCGGTGAGCAGGGCGATGCTCTCCTCATGGGCCGCGCGCACGTGGGGGTGGAGCTCCACGCCCGCCGATCCGGTCCCGGCACAAGTTCCGATGCGCAGGCTGCCGGGTTCCTCGTCCAGGTGGCGAAGGAAACTGCCCCGGTGTTCGGGGGCACGGAAGGGGTCGCCGGGGGCGCTGAAGGCCATGGTGTCCAGCAGCAGGGCGGCGTCGGCGACGGTGCGGGTCAGTGGACCGGAGGTGGACAGCCCGAGCAGGTCGGCACGGGCCGGGGCACCGGAGATCCGCCCACGCGTGGGTTTGAGACCGAAGAGTCCGCACGCACTCGCGGGAATGCGGATCGATCCTCCGCCGTCGCTGCCGTGCGCGACCGGAGCCAGGCGGGCGGCGACCGCGGCGCCCGCTCCCCCGCTCGAGCCTCCCGGCGTGAGCGCGGAGTCCCACGGGTTGCGGGTGGGCGGCGCGATCCTGTTCTCGGTGTAACAGCTCGAGCCGAACTCCGGGGTGTTGGTCTTGCCGGTGAACACCGCCCCGGCCGCGCGCAGCCGGGCGACGACGCCGCTGTCTGCGGGGGCGACGGTGTTGCGGTACAGGCGGGACCCGTGGGTCACGGGTGCGCCTGCGACTGGTTCGAGGTCTTTGACCGGAATCGGGACCCCGAGCAGGAGCGGAAGGCCGTCGGGCGCCTCGGACATGACCCGCTTCTCCGCATTCAGCGCCTGCTCCAAGGCCATTTCTGGCATGACCGAAATGAAAGACCCGAGAGCCGGGTCGTGCTGTTCCGTCCTCCGCAGAACATGCTCAGTGATCTCAACAGGGGACAGTTCACGACTGCGGACCAATGCAGCCAACCCCTGCGCCGTCTGGTCGTGGATCTGGGTCATGGTGCCTCAGGTTAGCGGGCACCAGAGGGGGCACCACTGGAGTTGGCGGCCGCTTCTCCAGAGAGACCGACGAAGAAACGATCATGCCCCGTTTCCTCGCACGCACACGCGTGCACACAGAAGAGCGAGGAAACAACTGTGTGAGATGTCAGGCACTAGGACTCGGATATGGATGGAACTAACCTGTCCGACGTGGAAACGGCAACGCGAGTGAACGGCCCCGAAGAGGCATCGGAGAACCGGAAGACGGACAACCCCGAGACCCTCTTTTTCCCCAACCAACGTAAGAACCAGGACGATTCGGGCGCATCGGTGTACGGCGCGCTCAAATCGAGTCAGTCCGCCCGCAAATGGGGCGTGCGTACCGGCGCGGCCGCGGGCATCATCGCTGTATTCGGCCTGCTCACCTCGGAATGGGCAGTCAGCGCGACACTGGGCATCATCGTCATGATCGCCTGGACCATCTACAGCTCCCGGCGCGAGTCGGAGATCCCCCACTGGCGCAAGCCCTCCGCTGCACAGCGGCGCACCGAGGTCCAGCTCAAAGTCATGAAGCAGCTCGGATACCGGGTACTGCACGCTCGTGCCGTCCCTGGCGGCAACGGGCAGATCGACCACTTCATCGTGGGGCGGCGCGGCGCCTTCTCCATCGACTCCGAGGCGTGGGACAAGCGCCTGCCCCTGCGTAACAAGCTGGAGAAGCTCTACCACGGCCGGTTCTCCAAGAACGAGCGCATCGACGAGGCCCTGGAGGAGGCCAAGCGCGCCGAGGAGCTCGTCAGCGCCGAGCTCGGCCGCGACATCAAGGTCCGGGCCTCGCTCGCCATCTACGGCCCCGGCATGCCCTGGGACAGCCACCGGCTGCGCGGGGTGGACATCATCCAGGGGACCAAGGTTCGCAAGTGGCTTCGCACCGGACGCGACCGCTTGACCGAGACTGAGATCGAGGAGATCTATCAGGCCGCACAGAAGGCCCTGCCGCCCCGTTACTGAGGGCCGCTCGAGAGCACGCAGGACACGGGCCCGGGACCGGCCACGACGCGGTGGCACCCGGGCCCTCAGTATGTCCGGGGCTGTGAACGGGGAGCGGCTCGTGCGCGGCTGTGCCACCCGGGTCGCCCTCGACCCAACACGACACAGCGTCTCATTATTCGGACAATCCGTCTTCATTCATGAGACCGAAGCGCCCCTCACGGGGGATTACCATCGATACACGCACACCCCGTAACGATGGGAGTCTCCCCGATGCCAGCCCTACGCTCACGCACCGTCACCCACGGCAGGAACATGGCCGGCGCGCGTGCCCTCATGCGCGCCACCGGTGTGGAGCGCGAGGACTTCGGCAAGCCCATCGTGGCCGTGGCCAACAGCTTCACCGAGTTCGTTCCCGGACACGTGCACCTGCGCGAGGTCGCCGAGGTGGTGGCGAACGCGATCCGCGAAGCAGGGGGCGTGCCCCGCGAGTTCAACTCCATCGCCGTGGACGACGGCATCGCCATGGGCCACGGCGGCATGCTCTACTCCCTGCCCAGCCGCGAGCTCATCGCAGACTCCCTCGAATACATGGTCAATGCGCACTGCGCCGACGCCCTGGTGTGCGTCTCCAACTGCGACAAGATCACCCCCGGGATGCTGCTGGCCGCCATGCGCCTCAACGTCCCCACCGTCTTCGTCTCCGGTGGGCCCATGGAGGCCGGCAAGGTCACCGTCGTCGACGGCACCGCGACCAAGGTCAAGAAGCTCGACCTCATCAATCCGATGATCGCCTCCGCCGACGAGAGCGTCTCCCAGGAGGAGCTCGACGAGATGGAGGAGAACGCGTGCCCGACCTGTGGTTCCTGCTCGGGCATGTTCACCGCCAACTCCATGAACTGCCTGACCGAGGCGATGGGTCTTGCGCTGCCGGGCAACGGCACCGTGCTCGCCACGCACACCGCCCGCCGCGCTCTGTACGAGCAGGCCGGACACCGCGTCGTGGAGGCCGCGCGCCGCTACTACCAGGACGACGACGACTCGGTCCTGCCGCTGTCGATCGCCACCCCGGCGGCCTTCGAGAACGCCATGGCGCTCGACGTGGCCATGGGCGGCTCGACCAACACGATCCTGCACCTGCTCGCCACCGCCACCGAGGCCGGCGTCGACTACGGGCTTCCGCAGATCGACGAGGTCTCGCGCAAGGTCCCGTGCCTGTGCAAGGTCGCGCCGAACACGGAGAAGTACCACATCGAGGACGTGCACCGGGCCGGCGGCATCCCCGGGATCCTCGGCGAACTGGCCCGCGGTGGCCTGCTCGACACCAGCTTGCCGACGGTGCACGGCAAGACCATCGGCGAGTTCATCGAGGAGTGGGACATCGCCGCCGAGTCCCCGCTTCCCGAGGCGGTCGAGCTGTTCCACGCCGCGCCGGGCGGCAGGCGCACCACCAAGGCCTACTCCCAGAGCACCCGGTGGGACAGCCTGGACACCGACCGGGAGCAGGGCTGCATCCGCTCCTACGAGCACGCCTATACCAAGGACGGCGGGCTCGCTGTGCTGTTCGGCAACCTCGCCCCGCAGGGCGCGATCGTCAAGACCGCCGGTGTGGAGGAGGAGCTGTGGACCTTCTCCGGGCCCGCGAAGGTCTTCGAGTCGCAGGAGGACGCCGTCGACGGGATCCTGCGCAAGGAGATCGAGCCAGGTGACGTCGTGGTGATCCGCTACGAGGGCCCCAAGGGGGGTCCGGGCATGCAGGAGATGCTGTACCCGACGAGTTTCCTCAAGGGCCGCGGCCTGGGCAAGGCGTGCGCGCTCATCACCGACGGCCGTTTCTCCGGCGGGACCTCCGGGCTCTCCATCGGGCACGCCTCCCCCGAGGCGGCCGCGGGCGGCGATATCGCGCTCGTGGAGGACGGCGACACGGTCAGCATCGACATCCCGAACAGGGGGATCGTGCTGGAGGTGCCCGAGGACGAACTCGACACCCGGCGCGAGCGGCTGCTCAAGGAGCTGGGCCGGTTCCGCCCGGTCGACCGCGAGCGCCCGGTGACGGCTGCTCTGCGCGCCTACGCCGCGATGGCCACCTCGGCCCACACCGGTGCGGCGCGGGACGTGAGCCAGATCGAGAAGTAGTCGGTGACGGGGCCAGGGTGCCCTCAGGAGGCCTCGGGGCCGGGGCCCGGTGTGAGAGGCCCCCGCCGGGCCGGCTCGGGACGGGCCCGGCGGGGGTGCGTACTCGGGCCGGCCGGGACGCAGGACGGGCCGGCCCCTGAAGCTCAGGCTGCCAGGTGCCCTGTGTAGGGCTCCCACTGGGGATCACCGTGCACGTCGCCGTTGATCAACCGCCAGTGCGGACCCTTGGGCACCTTCGGGGTGACGTTGAGTTGCCAGCCGATCTCGTCCAGGAACTTGTCGGCCTTTCGGTGATTGCAGGGCTTGCACGCAGCCACCACGTTCTCCCACACATGCGCGCCTCCGCGGCTGCGTGGAATGACGTGGTCGATGGTCTCCGCACGCTTTCCGCAGTAACCGCACGCGTGCCGGTCCCGCCGCATGAGCGCCACCCGTGTCAGCGGTACCCGCCGCCCGTGGGGGACGTTGATGTACCGCCGCAATCGGATCACCGAGGGTACTTCGTAGGCCCTGGTCGCCGAATGGAGCAGCGCCCCCGCCTCGTCCCTGTGCACGACCTCGGCCTTCTCGCGTAGAACGAGAAGGACCGCCCTGCGCAGCGGCAATGTCGTGAGCGGTTCGAAGCTGGCATTGAGCAGGAGCACATGCCTTCTGGCGGGTGCAGAGGCGTCCGCCCCGCCGTGCCGGGCACTCATCGTCCCACCCCGGCCGCCGGACGCGACGGCCGTGTCTCATCCCCGGCCAGCCGATCGGCCAGCCAGGAGACCTCCTTGTGCACCGACCCGAGGATCGGTGGTTCCGTTCGCCTTGCCACACGGACCTCCCGGTGGTTCCCGCCGAGTTGCGTCCCGCATTCAGTCTGCTTGTTGGGACCGTCCCGGCGCCACCCCAATTTACGCCGGACCATGCAGAAACCGTGTGTTCTCCGCATTCACCGGCCATTCCGTGTCGCTCAAAACCCTTTCCTGTTCGGTTCCGAGGACTGGATAGGCTTCGAGCATGCACGAACTCCGCTACCCCTCCGCCCAACGGCTGGACCTCACCGAGAACCTGCACGGCCACATCGTCTCCGACCCCTACCGGTGGTTGGAGGAGGCCGACTCCTCCGCGACCAAGGGGTGGGCCGAAGCGCAGGACTCCCTCTACGAGCGCGCGAGCGCCGAGTACAGCAGCCGGGACCGGTTCGCCCTCCACCTGCGCGCCCTCATGGGGTCGGGCGGAGTGGGCGCCCCCGTCCACGTCGGCGACCGGTCCTTCTACCTGCGGCGCGACCCCGATCAGGAACACGCTGTACTGATCATGTGCGAGGACGGGCAGGAGCGGGTGCTCGTCGACCCCGGCGCGCTCGACCCCGAGGGCCTGACCACGCTCGACGCCTGGAAGGTCGACCCGGGCGGGCGCCTGTTGGCCCACCAACTCTCCGAGGGCGGGGACGAGGAGTCCGTGCTCCGGGTCGTCGACATCGACACCGGCGAACTCGTGGACGGCCCCATCGACCGCGGCCGCTACTCCCCCGTCGCCTGGCTCCCCGACTCCTCGGCGTTCTACTACGTGCGCCGGCTGCCCTCCGAGGAGGTCCCCGACGGCGAGGAGCACTACCACCGGCGCGTGTACCTGCACCGTCTGGGCACCCCGGCCGAGGAGGACGATCTGGTCTTCGGCACGGGCCGGGACATGACCGACTTCCACATGCCCTCCCTCAGCCGGGACGGGCGCTGGCTGACGGTCACCACCTCGCGCGGCACCTCCGCCGCCACCGAGGTGCGCCTGGCCGACCTGAAGGTGTCGCCACCCCACGCCCCGGCGTTCGCGGTCGTGCAGGAGGGCGTGGACGCCGCACTGAGCCCGCACGTGGGCCGGGACGGGCGCCTGTACCTGTTCACCGACCGCGACGCCCCGCGCGGGCGCCTGTGTGTGGCCGACCCCGCGTCGCCCCGTGACTGGAACGAGCTGGTACCGGAGGACCCCGAGGCGGTCATGGAGGACTACGCGATCCTCGACGGCCCCGAGCTGGACCGTCCGGAGCTGCTGGTGGCCTGGGCGCGCCACGCGGTCAGCGAGATCACCCGTCACGACCTGGCCACCGGCGAACTCCTGGGCGCACTGGAAATGCCGGGGCTGGGCGCGATCAGCGGGATCGTGGAGCGCCGGGAGGGCGGGCACGAGGCCTGGTTCGGTTACACCGACACGACCCACCCGTCGTCGGTGTACCGATACGACGCTCTGGCCGGCGAGGTGACGGCGTGGGCGCACGCTCCGGGCGAGATCGAGGTCCCGGAGGTCTCGGTCGAGCAGGTGACCTACACGTCGCAGGACGGGACCCCGGTGCGCATGCTCGTGGTGGCGCCGGCCGACACGGGCGAGGGTCCGCGTCCGACCATCCTCTACGGCTACGGCGGGTTCCGGATCTCCCAGCCTCCGGCGTTCTCCCCGACGGCGCTGGCCTGGGTGCGTTCGGGCGGTGTGCACGTGGTCGCGAACCTGCGCGGCGGCCTGGAAGAGGGCGAGGAGTGGCACCGGGACGGAATGCTCGAGCGCAAGCAGAACGTCTTCGACGACTGCATCGCTGCGGGTGAGCACCTGGTCGCGACCGGCGTCACCACGCCCGGGCAACTGTCGGTGCTGGGCGGCAGCAACGGCGGACTACTGGTCGGTGCGATGGTCACACAGCGCCCGGACCTGTTCGCCGCCGCCGTGTGCTCGGCGCCCCTGCTGGACATGGTGCGTTACGAGCACTTCGGCCTGGGGCAGCTGTGGAACGTGGAGTACGGCACGGCCGACGACGCCGAGCAGCTGGGCTGGCTACTGGGGTACTCGCCGTACCACAACGTGCGCGAGGGGACCCGGTACCCGGCGACGCTGTTCACAGTCTTCGACAACGACACCCGCGTGGACCCGCTGCACGCCCGCAAGCTGTGCGCGCAGATGCAGTGGGCCACGTCTGCAGCGCCGGAGGAGAGCCCGGTGCTGCTTCGGCGCGAGTCCGAGGTCGGGCACAGTGCTCGTTCGGTGAGCCGGCGTGTGGCGCTCAGCTCCGAACAGCTGGCGTTCCTCGCGCATCACTCGGGGAAGGCGGCGGTCTGACCGGTAGGTCCATGGCGCCCGGGCCAGACCCTCTCACCACCCTGGCAGGCAACTGACCTGCAAGGCGGGTTCCCGAGAGGAACAACACAGCTTTGCTCTACTCGGGAGTAACAATCTCTCCAGGGGGTGTTGAGACAATCGGAACCGTCCGACACCCCCCGGAGAGCACCCACGAGAGGATCCCCGACGTGACACAGACCGAGGCCGGGTCGGCGGCGAGCGAGACACCGCAGCGCCACGTGCACCTGCAGCAGGTCCGCTACGCCGACCTCGACCCGCAGTTCCACGTCAACAACGTGCGCATGCTCACCTACCTGGAGGACGCCCGCATCTCGTTCCTCCACTTCGGTCAGGGCCACACGGAGCAGATCTTCGGGGCAATGGTCGTCGCACGCCAGGAGGCCGACTACCTCGCCCCGCTCCTCCCGCGTACCGAACCGGTCCGGGTCGAGCTGTGGGTCACCGAGGTGCGCAACTCCAGTTTCACCCTGGCCTACGAGGTCCTCGACGAGAACACGGTCTACCTGCGCGCCCGCACCGTGCTCGTCGGTTTCGACGTGGAACAGCAGAGCGCCCGGCGGCTCAACGCCACCGAGCGCGCCTTCCTCGCCGACTACACCTAGATCGTTGATGGGGTTTTGTGCCTGGTCAGTGCTCGTGAGCGATCAACGACCGCTCGACCGGGCCCACCATGCCCCCCGCGGGCGGGGATCTTGCTACCAGAGCAGGGTTCAGCGCCGATATTGGCTCTGGTAGCAAGATCCCCGACCCAGAACCGGACAGGCACATCCAGCCCCACGAGCAACAGCGAACAGGGCCCGGTCGCCCGCGGCCGACCTCGCCCGGGCCCTGCCCGGCCGGGCGTCACTTCAGGGAGATCGTGACGGTCTCGCCGCCGTCATCGTCGTCGCCGGAGCCGGGTTCGGCGGAGACCGACACCGAGGTCGGTTCGGACACCTGTGGGGCCATAGTCTCCTCGGGCACGTTCACCATGCTGTGCGCGGCCATGACCATGTACTCCCACAGCTGGCGCTCCAGCGGTTCGGGGAGCTCGACCGAGTCCACGGCGGCGCGCATGTGCTTGAGCCACAGGTCGCGCTCGTAGGCACCGATACGGAACGGGAAGTGCCGCATGCGCAGACGCGGGTGGCCGCGCTGTTCGTTGTAGGTGCGCGGCCCGCCCCAGTACTGGATGAGGAACAGGCGCAGCCGCTCCTCGGCCGGCCCGAGGTCCTCCTCCGGGTACATGGCCCGGAGCTCGTCGTCCTGGGCCACGCCCTCGTAGAAGCGTCCGACCAGACGGGTGAAGAACTCCTCCCCGCCCACGGCCTCGTAGAACGTCATGCTTACCGGCTGCTCGCCCTGGCTCTGGTGGTCATCACGCGCGGAAGTCATCGCCCCCAGCGTATGCGACGGCCTGTCGGCACAGGAGGGCCAAGGCCGCGGCGGTGGTCACCTCTGCGCGCGCCAGGGCACGCCCATGGGCCGTGCGCCTCCGTCCATACGTGGCCTGTACGGACCCTTCACCACAGAGGTGCCGGAACGTTCCCCGCACGCACGTCGGGGGCCCGGCCGCATCGGCCCGGCCCCCGAACGCTCAGCCGGAGGCCCGTTCCCGCCATGGCGGGAACGGGCGTTGCTGTGCCCGATGCAGCCGTCCCGGACTCCACGCCCGGGACGACCACCGGACCGTGTCAGCCGCGGGTGAGCTTGCGGTGCGTGACAGCGTGCGGACGGGCGGCCTCCTGGCCCAGGCGCTCGACCTTGTTCTGCTCGTAGGCCTCGAAGTTGCCCTCGAACCAGAACCAGTTCGCGTCACCCTCCCAGGCGAGGATGTGGGTGGCCACGCGGTCCAGGAACCACCGGTCGTGGGAGGTGATCACGGCGCAGCCCGGGAAGTCCAGGAGCGCGTTCTCCAGCGAACCCAGGGTCTCGACGTCGAGGTCGTTGGTGGGCTCGTCCAGAAGCAGCAGGTTGCCGCCCTGCTTGAGGGTCAGCGCCAGGTTCACACGGTTGCGCTCACCGCCGGAGAGGACCCCGGCCGGCTTCTGCTGGTCCGAACCCTTGAACCCGAACGCAGCCACATAGGCACGGCTGGGGATCTCGACCTTGCCGACCTCGATGAAGGTCTCGCCGTCGGAGATGGTCTCCCAGACGTTCTTGGTGTCGTCGATCCGGCCCCGGTACTGGTCGACGTAGGAGATGTCGACCGTGTTCCCGATGTTGATCTTGCCTTCGTCGGGCGTCTCCTCGCCCATGATCATCCGGAACAGCGTGGTCTTACCGACACCGTTGGGACCGATCACACCCACGATGCCGTTGGGCGGCAGGGAGAAGCTGAGGTCCTCGATGAGCACGCGGTCGCCGAAGCCCTTGGTCAGGTTGCTGACCTCGACGACGGTGTCGCCCAGGCGCGGACCCGGCGGGATCTGGATCTCCTCGAAGTCCAGCTTGCGGGTCTTGTCGGCCTCGGCCGCCATCTCCTCGTAGCGCTGGAGACGGGCCTTGGACTTGCTCTGGCGCGCCTTGGGGTTGGAGCGCACCCACTCCAGCTCCTCCTTGATGCGGCGCTGGCGCTTGACGTCCTTCTGCCCCTCGACCTTGAGGCGGGCCTCCTTGGTCTCGAGGTAGGTGCTGTAGTTGCCCTCGTAGGGGTAGAACTGGCCCCGGTCCAGCTCGAGGATCCAGGTGGCCACGTGGTCCAGGAAGTACCTGTCGTGAGTGATGGCCACGATGGTGCCCGGGTAGCTGGCCAGGTGGGATTCGAGCCAGTTCACGGACTCGGCGTCCAGGTGGTTGGTGGGCTCGTCGAGCAGCAGCAGGTCGGGCTGCTCGAGCAGCAGGCGGCACAGGGCCACGCGGCGCTTCTCCCCACCGGAGAGGCTGTCGACCGACGCGTCCTTGGGCGGGCAGCGCAGGGCGTCCATGGCCTGCTCGAGCTGGCTGTCGAGGTCCCAGGCGCCCCGGTGGTCGAGCTGCTCCTGCAGCTTGCCCATCTCCTCCATGAGATCGTCGGAGTAGTCCGTCGCCATCTTCTCGGCGATCTCGTTGAAGCGGGCCATCATGTCCTTGGTCTCGCGAACGCCGTCCTCGACGTTCTCGAGCACCGTCTTGTCCTCGTCCAGATGGGGCTCCTGGGCGAGCAGCCCGACGGTGAACCCGGGCATCAGCCGTGCTTCTCCGTTGGACGGCTGCTCGATGCCGGCCATGATCTTCAGAAGCGTCGACTTACCCGCCCCGTTGGGGCCCACGACGCCGATCTTGGCTCCGGGCAGGAACGACCCCGAAACGTTGTCCAGGACGACTTTGTCGCCGTGCGCCTTGCGCACGTTGTTCATGGTGTAGATGTACTCCGGCATGTCTCCAGCCTAGGGTGTCGGGGGCCGTGCCAGGGCCGCCCGTGAGCGCCGCCTCACACCGGTATCTCCCGGTGTGCGCGCACGCCGCGCCGTACGCAGCCGTGGGAGCCAGAGCCCGGGAGCCGCCCCGAGCGGCGCACTCACCGAGGTCCACTCATCAGCACCAGCATCAGCAATCGGGTTGCGACTGCAGGGTTATAGCTTAGAATCTTCGCATGAATGAAGATAATAAGGTTTGCAGGTTCGGGCTCGACAGTCCTTACGTCGACCTGGCCGTAGAGGTGTTCCGGCTGCTCTCGGACGCCACCCGGATCCGAATCGTCCTGGCTCTGCGTGAAGGGGAACGCTCGGTCAACGATCTGGCCGAAGCTGTGGGCAAGTCGCCCACCACCGTCTCCCAGCACCTGGCCAAGCTGCGCTGGGGCCGCGTGGTCGCCACCCGCCAGGACGGCACCCGCGTCTATTACCGGCTGCAGGACGAGCACGTGCGGGAGCTGGTCGCGCAGGCGGTCTTCCAGGCCGAGCACGCCTTGGACGAGACCCCTGCCCACCACCGCGCCGGCGTTCCCGCGGACCCCCGCAAGAGTTCCACCCGCCCCAACGGGGCCACCTCGGACGCCCCGGAAGAGCAGACATGACTCGGATGCAGGCCCCGCCCGCAACCCAGGACGGCCGCGTCCTGGCCCGGCCCCCGTCGATCTTCACGACCGCGCTCACCCTGTCCGAGGTGCGCTGGGCCCTGGGCGCCCTGGTCCTGTTCTTCCTGGGCTGGGGCCTGCAGCTGGGCGGAGCACCCGAGGTCCTGTGGTGGGCCGCCTACCTGGCCTGCTACGGCGTCGGAGGATGGCAGCAAGCGCTGTCGGGCCTGAACGCCCTGCGCGAGAAAACCCTCGACGTGGACCTGCTGATGATCGTCGCCGCCATCGCAGCGGCCTCCATCGGGCAGGTCTTCGACGGTGCGCTGCTCATCGTCATCTTCGCCACCTCCGGGGCGCTCGAGGTGATCGTCACCCGTCGCACCGCCGACTCGGTCAACTCATTGCTCGGGCTTGCCCCCGAACAGGCCGAGCTGCTCCACGAGGACGGCAGCACGTCCACGGCAGCCGGCCGGGACCTGGAACCCGGACACCGAATCATCGTGCGTCCGGGCGAACGCATCGGCGGTGACGGGATCGTCGCCGAAGGGGTCAGCGAGGTCGACCAGCAGGCCATCACCGGTGAATCGGTGCCGGTCACCCGGGAGGCAGGCGACGAGGTGCTCTCCGGAACCGTCAATGGCACCGGCACCCTCATTGTCGAGATCACCCGTCGGGCTTCGGAATCGGTCATCTCGCGCATCGTCACCCTCGTCGAAGAGGCCTCCGAGACCAAGGCGAAGACCCAGCTGTTCATCGAGAAGGTCGAGCAGCGTTACTCCCTCGGCGTCGTCGTGGGCACTCTGCTGGTGCTGACCGTGCCGATGATCTTCTTCGCCCACACCTTCGAAGAGGCCCTACTGCGCGCGATCGTGTTCATGATCGTCGCGTCCCCCTGCGCCGTGGTGCTCTCCACCATGCCGCCGCTCCTGGCCTCCATCGCCAACGCGGGCCGGCACGGCGTCCTGGTGAAGTCGGCGACCGTCATGGAGACCATCGGCCGCGCCGGCGTGGTCGCCTTCGACAAGACCGGGACACTCACCGAAGGCTCCCCCGAGGTCAGTACCGTCGAGCCCGGCGCCGGCCACGACGCGGACCAGGTCCTGGCCCTGGCCGCGGCCGTCGAACGCTACAGCGAGCACCCCCTGGGCCGGGCCGTCGTGCAAGCAGCCACGCAACAGGGGCTGCCTCTGCCCGAGGCCACCGGCTTCAAGGCGCTTCCCGGCCACGGGGTCACCGGCCGTGTCTCCGGACGAACGGTGACCGTCGAACGGGCCGAGAGTGGTTCCTCGACAACCGGCACCCGTGTGCAGGTGCGGTGGGGGGAGGAGGTCGTCGGGACCGTCCTGCTGGTGGACCGGTTGCGCGCCGACGCACCCGATGCCGTGCGCACGGTGTCCGGCCTGACCGGGAACCCTGCCGTGCTGCTCACAGGGGACAATGCGTCCACCGCGACGGCCGTGGCCCAGCGCACCGGGATCGGGACGGTGCACCACTCCCTGATGCCGCAGGACAAGGTCGGCATCGTCTGCGAGCTGTCCGCACGAGGTGAGCACGTCCTGCTGGTCGGGGACGGTATCAACGACGCCCCGGCCCTGGCAGCAGCCGGTACCGGGGTGGCCATGGGGCGCCGCGGTTCGGACCTGGCTCTGGACACCTCGGACGTGATCATCGTGCGGGACGAGCTCGGAGCGTTGGAGAACCTGGTTCGTCTGTCCCGGAAGGCACGTCGCTACGTCATCGCCAACCTGACCATCGCCGCGAGCTTCATCGTGACGCTGGTGACGCTGGATCTTGTGGCCACGCTGCCCCTGGGTCTGGCCGTGGCCGGCCACGAGGGGTCCACGGTCCTGGTCGCCCTCAACGGCGCCCGGCTGCTGCGGCGTTCGGCCTGGGAGAGGTGACCGGGTGTGCACGGTGCCCGGAGAAGCGGGTGCCGTGCACGATCCCAGCCTCTGCGGTGGTTCAGCACGGCCCGTTCCGGCACATCCACTCCCCGTGAGCCGGTCCGGCGGCCGATCCCAGGGGAGCCGGGCCTCAACCGGAGCGGTCGTGGAGGTGGTCGATCCACCGCTCCGCGGGCAACCCCACGTCGAGGGCCTGCTGCATCAACAGCGCCATGGAGTACTGCGGATCCGCTTCCAAGGAGGTCTCCAACGCCGCCCGGGCCAGGACGAGCTCCTCGAGTTGCCAGGCCGCGACGGCGACCAGCGCGGCAGGCGCGGCACGGTCGGTACGTGCGTGTCGGACCGGGGCGGCGCGGTCGGCGGCGGGGACGAACGCCGCATCGGCGCCGTGGTCGCGACCGCCGTGGTCGGGCGGTAGGGACGCCCGGGTGACGCGCGACCACAGGTCCAGGTGAGTACGTGCGGTCTCGGGGGTGATCGTCGCCCAGACGGTGTCCCGCACCGGACGTGCCCGCAGGAACACAGCGAGCCGGACCAACTCCTCCACCCCGTGGGGCCCTGCTCCGGTGCGTTCGGCCTCCACGGCGGATCGCAGGACCGCCGCTCCGCACCGCCGCAGAACCCGCTCTCCCGCCCGGAGCAGGCGCTCGGCCTCGGCCTCCGCACCGACGAGCGCCGCCCGGACCGTCTCGGCCCTGAGCGACCCGGGCGGGTCCAGGGTCCGGCGTGCCCGCGCGATCTCGTCCATGACGGTGCGCAACGGCGGACGCGGCGTCAGCCCGCGCAACACCGCCTCGGCGGGCCCGGTGGAACGGTCGGCGTCGAGCCCGCTCCCCTCCGGCGGGCAGCATCCGGGACGCACACACAACTGCGACCAGTACCGCCCGGCGTGCACCCTGAAGGCCTCCAGGACCTTGAGGCCCCTCCTCCTGGCCGACGTGGCAAGACCTCCCACATGCCCGGAGACCTGGTCCGCGGTTCCGTACCCGACCACGATGACGGCATCCGCCCCTTCGGTGACCGCGCTGTCCACGGGCGGTCCCGCACAGGCGAGCGGATCGGCGGCCTCGGTGCGCCCGAGATCGCGGCACAGGACCGAGCGCACGCTCCTGCCGCACAGGGTGAGTACCACCAGGCCGGGTACGGGCGGCTCCCCCACCAGGTAGGGCATGGTCGCCACGACGTCGTTGGGCGAGGACAGGCTGATGCGCTCGGGCGGGGTCCCGTTGGGGCGACCCGTACCGATCGGTCCGCTGTCGGTGGAACCGGTGATCGGTTCACCATGGGCCCGGTCGGCCTGCCCGTACTCGGGCTCATGTTCGACATGACGCTCACGCTCGTGGCGCTCGGGGTCGCGGTCGGAGTGGTCGTCGGGATCGCTCGGGTGAGGAATGTGATGTGAGGCCATGACCTCACGGTGAGTGACGCCGATTCGCCCCGCAATGGCGTTCCCACGGCCTGTGGACAACGCTGGTCGGCAGTCCGGCCCTCTGCGAGAGGAAGCCCGCCCGGTGCCACCGGTCCGACCGGGTCCGGCCCTCTGTCGCCCCGGAACTCCCGCAGGTGCTCCGGGGCGACAGTGACGACCCGGTCGGTGTGCTCCCGGTCAGGGGACCTGGACCCCGGAGGCACCTCCAGAAGGGCTTCCGGGCGGTTCTGCCGGCGATGCCCGCGGGTCCGGGGCATCGCCGGCGGGATCCCCAACCGACGGTTCCGACCCCCCTGATGCCGTGGACGCTCTGGACACGGGGGGATCTGCGCACTCCCCGACCGGGACGGGCGAATGCGGATCAGCCGTCACGGAATGCGTCGACGCCCCAGCGTCGGCAACGACCGACTCGGGCACACCGCCCTCACGTGGCCCAGGAATCCGCCCGACCGAACACGGGTGCTCCGCCGCACGGTGCACCGATGCGCCGTACCCGGGATCCCAGTGCGACGCCGGAGCGAGCCCCTCCTCAGGAGAGGCGTTCCCCGGCCGACCGGGCAGCTGCCCTCCGCACCCTGCGGGGCAGCTCTGCACCCCGCGTATCTCCACAGGAGCAGGGTTGTCGGCAGAGGCGTCCACGTCGTCGGATCCACGACCGTCCACAGGACCGGGATCGCCCGTGCCCTCGGGTTCACCCACGGCATCCGCGCCGGGCCCGGACCGCCCGGCAGGCAGGCACACCCGGTTGCGCCCGGTCTCCTTCGCGCGGTAAAGCGCCAGGTCGGCAGCGGTCAGCAACTCCACGAGGTCGTTCCCGTGCTCCCCCGTGACCGCCAGGCCGACCGAGACGGTGATCGCCACGGGTACATCGTCCACGGCGATCTCCATCCCGCCGACGCGGGCGCGCAGGCGCTCGGCGGCCCGGGAAGCCTCACCGACGTCAGCCCCGGGCAGCAGGACCACGAACTCTTCCCCGCCGAACCTTCCGAGCAGGTCGGACTGGCGCAGCTGTTGGGCGACGGTGGTGGCGACCCCGAGCAGCACCTGGTCGCCGAAGAGATGTCCGTGGCTGTCGTTGACCCGCTTGAAGTGGTCGATGTCGATGATGAGCACGGCTGCACGCCCCCTCGTGCTGCGTGCACGCGCGATCGCGTTCACGGCGGCCTGTTCCCACGTGGGGGCGTTGAGCAATCCGGTCTTGGGATCGGTGCGCGCCGCTGCCCGGAGCTGGTGGTACTGCAGGCTCCGCTGCAACAGAAGGATCGGCGGCAGAGCGATCACCAGCAGCAGCAGCGAGAGTTGGGCCAGGATGGCGACGGTGATCCCGACACATAATTCGACGGCGTCCACCATGACCGCCTCGCGGTCGGCGTTGGTACGCCGGACCCGCTCGGGGCCGTTGCTGATCCGGGCGGCGACAGCGACCAGCCCTGTGTTGAGCCCGGTGAAGGCCAGGCAGCACAGCACCGCCAGCAGGACCCCGCCGACCGTCAGGAGCGAGGCGGCCGAACCGGTGGAACCGCCCACCCCCGCGATCGGGTCCCCCGCGTGTACACCGTGCCAGAACACCGAGGCCAGGAACCCGCAGAGCGCGACCGAGCACGCGTTGAACACCCGCCGGTGCACCCACGCGCGCCGAACGCGGCACTGCAGCAGCATGAACACCGGGAGCGGCACGAGGAGGGCATAGACCGGCGGCAGCAACACGACCACGGGGAACCACCAGGCCCCCAGCAGGTCGTGCGAGAGCCCGCGCGGCTGTCCGAGGCGGCGCACGCCTTCCACGGAAACACCGGCGCACAGGGTGAGCGCGGCGAAGGTGACCACGTCCGATGTGGTGAGTGTTGTCAGGGCCGCGGCCACGCCGATGAGGAACAGCACGGCGCACACCAGCAGCCCCAGGTAGACCACGAACCCCGGGGGTTGCTGCAGGATCGGCCAGCCGGGGCGTTCACCGTGTTCCCGTTCCGCCGCCGGTTGCTCCGAGATACTCACGTCTCCCGCCTCCCTCCCGAACTCACTCCGTGTCGACTGCCCCATTCACCCCTGTGATGGGCCGACCCTCTCCAGAGGTTCTCCTTCAGACGGAACGTGATCGCACTGAGTCCCCCCGCAGTGCCGGAACGCCACCCCCCATGGCACCTCTGCTCCTGCGCGCCCTAGAGCATCATCCGCATCCTTGTCGACCACACACTACCCACTTTACATTACGTTGAGTAATTCATTTATTGCTCATTGTACTGCCAGCGCAGGCAGGAGCAAGGTTCCTCGGGCAGCTCCTCCGGGGAAGGGGTTGGGATCGCCCGCGAACTCGGGCATCCTGCGTGGAACGGACGCCCGACCGGGGAGCCGGAAGGCTGTCACTCACCGGTCGGCCGACCCCGCACGTGCCCACCCCACCGGACACGGAGAACGCTCATGAGCAAGGGTC
This sequence comes from Nocardiopsis salina YIM 90010, assembly GCF_000341025.1. Classification (GTDB taxonomy): domain Bacteria; phylum Actinomycetota; class Actinomycetes; order Streptosporangiales; family Streptosporangiaceae; genus Nocardiopsis; species Nocardiopsis salina. The sequence continues at coordinate 21,969 of NZ_ANBF01000044.1, read as the reverse complement.
TGACCTGGGTCTGAGGACCGGCGCAAGAAACCGGGGGCGGGCGGCATCCGCTGTGCCGCCCGCCCCCGGGCCGGTTCGAGCGCCCGGTCGGCCACCGGGCGCTCTCGTGTATCGCATTCTCTGGATCCGGGCCGGGCCTGGGCCTTCGGTCCCGGTTTCGGGTCCGGGCAGCATGGGGCCGCATCCGGCCGCTGCCCGGATCAGTCCCCGGAAGCGTGCTCGGAACCGTCCCCGGCGGGCCCCCGCGCGGTCTCGTAGGCCCGGCGGAAGGACCGGAACCGTTCCAGCTCGGCCTCCAACGGTCGCACGACACGTTCCCCTGCGGTCTCGCGCAGGCTCGCGTCCGCGGTTCGTTCGATCTCCTCCCGCCGCTGGACGGCCGCGACCTCCACGAGGTTCCCGCAACCGACCCCCGTGAGCCAGCCGACCACCAGCGAGGCGGCCACAACCGCGCCCGAGTAGGCGATGAAGACCGGGTCGTCGAACATCCGGAGGCCGGTGATGCCACCGCCCGTCCAGCTCACGGCCGACACCAGTGCCCAGGCCGCGCCCACGCCGGCAACGCCCAGCAGCACGTACTGCACCAACCGTGCGAAGCCCCACCAGGAGGGGGTCCGCTCCGATCCGCGCACCGCGGCGTCGACGGTCTCACCCAGCTCGGTGGGCAGCTCCCCCACGCCGGAACGAGCCGCCGCGCGCAGACGTCGGCGCCACATCGACGGCATGCCCTCGGAGACGCTGTCGGCAGCCTCCACCAGGGACTTCTCCAGCTCGGCCTCGTGCGCGTCGACCCGGCCGGACACCCCGTTCTCGGTGTCGCGGCGCACGAAGTCCAGCTGCACCGCGGCCAGGGGATCCTTGCGCAGCTTTGCGAGTCGGCGCGCCACCGGCCACCCGACCCGGCGTCGACCGCGACGCACGTCGTTGGCCTCGGTGACGTCGGCGACCGCGCTGACCCCAGCAGCGTTCGACAACCCGTTCTGCAGGGAGGATCGCACTTCGGCGGAGACGGTCGTGGGGATCTCCCCCTCGCCCCGGAACGGTTCGAAGTCCCCGATGACGACGTCGAGGTCGGCGTCGAGCCGGTCGACCAGGGCGCGGCGCTCGTGCACGGTCTCGACCAGGAAATCGCGCAGATCGTCCACGCCCTGGTCGATGGTGGTCGAGGTGGTGACGATGCGCGGGTGCACGCCCGACTCGCTCTCCAGCAGGCGCCGCAGGTCGGTGAGCAGCTCCTCGAGCTCGTCGTTGCCGACCCGGTCGACCTGGTTGAGCACGGCCACGGTCACCGCACCGTGCCCGGCCATCTTGGCCAGATAGCGATGGTGGACAGCGGCATCGGCGTACTTCTGCGGGTCGAGGACCCACACGAGCAGGTCGACGGAGCCGATGAGCCGGTCGGCCTCGGCGGTGTGCATGCTGCGCACCGAGTCGTGGTCGGGCAGGTCGAGCAGGACCAACCCGTTCATCTCGGAGTTGCCGGAGTCGAGCACACCCGTGCGCGAGTGGCGGTAGCGCTCCGGGACCCCCAGCCAGCCCAGGAGTTCGTCGGCGCCCTCGTGCCCCCACACGCAGGCGTGCGCCTTGGAGGTGGTGGGGCGGGTGATGCCGGTCTGCGACAGTTCCAGGCCGCACAAGGCGTTGAACAGGGAGGACTTGCCGCTGCCGGTGCCACCGGCCAGGGCGACGACGGTGTGGTCGCCGGACAGGTTCAGGCGCGCACCGGCGTGCTCCAGGAGCTGGGTCGAGCGTTCGGTCACGTGGGAGGGGAGTTCGCCCTCGCCGAGTTCGTGCAGGGAGCCGAGTGCGTCCAGGCGTTCGACCAGTTCCTCTCGGGTGGAGGTGCGGGCCGGGCGCCAGGTGTCGTGGTTGGTCGGGCGGTACTCGTGCTCGTCGGAGCCGGCGTCCGAGCGGTCGTCGGAATCGCCGTCGGGGTCAGAAGCGCTCTCGAGGTCACCGGTGGCGCTGTCGTCGGGGCTCACGGCCCGGAAGGCGCCCGACATCGGCGAGGTTCCCGGCACGCGGTGCGGCAACGGCTCGGGCTCGTCCGGACCGCGCTCCGCGCCGCCCGAGTCCTGCGCCGACGCGTCGGAGACCGCGGAAGCTGCAGACACAGCGGCACCGTCGGAGCCATCGGGGTCGTCGGCGAGCAGGTCACCCGCTGAGTCCCCCGAAGACCGTCCGCCCTCCGCGGCCAGTGAACCGGAGGCATCCCGGCCGGCCGCGCCGGTGGGTTCTGCGGGCTCCGCGGTCCCGTTGGCACCAGTGGGTCCGGTCGTCTCGTGGGCCCCGTTCGCAGCGACCGGGGTGTCCGGACGCCCAGCGGCCTGCCCACCCGTGGTCTCGGAAGTGTCCGAAGGAACAGGGGTTCCTGTGACGCCTGTGGCCCCTGCATCCCCACCCCCGGTTACCCAGGGCCCCTCGTGCACACCGTCGGAGCTGCCGGTCCCGGACATCGCCCCGGTTCCAGCAGCGCCCGTGGACCCGGCCGGCCCGGCACCGCCCGCTCTTGCGGCGGAGTCCTCGGGGCGGGCCGCCCAGGGGCGGACCGTCTCGGTCCAGGACCCCTCCGCGGGGGTCGAACCGGACCGGGACCGGGACCGGCCCTCGGGCCGAACCGTCTCGGTCCAGGAGTCCTCCGCCCCGGGCTGTGCCGCGGCCGCATCGCGACCGGACACCGCGGGGAACGACCCGGTCGACCGGCCCGCGATCCGGGCGTCGTCCGCAGCGTCCGTGAGACTGCCGACCCAACCCGCGAGACCGTCGGGATCGTCGTCGCCGCTCTCGGGACCGGGCCCTCCTCCCGGCCCCGCCGGACGTGCGTGACGGCCGGTGGAACGCGGCTGTGGCTGCTCCCCCGGACCACCGGGACCCGCAGGGGCCGGATAGCCGGTGATCCCGTCGTAGCCGGGTTCCTCGGACTCGGACTCCGTGCCCGTCTCACCACTGTGATCCGGGTGCTCGGGCACCGGCATCGTGTACACGCGCCAGGGGCCGGGGTCGGGTTCGGCATCGGCACGCTCGGGGGCCGGATCCGGGTCCGCCGCCGGAGACTGCGCGTCCGATCCGTGCTGGGCCACGCGGTCCGTGCCGGCGCCCGCGTCCTTCCCGTTGCCGTTGCCGTTGCCGTCCGCGCCGGGCTCGCCCTGGTGCCCCGCAGGGTTCCACTGAGTCGTCATCGTGTTATCTCAAGGTTGTACGTGGCCTGGTAGAGCTGGACAGCGGCGTCCTCCGACGGGACCCCCGCCGACGCGAGCGCGGTGTCGAAGGGCAGGCGCTCACGACGGAGCAGCCCCTCGATGCGCTCCCGGAGGTTGTCGCGTGCGGTCGCGCCCATGCTGCGCAGAGACGGCGCTCCGAACAACCCCTTGAGCAGGCGCTGCGGTGAGGGTCCGGAGGTCTCGGCGGCGTGGGCTCCGCCCCCCGACTGGCTGCGCTCGTAACCGAGCAGGTCGATGATCAGGACCAGGGCCACAACGTCGTGGTCGAAGGTGACGAACCGGGCCACGGAACGCTTGGTGGCGCCACTCGCCGCGGTCATCTCCGCGATCTCGCGCTGCCACTCGGCGATCTCCTGCCGGATCTGCTGCGTGAGCATCCCGGTCCCGGGCTGTTCGAGCGCCTTCGCCGCGAGGTCCCCGCCGCCGGAGACGGTGCGCCACTGTTCCCCGACCTCGTCGGAGGCGCGCTCGCTCGCCGAGACCACGAGGGCCTCCAGGGCGTCGCGCACCGCACGTTCCAGGGAAGCCACACGCTGCCCGCGTTCGGCCTGCTGCGCCTTGGCCTTGCGGCCGCGCTTGCTGCGCATCTTCAAGGTCTTGGCGAGCTCACCGCTGGCGGCGACCTCGTGCCAGCGCGCCAGCAGGGTTCCGCGTAGGAGGGAGCCGTCCCCCAGGCCGGAGTCAATGCGACGGGCGGCACCGGCGTAGGCCTCGTCCACGACCGTCTCCAACTGCCGGGAGAGCTCGATCTGCCCCTCCACGCAGCGGGCGAGCTCGGGCACGCGCTGGGCGAAGCTGTCGATGACGCCGATGAAGGTGCGGCGGGAGACGCGGTCGCGCTGCTCGGCCTCGCCCGCGACGTCGGCGAGGTAGTCGCGCACCGGGTCGGCGACGTTGGAGGTGAAGCGTTCCGCGGAGATCTGATCGGTCTCGGGGACGGCGAACCGGGTGGCGTTGCCCAGCCCGTTGGCCTCCAGCATCGCGCCGAAGTGGTCGAGGAGCTGGCGGCGGCCCTTGCGCGGAACCCGGGAGAGCACCACGGCCAAGGAGGTGTCGCGGTCCCGGGCCACCTGCAGGAACTCCCACACGCGGGCGTCGGCGTAGCGGGTGCTGGTGGTGACGAACACCCACAGGTCGGCGGCGTCCAGGAACTTGGACGCGAACTCGTGGTGGGCGGCGACGGCGGAGTCGACGTCCGGGGTGTCCAGCAACGCAACCCCGGGCGGCATGGCCTCGCTCGCGGCGAGCACGAGCATGCCGTCCTTACCGGGCATCGCCAGGCCCTGCTGGCGCACGCGCGGCAGGGTCGGGATGAAGTGCGACTCGCTGAACCAGTCGACGTCGGCCGGGTTGCAGGCCAGCACGGGGCTGTTGGTGGTGGGCCTGCGCACGCCCGTGGTCGTGACCTGCTCGCCCACCAGGCTGTTGACCAGGGTGGACTTGCCCGCGCCGGTGGACCCCGCCACGGCGATCAGCAGGGGGATGTCGGGGCGGCGCACACGCGGCAGCACGTAGTCGGAGAGCTGGGCCAGGACGTCGGCCTGGAGCTCGGCGCCCTCCTCGGCACCGGGCAGGCCCTCGGCGAAGCGGAGGTCCCGGATCTGGGTGCGCAGCGACTCCAGGACCTTTTCGAAGCGGCCGTCGTCGGCGGACGGAGCGCGGTGCTTGGCCGGCCCGGCGGGGATGGGGACGGTCGGCCCCCGGCGCCCGGCGGCGTGCGGGGGCCCCGCCTCGGGCACGTCGTGGTGCCCTTCGGTGGTCTGGTCGGAGGTGGCGGCCGGTCCTGGGTCGAACCGGTCCGAGGCACCGGAGCCGGTGGCGTTCGGTGCAGCCGACGGCCGGGTCATGATCGGTATGCCCTCCTCATCGGTACTGATCTGTCCCCACCGGCTCGGACGGACGCCGCCGGAGGGGTCTCACTGGAGATCGCGCCCGGTCGCCAGTCGACGGGTCTCGAACTGGGTTCCCGTGTGCAGTATGTCAAGTTCCCGCGCTGTTTTGACCACTTCTCCGATGATCACCACCGCCGGGGGCCGCACGTCGGCCGATCGGGCCTCGGCGGCGATGGTGGCCAGAGTACCCGTCACGGTTCGCTGCCCAGGCAGCGTTGCCTCCTGCACGACAGCGACGGCGGTTCCGGGGTCGCGACCGTGTGTGACCATCGCCTCGGCGACCTTGTCCAGGCGCTCCACACCCATGAGTACGACGACAGTACCGCCCGAAGCCGCGAGCCCGGCCCAGTCGACGGTCGAACGCGGATCGTCGGGCGCCACGTGGGCGGAGACGACGTGCGCGCTCTGTGAGACGCCGCGGTGGGTGGTGGGCACACCGGCAGCAGCAGGGGCTGCGAGTGCGCTGGTCACACCCGGCACGGCCAGGACCGGAACCCCGGCCTCGGCGCAGGCCGCGGCTTCCTCCCCGCCGCGGCCGAACAGGAAGGAGTCGCCGCCCTTGAGCCGCACCACGAACTTGCCCTGTTTCGCGCGGTCGACGAGGACCTCGTTGATGGCCTGCTGCGCCATGGAACGACCGTAGGGGATCTTGGCGGCGTCGACGATCTCCGCGTCGGCCGGGAGGCTGTCGAGCAGGGATGTGGGTGCGAGCCGGTCCACGACCACGACGTCGGCTTGGGAGAGCAGTTGCTGTCCGCGGACCGTGATCAGGCCCGGGTCGCCGGGGCCTCCACCGACCAAGGCCACACCGGAGTGGCGTTCACGGCCGCGGCGGGCGTCCAGAGTTCCGTCGGCGAGCTGTCCGGTGACGGCGTCGCGGAGCCCGGCCGCACGGCGGGGGTCACCGGAGGCGACCACACCCACGGTGACGTCGCCGACGCTGCCGCTGGCCGGGGTCCAGGCCGCGGAGGCGTGCCGGTCATCGGCGCGCACGCACCACAGGCGGGCGCTCTCTGCCTCCTCGGCGACGGCGGCGTTGACCGCGGGGTCGTCGGTGGCGGCGTGGACCAGCCAGTAGGCGGCGGCGTCCGGGCCCGCGACGTCGCCGGGTTCGTAGCCGCGCGCGTCCCACGTGAGGTGCCCGGCGGCGGCGAGGTCCTCCAGCACCGTTGACACGGCAGGCGAGATGAGGTGCACCCGGGCGCCCGACTCGATGAGGACGGGGATGCGACGCTGGGCGACCCTTCCCCCTCCGACCACGAGCACGTCGCGTCCGGCCATGCGCAAACCAAGGAGATAGGTCATGGGCGCTCCCCTTCGGTCGTCCGGCCGGCCCCCGGCGACGTCGGCGGGGTACGTGTGGGTCGGAGACCCACACCGCCGGCGCTGATACGGCGATTCCTATGTATCACCTTGTCAGAGAGGTGTAACACACAGGTAAATCGGGGCACTTCGGACGGTGTGACCCGCCCCGCACCCGGGGGCGGGCACGGGGCGGGACCGCACGTGCGGCCGGCCGCGCGGGGTCACTGGGCAGCGGTGATCCCGGAATCCTCGAAGGTGGCCACCGAACGCAGGGCGCGCGCCGAGGCCTGGAGCATCGGCAGAGCGAGCAGGGCGCCCGAGCCCTCCCCCAGCCGCATCTCCAGGTCGACCAGGGGGCGCAGGCCCAGGTGGTCGAGGGCGACGGCATGCCCGGGTTCGGAGGAACGGTGCCCGGCGAAGCAGGCGCTCACCGACTCCGGGGAGATCGCCGCGGCGGCCAGGGCGGCCGAGCCCGCGATGACACCGTCCAGGAGGACCGGAACGCGCGTGGCGGCACCGCCGAGCACGAACCCGGCCAGAGCGGCGTGCTCCAGTCCTCCGAGGGCAGCGAGGGTTCCGACCGGGTCGGAGGCGTCCACCGGGTTGGCCTCCAGGGCACGGCGGACCACGTCGACCTTGTGACGGTGGGCCGCCTCATCGGCACCGGTGCCCACGCCCGTGGCGTCCTCGGGCGAAGCGCCCGTGTAGGCGCACACCAGGGCGGCGGACGGGGTGGTGTTGGCGATGCCCATGTCGCCGGTGATCAGGCACCGGTGGCCCGCGGCGACCATGTCGCGGGCCACCTCGATCCCGGTCTCCAGGGCCTGGAGGACCTGCGGGCGGGTCATGGCCGGGCCCTGGGTGGGGTCGGCGGTGCCGCGGGCGACCTTGCGGGGCAGCAGTCCGGCGGACGGCGGGAGATCGGCGACCACCCCCACGTCCACGACGGTGACGTCCGCACCGACCTGCGCGGCGAAGGAGTTGACGACCGCTCCGCCCGACAGGAAGGTCTGCACCATCTGCGCGGTGACCTCCTGCGGCCACGGGGTGACCCCCTGGGCGTGCACGCCGTGGTCGCCCGCGAACACCGCAACAGCGGCGGGTTCGGGGATCGGCGGCGGGCACTCGCCGGAGAGGCCGGCCAGGCGCACGGAGACCTCCTCCAGGACACCGAGGGAGCCCGGGGGTTTGCTCATTCTGCTCTGACGGTCTCTGGCCTCCTCGACGGCGCGGGCGCTGAGCGCTCCGTTGGCGGCGATGGTCTCCTCCAGCAAGCTCGTGGGTTCCCGGCCCGGCAGGCCGCGGCGGCCGTAACGGTCGTGGTGGACCGCCCAGGACAGGGGACGTCCCTTCGCCCAGCCTCCGAGGCCGAGTTCGGGTTCGGTGGGGAACTCGTCGACGTGGCCCACGCACAGGTAGGCGACGACGTCGAGGTGAGGGGGCAGGTCGAGGGCGCGGGCGACGTCGCGTTCGTCGAGGAACGAGACCCAGCCGACCCCGAGGCCCTCCGCGCGGGCAGCGAGCCAGAGATTCTCCACGGCCAGTGCTGCGGAGTAGGGGGCGCTCATGGGCCGGGAGTCGCGGCCTGCGGAGGGCTGGGGCCCCCGCGTGGGGTCCACGGTGACGGCGATGTTGAGCGGGGCCTCGAGGATCGCCTCGACCTTGAGTCCGGAGAAGGCGTGCGCGCGGGTGCCCGGGAGGGAGCGCGCATGGCCTTCGCGTTCGGCGCGGGCGAGATCGTGTACGCGGGTGCGCAGGGCGCGGTCGTCCACGACGAGAAAGTCCCAGGGTTTGGCGTGGCCGACACTGGGTGCCTGGTGGGCGGCCTCGAGTACACGGGTGAGGAGGTCGTGGGCGACGGGGTCGGGGCGGAACCCGACCCGGACGTCGCGGCGTTCGCGGATCGTGCGGTAGACCGCCTCGCGCTCGGCGTCGGCGTAGGCCTGGCCGGCGGCGGTGCGGACGCGGTCTCCGGAACCGCGGTGGGGTGTTGGATCGGCGTGCGTTTCCCCGTCGCCATGCGGTGCTGCATCGGCACCCGGTTCGGCCGGGTTGCGCGGTGCCGCACAGGATCCGCTCCGCGCGCCCTGCCGCTCGTGCTCGCCGTGCGCTCCGTCCGCAGCGGGCGCGGCATGCGCGCCGGATGCGGGCGCAGGAGCCTCGGCCTCGTCCACTTCACCGGGCACGACAGGCCCGTGCTGCATCTCCGGGGCAGAAGGCACCGCAGCGGTCGCGAAGCGCTCAGCAGCCCCGGGGACCGCGGGCCGGTCAGGAGACTCCGGGGACGCAGAAACGTCGGAATCCTCAGGGGGCTCCGGAACGTCCGTCACCTCGGGCCGTCGAAGGGCGTCAGAGCTCCCCTGCGTTCCTGACGCGCCGCTGAGGTCGGCGCCGGCGTCCTGACCGTCGGCCGCAGAGGCGTCCTGCGCCGCACGGGGGCCGTACTCGGCGCCCGCGGCGGCCGACGGGTCATCCGCACCCTGCACGCCGCGGGTGGCCTGAGCTTCGTGCTCACCCTGCGCGTCACGCGCGCCATCCGCGACCTGTGCATCACGTGTGGCGTGTGTGTCATGTGCGGACCTCTCGGCGACACCGTAGGGCTCGACGTTGAGGTCGAAGCCGGTCGCGTGCCCGCCCGCGGCGGACGGAACCGTGTGTCCTCCTGCACCGGTCCTGCTTCCGGTACCGGTGTCGGCGCCTGCGTTCTCGTGGTCCACGCCGGTTCCCGCACCGGCCGCGTTCGCCGGCACCTGGCTGTGGGCGCCGGTGTCGCCCCCATCGGCACCCATGGCGGCGGCAGCGGCTTCACCGGTGCTGCCGGAGCCGGCCGAAGCACCGGCCACCGGGGCGTCCGTCCGGGCGTGTGCCCCCCGCGCACTGCCCGTTGCATCGGCACCGAGCGGTTCACGTGCGCCGAGGTCGTCGGGTGCACGGTCTTGCTCTCCGAGCGCCGGAGGCGCTTCCCGTGTTCCGAGCGGATCCGGCTCGGCGGACCTCCGGGGTTCCTCGGGAACGTGTCCGCCGGAGGCCGATGCCCCGGGGAGGGGTCTCTGCGGCCCCTCCGGGGCAGGAGAACCGGGTTCACCGGAGACCCCGTGCACAGCTCGGCCGGGCGCGGGGTTCTGCTCAGGCGCAGTACCGACGGACGAGTCGTCCTCGGGCGCCCGGGCTGCCGGAGCCTCCGGGGCTCCTTCGGATGCCGAGGGGCCCGGGGGGCCCGTGGCAGAGACCGGCCCCAAGGGGTCGGCGTCGGTACTCACCGGCGGACCGGTGGGCGGGGGTGCATCCGCCGGGGCCACGCCGGGCGGGGGATCTGCGGCACCCCGGGCGGCGTCGCGCGGAAGGCCCGAGCTGCCGGGCTCCTCCGCCTCGGCCTGCGGGCCCGGCTGTGCACCGGAGCCCGGATCCGGCGTCCGGAAGGGGTTGGCAGGGGCCGTCTCACCGACGTCCCCGATGCCGCGTCCGCTCTCGGGCAGTCCGTCCAACAGCCCGCCGAGGAGCGCTCCGGCCTCTCCCTCACCGTGAGCGACAGCCGGGGCGCCGTCCGAAGCGTTCGCCGACGCATCGGCGTCACCGGCCCCAGGATCCCCGGCAGCCCTCGCGCTCCCCGGAAACCCGGAGAACCCCGGCTCCGGACGGCTGCCATTGCGGTCGTCGTCGGTCATGTTTCGCTCCCCGGAGAGGTCGACCGCTGCCCGTCACACCCGTTCCGGCGCGGGGAAAAGATGGAGGAAGGAAACCCGCGCCCCGGGCAGCGCCACCCGGCCCGTCCGGGTGCCCAAGTCACCCACAACTGTGCCAGAGACCGCCCGCGCCCGTTCCTCCGAGACCACCACGAACGGGACGAAGCAGGCAGCGGGCGGCCGAGGAAAACCGGATGCGCTGCCCATTTCCGCCCCATAGCCTGACCCCCACCCCCACCGCCGGAACGAAGGGAACCCACCCGCCGTGAGCGATCTCCAGGAGAAGAAGATGCTGCCCTCGGTCGTGCTCGAGACGGACCGGCTCCTGCTCCGGGCCTTCATCGAGGACGACATCGATGACGTCCTGGCCACGTGCAGCGACCCCGAGCTGCAGAAGTGGATCCCGATCCCAGCGCCCGACACCCCCTACACCCGCAAGGACGCCGAGGAGTGGTGCCGTGAGGTCTCGCCGGGCATCCGCACGCGCGGCGAGGGCCAGCAGTGGGCAGCGACCGAGGCCGGCGGCGGCCGCCTGGTCGGGGCGATCGGCCTGATGCGCGTCAACTGGGCGGCCATGAACGCCGAGCTCGGGTACTGGACCTCACCGTGGGCGCGCAATCGGGGCTACATGACCGAGGCGGTCGTGGCGGTGTCACGGTGGGCGCTGGACCAGGGGTTCCGGCGCATCGAGATCAAGGCGGCAACAGCGAACACGCCGTCCCGCAGGATCCCGGAGCGCACAGGCTATTCGTTCGAGGGCGTGGAGCGCAGTGCGATGCCGGGCCACGGCGGGACCCGGCACGATCTGGCCGTCTACAGCCTGCTGCCGTCGGATCCGCGCCCTTGAACGACTGCTCCGGGATCGACGGATCTCGCGGCCCGACGCCGTCGGCCCCGCGAACGGCAATCGGCCCGAGCCCGCGTTCGGGGCCGCGGTCACCCTGAGCCACAAAACCGCGGGCCCACCGGAACCACCGGCTCCGCGCCGATCCACGCATCCCCGACCCGTGTTCCGGGTGTTCGGGGCAGGCCGGCACCCCGAGCCGGTTCCACCCTGCCCCATGCCACGGCCGCCCGGCCACCGTCAGTCCCACACCCGCGAGAGCGACCACTGCCCGCTGGCGGTGTCCTTGCGTAGTTCGTACACCCCCTGCGCCCGTACGGTTCCGGCCTCCACACGCCAGTGCCACCGCTCGGGCACACCGCCGCCGGGCACGGGCGCCCAGTCCATACGCACGTTGACCCAGTGGTCGATGATACGGCGTACCCCGTACACACGCCCGTCCCAGGTGAACCTGGCCGGCCGCCCGTCGTCCTCCACGACCGTGATCTGGGCCCCGTAGTACCGGCTCATGTCTCCCCCATGTCTTGCTGTCTCCGGATTTCGTCGGACTCCGGCCCGGGGCACGCTCGACGCACCCGGCAGGCCCGGCCGCGGGGAAGGACGACCGTTCGAACAGGTGTTCCCATGGTAGCGAAATCGGGTCGGCCTTGAAACTGTTTCCACAGGCTCGGCATCCTCCTTCTCGACACCGTCTTCTCCACGCACGCCCACACGCCTCCCCACATACGCCGAGACCAGCACCGATCCCGCGCGACCGCCGTCGCGCCCCATCCCGAACCGACCCCCGAGGTTGCAGCAGTGACGTCGAACAGCGCCGGTCCCCCGCCGGGGGGACCCCCCGGCTCCGCGGGTCCTCCCGGCCCCTACGGCACCCCTCCACACCCCGGACCCGACCCCCGGAACCCGCCACAAGGGCCGTCCGCCCACGCCCGTGCGCCCCGCCCACCGGCAACACCCGGGCGCCGGCGCCTGTGGGTCTTCGGCGCAGGAACAGCAGCGGTGGCCCTGCTCGGCGCCACCGCGTTCTTCGTGTTCTCCGGGGGCGAGGGACCTCCGGAAGACCTCACGAGCCTCTACGCGACCGACTTCGCCACGAACCCGCAGTGGAGCGACAGCGTGCACGAACCGGAGGAGGACCCCTACGCCTCAGGACACCTCCCGGGCGAGGGTCAGGTGATGGCCTACGACCCGGCCGAGGAGTCCGACCCGTGGTCCGGCGCCGTGTTCGGGGTCCCGAGCGTCGACGGCGGCGACCTCCCGCCTTCCCTACTGGTCGAGGCGGACGTGCGGATCCTCGAGGGGTACGAGTACCTCTCCTTCGGTGTGGAGTGCACCGACGAGTACCACGAGCCCGACACGGACCCGGAGGGCACCTCGGACGATCCCGTACACCACGCCACCTACCGGCTCTCGGTACGCGCCGACGGCGAACAGGCGGACCTGACCCGGAACACCCCCGACACAGACGGCTCGGAGGAGCTCGCGAACGGCCCCGTACCGGACTTCGAGCCCTACCCGACGGTGGCCGGCGGAGCAGACGAGGACGACGATCCGGCCTCGAACAACATCAAGCTCTCCTGCGACTCCGACACCCGCGACGGCGACCGCCCCGGCCGCACCACCGTGAAGGCGTGGGTCAACGACCGGCTCGTGGCGCAGGCGGTCGACGAGAACACGGCGCCGACCGACCACGGCGGCCACGAGCTGGTGCGCAAACAGCGCATAGCCTACGACCGGGGTCAGGGCGAGCAGCCGTTGCGGGTGCTTTTCGAGGACTACAGCCTGTACGAGGTCGGCGGCTGAGCACCTGCGCGCCCCGAAAGACGTTCCCATCCCCGGGGAACGCCCCGGCTCCGGGCTCCCGAGCATGCCGCAGCAACCGCCTCGGTACCCTGTTGACCGCGAACCCGATCGATGATGCGAGGAACCCCCCACCGTGATGTCCAACGGCCACAACAGCGGCAAGCCTCTGCGTGCCGGCGATCCGCACGAGCTGAACGGCTACCGCGTGGCGAGTCGGCTGGGGCGCGGCGGCATGGGCACCGTCTACCTCGCCGAGGACGGATCCGGGCAGAAGGTCGCGCTCAAGCTCATCCACCCCGACCTCGCCGACGACGAGGACTTCCGCCGCCGCTTCGCGCGCGAGGTCGAGTCGGCCCGGCGGGTGGCGCGCTTCTCCACTGCAGGGGTCATCGACGCCAGGCTGGAGGGTGAACCGCTCTACATCGTCTCGGAGTACGTACCGGGCCCTAACCTGGACGAAGCGGTGCGGGCCGACGGCGCGATGTCGGGCGGCACCCTGGAGAGCCTGGCGATGGGCGTGGCCGCGGCGCTGACGGCCATCCACGGTTCAGGGATCATCCACCGCGACCTCAAGCCCGCGAACGTGCTGTTGTCCCCGGTGGGCCCCAAGGTCATCGACTTCGGGATCGCGCGCGCCCTGGACGACTCCGCGGGTTCGGTGACCCGGTCCAGCCAACTCATGGGGACACCCTCGTACATGGCCCCGGAGTTGATCCTGGGCGAGCAGCCCACGGCGGCAGCGGACATCTTCGCCTGGGGCTGCCTGGTGGCCTTCGCAGGCATCGGTTCGGCGCCCTTCGACGCCCCGACGGTGCCGGCCGTGCTGCACAACATCTCCTCCGCGCCGCCGCGCCTGGACGGGCTCGACCAGGGCCTGTCGGAGCTGGTGGTCGCGGCCCTGGACAAGGATCCACGCAACCGGCCGACCTCCCAGCAGCTCCTGGCCAGGCTCACGGGGCAGCCGCAGCCGGAGGAGGCCGAGGTCAACAGGACCATCTCGACATCGTGGTCCCCGCCTGCCAGCGCACCGGTCCCGGGAACCCCTCCTCAGGAGACAGCCGCGCACGGGGCCGGGGCCCCGGCCGCACCCAGCGGGCCCCAGCACCCCCAGAGCGGGCCGAACCAACCGCCGAGCGGCCCGCACCAGCCGGTGACGGGGCTGCAGGGGCAGGAGACCACCCCGTATGCGACCCCGCCGACCCGGGCCTACACAGCGCAGCAGGGGTTCGCGCCGTCCGGCGCTCAGCCTCCGCACCATCCGCCGGGCGGGCCGCAACAGCCCCACCAGGTTCCGCATGGCCACCAGCCGCACGCCGGGCCCCACCCCCAACAGCACCCGTACGCGCACGCCTCGCCCGCGCACGGACAGCAGGCATTCGCTGCGCCGGCCGGCCCCGGAGGCCCCGGTGTCCCCGGTGCCCCCGGGCACCCGCAGCCCGGCCCGGGCGGCCCCTCCGGTGCCGAGCGCCGCAAGCGCATCACGCTGCTCGCCGGAGGTGCCGCGGTCCTGGTGATGGTGCTCGTCGCCGTGTTCGTGCTGACCCGGCCGCCGTCGGTTCCCGACAACACCCTGTCGCTGTACGACACCGATTTCTCCACGCAGCCGGACTGGATCCAGGGTTCGTTCGACAACGGCACCCCGGACGACGACGGTTACTGGCCACAGGAGCAGGCGGCCCTGCTGCACGTGGACCCCACCAACCAGGAGACACGGGGCGAATGGCTCACGCGGGAGGACGAGGCCCTGCCCGACCGCGTGCTGGTCACGACCGAGGCACACGTGTTGGAGGGCCCCGGCGAGTCCACGTTCGGTGTGCGCTGCTGGGGCAACGACGGCGAGGACGAGTTCACGCACTACGACGGCGTGGTCCGTGCCGACGGGCAGCAGGCCGAGATCCGGCGTTCCTCGGACGAGTCCGGGGACAACGCCCTGGCCTCCGCAACCGACGTGTCCGGGTTCGAGGAGTACGAGCACCTCGAGGAGCTCGGGACCACCGACCCCGACAGTGACGAGCGCGCCGGGATCGCGGCCTACGACGCCTCCGAAGCGGTGACCAACACGGTCGCGCTCGCCTGCGAGTACGACGACGAGGAGGACACCCTCGAGCTCAGCCTGTGGGTCAACGACGACTTCGCGGTGTCCGCGGTGGACGACAACCCGCTGCCCGACGACGCCGAGGACGAGGAGGACCGCCGCCGAGCCGGGATCACGGCGCGTGCCGCCCCGGGGCACGAGGCCACCAGCGACGTGCTGTTCCCTTCCTTCACGGTCCACGAGATCTCCGACGAGAACTGAGCGGACAGCGGCCGGGAGCCCCGCTGTCCCCGACGGGCTCCGGCGGTCCCGGCCTCCTCTGCCCGAGCCCCGGCCACCGGTGCCCGGAAACGGCCCGCCTGCCGGGGGACCGGGACCGCGTCCCGCCGACCGTGACCGCTACTCGCTGTCGCTGTCCCCGTTGCGGGGCGCGGGCGTCGGCCCGCCACGGGCGTCCCCGGCCCTGCGCACGTCGTCTCGGGCGTCGGCCACGGCCTTCTCCGCGGCCTCGGCGGCGTGCATCGCAGCCTGCGCAGCGGTCGAACGTCCCGGGTCGGCCGCGGTGATGCTCCGCTGACCGTGTTCCTCCGCTCCCTGTTCCTTCTCCGTGGAGGGCGTGGCCTGCGCGGCGTCCCCGGCGAAGGCATGGGTGACGTTCTTGACCGCCTCGGTGAACTCGCCCGGGATGACCCAGAACGTGTTGCCCTCGCCCTGTGCCAGCGCAGGCAGGGTCTCCAGGTACTTGTACGCCAGCATCTTGGCGTCGGCGTCGTTCTCGTGCACCGCCTGGAAGACGCGCTCGACGGCCTGGGCCTCACCGTCGGCGCGCAGGATCGCAGCCTGCTGGTCACCCTGGGCCTCCAGGATCGCCTGCTGCCGGGCACCCTCGGCCTTGAGGATGCGGGACTGCCGCTCACCCTCCGCGTGCAGGATCGCCGCCCGCTTGTCGCGGTCGGCCCGCATCTGCTTCTCCATCGCCTCCTTGATGGTGGGCGGCGGGTCGATCGCCTTGATCTCGACCCGGTTGATGCGGATCCCCCACTTGCCGGTGGTCTCGTCCAGAACTCCGCGCAGGCGTGTGTTGATCTCCTCGCGGGAGGTGAGCGTGCGTTCGAGGTCCATGGAACCGATGACGTTGCGCAGCGTCGTGACGGTGAGCTGGTCGATGGCCTGGATGTAGTTGGCGACCTCGTAGGCCGCTGCCTTCGGCGCGGTGATCTGGTAATAGAGCACCGTGTCGATGTTGACGACCAGGTTGTCCTCGGTGATGACGGGCTGCGGCCGCGAACTGAAGACCTGTTCGCGCAGGTCGAACTTGCTGTTGACCCTGTCCACACCCGGAACGATGAAGTTCAGTCCGGGGTTCATGGTTCGGATGTAGCGGCCGAATCTTTCGATGTTGTAGGCCCGCGCCTGCGGCACGATACGGATCGCCGACAGCGCCAATGCGACGAAGAGGACCGCGAGGATGATGAAAGGAATGGCCGGATCCATCGTGTGATCACCTGGCTTCGGTTGGCTTCGGTGCCGCTCTGGTCCGGCACCGCCCTGAGTGCGTCAGGCACGCCCCGACTGGTTGTTGTCGTCGGTCCCCTCGGGTGCGGGCCCTTCGGGAAGGGCCTCGCGCGGGTAGACAACGGCCGTGGCTCCGTCGATCTCGACGACGTCCACGTGGGCGCCGACCGGAATGACCAGGTCCTCATCGATGCAGCGGGCCGACCACTCCTCGCCGGACAGCTTGACGCGCCCCTGGTCACCGTCGACGGGCTGCAGGACCACGGCCGAGCGACCCACGAGCGCGTCCGCGCCGGAGCGTGCGTCCGGTGTGCGGTCCATCTGGCGTTTGATGAGGGGGCGGACGAAGACGAGTCCGGCCGCGGTGGCCGCGGCGAACCCGATGATCTGCACCGCGACGGGCAGGCCGATCGCACCGAGGAGCGCAGCGACCAGCGCCGCGGTGGCCATGAGCCCGAGGACGAAGGTCAGTGTGAAGAGTTCGGCCACGCCCAGGCCCGCGGCGAGGATGAGCCAGATCAACCAGGCCGGCATTGTCGTCTCGACCCTCCCGCCTTCTTGTCGGGTACTGGTGTGCCTACCCACGCAAGCCGGGCGTAGCACCCGATTGCGGGTCTCCGTTGCCTTCCCGGGACCGCGGGCGGAAAAACACGTGGCCCGCGGCACGCCGCCCGGTGCCGCGGGCCGGGCCCCGGGCGTCCCCGAGGCCCGCGTCCGTCCCTCTCCTGCGCCTCCTATCGTCCGCCGGAGAACTGGTAGACGAGCTGGAACGTGGGTCGGTTCTGCCAGTGCACGGGCCACATGTCGATGCCGCCCACGGACTGGTGGATCACCGTGTCCGCGCAGAGCTGGTCGCCCGCGTCGCAGTGGTCGTCGCCCGGGTAGACGTCCTCGGCCGGGGTCTCGGCTGCCGCGGCCAGGCTCTCCAGCAGGACGGTGCGGCAGGTGTCGACGTCGCCCTCGCCGCAGTAGGCCTCGGGCAGGGCGCCGTCGACGTCCTCCCCCAGCACCGTGCGCAGATCCTTGTCGACGTAGGACCACCAACCGTGTTGGAAGGACGATCCCTGGTGCGGTTGTGCCTGAGTGACGTTGTCCGGCTCTCCACCGCCGAGCTGCCCCGAAGGGGACTCGTCGACCGAGACGGACGAGGTGATCTCCTCGAAGAGATCCTCACCCAGCCCCGGTTCGAACTGTGCGCGCACCAGCAGCGGCCACCACGCGTCCAGGACACGGATCGCCTCGGCGTGGTCGTAGGAGCCGGCGTCGCGCTCGGGTTCCTGGCGCCGGGCCCCGTCGTCGACCCAGGCGCGCAGTCCCTCAACGGTCTCGGCCAGCTCGGGGTCATCGACCTCGACAGAGTCGATGACCTCCAGCAGCAGCGGAAGTACCTCCTGCGCCCGCAAGTCGCCCACCCCCGCTTCGATGGACAGCGCGGTGAGCGAGGCCGGGGTGAAGGAATGGCCCTCCTCCATCGCCGACTCCACGCGGGCCTCCAACAGGTCGTTGCGGTGCACCGACCCGTGTGCCCAGTCCGCGGTGTAGCCGTCAGCGGGTTTGTTGTTCCAGTTGAGCAGGTGGTCGGGGTTGATCTCCTGCGGGTGGTCCTCCGGCGGGTGGTAGTCGGCGAGGTTGGTCTCGGGGTCCCAACCCGACCATCCGGCCTCGGAAGACGCATCGATGGGCATGTTCGGGTTGGTGCCCTCGGTCCGCACCGGGTTGGCCCCGGAGTTGACGAACGCGATGTCCTCGCTGTCCACGTAGTGCCAGTTGAACGTGTACTCGATGTCGTAGGCGGCCTCGGTGAAGCTCTCCGCCGAGGTGATCTCGTCCGGGTCGTTGAAGCGCTGGAACCCGACGATCGAGTCGACCTCCCGCATATAGGTCGAGCGCAGGCTCGTGTGCGCAACGGGGGTGCCGTCGACGGTCGCGAAGGACTCCACGAGCCCGTACTCCGACCGCAGGGACGTGAGCGTGTAGCCACCCTCCGGTGTCTGGTCGGCGACGGTGGGCGACCACTCGTTGGTGACGCTGAGCTCCTCGAACTCGGTGCACTCGCCGGAGGTGTCGATGTAGGCGCGCGAGTCGGTGGTCGGGTCGGACCCGTCGGTCTCACACAGCGGGACCGCATAGGTGTCGGTGATGTCGTGGTGAGCGGAGGTCGCGCTCCACGCGTAGTCGGCGCCGCGGCCCATCTGGACGTAGAAGCTCACGCCGGCGAAGGAGGCGCCGCGGGCGCTGATCCCCGGGCCCTGCAGTTCCTGGAGCATGAGCAGCTGCGGGGAGAAGTAGCCGGTCTGCGGTCCCATGACGGCGACGGGGTTGCCGCTCTCGGTGTGCTCGGCCGAGACGAGGAGGGCGTTGGACATCCCACCCGGGTCGAGGAAGTCCTCGGGCAGGACACCGTCGTTGAACAGGCCCTCGGCGACGGAGAGGTCGTCCTCCTCGATCATGCGGTCGAGCTCGTCGCGCTGCTCGTCGGTGAGGTCGCCGACGGTGCCTGCGCCGGCTCCGGCCTCCTCCGCGCCGGCAGGCGCAGGCGGATCGGCCGTCTCACCGCTCTCCGCGGAACCGTGCTCGTCGTGCACGATGTCGTACTCCTCGACCGAACCGCTGTCGGGCACGGATTCGCCCACGGCCTCGTCGGGGGTCTGGCTGTAGGGGAACTCACCGTCGACCGTGGCAGGGGCTTCGGGGTCGTTCTCCATGCGCCAGGCGTCGTAGGCGGCGAGGCCCTCCTCGGCCCCGTACTGGTCCTGGAACCCGGCGCGGGTCAGGGCGGACTGGACCTCGCCGCCTCCCCCACCGCCGAAGATGCCGCCGACCATCGCGGCGATGCCGACCACGTCGGTGGCGGTGAACGGCTCGATCTCGCCCTCGTTGGTGATGGCGTCCTTGTGGCCGGTGAGCACGTACTCTCCGGGGAAGCTGCGGTCGGAGTCGGCTTCGTCGATGTAGGTGTTGATGCCTACGAGGTAGTCCTCGACATCGTCCAGGGCCTGCTCCCCGCGTTCGCCCGAGGAGGCGACCCGGTCGATCTGTTCCTGCTTGTCCTCCTCGGTGTAGGGGGCGGTGCGCCACAGATCCTGTTCGAGGCCGCGGTTGTCCTCGGCCCCGCCGGCGAAGGAGGTCAGCTCACCGCGGCCGACCCGGCGCAGCACGTCCATGAGGAAGAGGCGATCCTCGGCGGCGGCGTACCCGGCGCCGTACATCGTGCCCTCGCGGGTGTCCCCGTGGATGTGCGGGATGCCGTGTGAGGCGTCGCGGGTGATCGTGACGTCCTCGCGCGGCTGATACTCCTCTCCGATGTCGTCGGAGTCGGCACCGAACCCTGCATCGAGGAAGTACTCGTCCAGTTCGTCGTCGGTGAGCCCTTCGTAGTTGTGAACGATGTCGTCGTACATGTCCAGCTGGCCGGAGGAGTGCTCCGGGCGGGTGCCGAACGCCTGGTGGGCGAGGATCTCCACGAGGGTGGCGTCGCCGTTCTGCCCGGGCGGCAGGATGTCGTGGCATCCGTCGGGAGCGCAGTAGTCCTCGAGTTCCTGGGCGGCGGGGAGCACGGGGGCATGTGGGGACTCGGGTGCCTGAGCNCGTGGCTGCTGCCACGGCCAACGCCACGCCCGAGGCGGTCGCGCCCAGGCGTCGCCTGCGGGAGGGAAGCATGTGCTGTTGTCACCACCTGGGGGGTGAGGGGCGATGGATCAGCGGCATGCTACCCAGCAGTAACCGAAACGCGAAAGAGTTTCATGTTTTTCGAGGAGCACGAATGAGCGTGGACACGAGGACCTGCACATTCACAGGTTTGACGTGATCGTGCTCGCACGCAGCGCCCACAGCCCGGCCGGTCGCACGGAAGCCTGACCCGGAACCTGGCCACATCCGGCCATGTGGGAACCCCGTACCTGCCGAGACCAGGACAAAAGCCGCGACGCCTCATCGACCCCCTGCAGAACCGCTCCCTCGCTGCCACAATCGAGCCATGTACCAGCAACCGGACCCCCACTCNGGCCTGCCGCCCAGCGCGGACGGCGGCGCCCTCCAGCCGTACGGCGCCGGCGACCCAGGCCCGCAGCTGCTCACACTCGGCGACATCTCCGTCTCCCAACACATGGTGGTGACGCCGGGTGGCCGTTTTCCGCTCCGGGGCAGCGTCTGGACCGTGACCGACATGAGCCGGACCGAACGCACCACCCCGGCCTGGGCGATCGTGGTCGCCATCCTGACCTTCCTGTGGACCTGCCTGCTCGGCCTGTTGTTCCTGCTCGTCAAGGAGACAAGGACGACGGGGCACATCCAGGTGACGGTGCAGCGGGAGGGCCACTTCCACGCAGCGACACTGCCCGCGAACTCGCCGATGGATGCGCAGCGCGTCCAGCAACAGGTGAACTACGTGCGCTCCCTCAGCGGCTGAACGGCCGGCGCGGACCAGCCCCCGATCAGGCGGCCACCACCGGCGCGCCAAGCACACCGTGCCCAGGGGCAACTCACACTCGGCCGCCACCCAAGGCCCCGCAAACCCGCGTTTGCTACTCAACGCGTTCGCCCATACACGTAGGGCATCCTAGAGTCGAGCGCGAAGAAGGCACGAGCATGCTGTCCACCCTGGCTCACCTACTGGTGATCGCAGGCCAGTGGTGGGTCTTCTGACCCGCCCGGGGCCGCCCGCGCGGGCGGCCCCGTCGACTTCACGAAACGCCGCAGGGGCAGCACGCCCGCCTGTGTTAATCACCGGTAACGTGGTGCGCGAGGCCCATAGCGACCGATTTGGTGGAACACACGTGGTAACGAGACGCAACTACGAATGACGGTAGTTGAGAGGCTTTGCCCTCCCGTGGGCGACATCTACGGAATACCCTAGAATGTCTGCCTGGTAGCCCTGGCACCGCGGAACGGACCCCGACCGCAGGACCGCCACCGGCTCCTCACCACCCGGCGCACGGCATCCACCCCGAGCCGACGAAGCGGCCCAGCCGGCCCGCCTCGCCCGCCGCCGCTGTGGAGACAACTTCAAGCGAGCACCCGTAGCTCAGTGGATAGAGCACCGGACTTCTAATCCGATGGTCGCAGGTTCGAACCCTGCCGGGTGCGCCAGTCCGGACATTGCGCGAACCTCCCTCCCCCTGGCGGAAGGGGGTTCCGCTTCGTCCTCGATCGGGACTCGGAAGACGGGCTGGATGCGCCTCGACCCAGTGACCCGGACCTCAGCAACCAGGTTCTGCACAAAGCTCTTCCTGGCCGAAGGGTTACCCTGAGTAAGCGCATCCCTTATCTGCGTACGCATCGCCATGGCTTCCTCCTCAGTCGGCTCCTGCTGCGGCGCCTCGCACGACTCGTTCAGTTCGCTCTCCCGATGACGCAGCTGCCCCACCGTGTCAGCTAGCTCCTTCAGCCGCGTACCGCACACCGACTCAAGCATGCTTCCTTCTTCGAACGATCGCAGGTACTTCTCGGTCGAGGCCTCAGTGGCCAGCTCGGTACGCACGCTTGCCAGCTCAGCGACGTGCTGCTCGACCACGATGGCATCGTCCCCCTCGGCGACCCGCAGCACAGCATCGACCGGAGGAGACTGCGTGCGCACGACACTCACCTCGTCGGTCACTGCCACCCGACGAAGTACCACGCGGTCCGGTCCTCGCCCGGCTCGTAGACCGCGCGCCTGTCCGAATCCGGGCGC
>NZ_ANBF01000043.1 GCF_000341025.1 Nocardiopsis salina YIM 90010 | reverse complement strand
TGGCAGCCGCCGAACCCGCGCCGGTCCGATTTCAGCACGCGGGCAACCGCGTGGACCGTCACCCTGGTCGAGCCGTCACTAGTGCGAGCAGTGCTCTCGTGGGCCGCGGGCCGCGGTGAGAGTGGTGTGGAGGACAACGCCGGCGATCATCCACGCGCGCGGCCGGGAGGATGCCGGGGAGCTGTCGATGTCCGCCGTCATTCCGCCCTGAGATCTCTCGGGGCTGATGCCGGAGGACGACATCGTGACGCTGCGCGGGCTGATGCTCCACCCTGGGGAGGCCCCGGGCGAGGCGGTGTTGAGGGCACGGTTGGAGTACCTGGAAGAGGTCGGTAAGCTCCGCCACACGCGAGGGCACCGGGCCGAATGTGGTCAACCGCGGACCACGGGGCCGGTACCGCATGCCGCGCTGGTACCGGCCCCCTACCCGTGTGCTGGAGCTGCACCGGTACGGCTGAGTAGGTCCCGGATTCGCCCTACTGGGGACCAACGCCCTCGATCTGCGGCACCTGCAGCGAAACTCCCGCCGGGGCCGAGGGGCGCGTGTTGGACTGGGTGTGCTCGCTGGTTGCACCACGGGCACCCGGGCCACCTGGGGTCTCAAGGCTCAGAGGGGGACACCCCAGGCAGCCCGGCAGGGGCCGGCGCCCACTCCGTGGGGGACTCGGACGTCGGCCCCACCCTGCCGGCCTGGCGACTTTCCGAGGTGCGTTGTGCCGACGAGGTCAGCGAGATCTCCGCATGCGCCGCTCTGTGGTGCACCACTGACACGCATCCCGGCCGCCGACTCCGACGATCTGAGTACGACTCCGACATCAGATCCCGTCGCGCACCTCCCTCCACCACGCCCCAGCCATCCGTGTGTTCGGGGCGGTGAACTGATGAAGTCAGTGCAGAACCGCCCACAACGTGGGTAGCAACTCCTCGCCGCCCGATGACGGTGTTCTCCAAGGCCAGGGAGCAGAGCGGGCCAGCGCCGGAGGCCCCCGGATCGGGCTGCGCAGGGGGAACGCCGCTCAACGCACGCCCGTGGCTCGGGCCCTGAGCACGGCGATGCGCGGCTTCTCGGCGAAGGGAGCGCCGTGCCCGGGAAGCATGAGCGTCTCGTCGGGGAGCTCGGCCACCTGCTCCAGCGACTCCAAGGCTTGCTCACTGTCCTGGGTGAAGGCCCGGCTGACCACGCAGGGCCCCCGATGGCCGGTGCTGCAGTCGTAGGTGACCAGAGCATCCCCGGTGAAGGCCACCGCACGGTCGTCGAAGACCACCACGGTGCTTCCCGGGGTGTGGCCGGGCACGGAGAGCACCCGGGGCCGGCCCGGAACCTCTCGCAGGATCTGGTCGTGGCCGAAGCTACGGTATTCGCGGACCATCGGTGACATCAGAGCACCGGCGAATCCGCGGAGCATCATCGGACGCAGAGCCGAGGGGCGCCGCATCAGATAGGGCAGGACGCGGCATTCGGGTTGCAGATGGTGCATGACGCCGGGTTGGCCCTCGTCAAGGGCCTGCGCGTCGGCCTCGTGGACCCACACCTGTGCTCCGGTCCTGGCCCTGACCGTTTCGGCCAGGCCGACGTGGTCGGGGTGGGCGTGGGTGAGCACCACCGCGCACAGCCGGTCTTCCAGGTGGGCCAGGGCGTCCAGGAGCCGCCGGCTGTGCGAGGGAAGGCCGGCGTCGACCATGACCAGGCAGTCCTCGGCCTCGACGAGGTAGAAGTTCACGATGTCGTCGCCGATGCGGTGTACCCCGGGAGCGACCCGGGTGGGAATCTGAGACATACTCACCCCCGCTGAGGTGCCCCTTGCGCCCTGAAGGGACGCAGCGGCGGGCCCGTTGGCCGGCGACCTGCGCGCCCCCGGCTGTTTCCGCTCGGGACACCGACGCTTGGTGAGAGACGTGCATACCCGGGATCAAGCGGAAAAATCACGCGAATGAGGCGGAAGCTCCCCGTGGGGTTCGGCGCGTCCGGGCACGCCGCGGGTTCGGGGCACCCGCTCCTCGAAGTATCGCCCTCACCCTGGGTGTGCTCCCGTGGAGCGGCCTGGCTCCTGCACCATGCGCCCAACCCACGACCATGTGCCTCAACGAGAACCGCGTGCGAGGGCGTGGGCGAGGGTGTCGAAGACCGGGATGCGGGTGTCCAGGTCGGTCAGGCGCAGAAGGCGGGCGACCCAGGGTGCGGGTGCGGCGATAAGCAAGCGCACCTGGTTGGCGGCGGCCTCCTGGTCGCGCCTTGCTGAAAATCAGGAGGGCGCGACCACCTCTGGAACCGGAGCTCAGCCCTGGTTCTGGTCGTCCTCACCACGCAGGTTCTCGGCGGCGCCCCGGACCGTGTCCTTGACGTCTTCCTTACCCTCGCGGAGCTTGCCCTTGGCCTGCTCGGCCTGGCCCTCTCCTTCGAGGCGCTCGTTACCGGCCACCTTACCGGTGGCCTCCTTGAGCTTGCCCTTGGCCTGCTCGGCCTTGCTCTGGCCCTTTTCTTCCTTACTCATGGTCGCCCTCCACGTCTTCTACTGCCTTCCAGATGCGCTTCGATATTTCGTCGAACCTGCACCTGCAACCGTTGCCCCGAGCAACGCACTGCCCGTGCAGCGCGGTCCCTCACCTGCCCCGGAGAGTGGCTTACACCACACAGTCCACTCCTGGTCAGGGCATAGGTTCCACCGGGCTCAGAAACCCGCTCCGTCCCCCTCCAGAGATTCCTGGCGCCGTTCGTGCTTTCGCCGGAAGGCCTCGCGCCGCTCGCGCTCGCGCAGGCTGAAGGCAGCGTTGCGCACCGAATCCTCGCTCTCGAAACCGGATCCGATCGCGCCGGCTACCGTGCCCGCCGCCGTGACCAGCAGCGGGATGAGCAGGTATGTGCCCGCGCTGACCTGCCCCGCGACGTAGGACTGCAGGATGTCCGGTGAGAGCAGGACCAGCGAAGCCCCAGCGTTGACCGCAAACAGGCCCACATACAGAAAGGCCACCCCCAGGCCCAGGGTCAACACTGTCGTGGCGTTGAACAGCACAGCCTGTTCACGCTCGATCCGTGGACGGTTCCTCGCCGGCTCCCACAGCTGGTGATAGACGATGAGCCACCCGGTCATCACCGTCAGCGCGCCCACGACTGCCAGCACCAGGCGCCAGGCCGAGAGCATGGTCGCCATCTCCCAGACCGTAGCGTTGAGCAAATAGAAAGCACTGAAGGCAAAGGCACCGACCAACGGCCCGGTCAGGCTCCAGACCAGGCGCCAGGGCCGATTGGCCCGCACCATCCCCAACAACAACCGCGCATTCCCCCAGCTCGAGGAGATTCGAGCATCGACCCCTGCTTGGTCAGGGGTTTGGCGCCGAAAACGGCCGGCCAAAACCGGAAGGCGCCTTCGCTGGTGTTGCGCGCTGCCCTCCTGGGGCGTGCCGGGCAGGTGGATATCGGCGACCAGCTGGGTCGCGACCGCACCGACCCTGCGCCGCAGGGCCATAGCCCCGAAAGCCGGCAAGGAGACCACGACCACGCGTCGCTCGCTGTTCATGTCAGCCATGATGGCCCGCTTGCCGCTGCGCATGGGCAGGTCGGTCACGCACACAACCATGTCCCAGCCGTACTCGGCCATCTTGGTCTCGGCGAGCTCCATCATCGCCGTGTGGCGGCTGTCGCTGGGCGGCAGGCGTTCCCGGAGCACCTGCGCGTCCCAGGCCTGTTCGGAGTCGACCTGGTCGGTCAACAACTGTGGCAGGTCCTGAGCGAGCTGGTCACCGATAAGCACGGGCATGGCCACCGGGTCGGCAAGCACCCCGACCGTGAGGCAGCTCTCACTCTGGCCTTTCTGCCATTCTGCGTCCACCAAAACCCTGCCTCTCTCATGTAGGTGAAACTAGGCCCGGAAGGCCAACGCACAATCCCTGAGACCCACTCGAACCCATGCCCCTCACAAATGAGGAGCTCGTGTCCCCGAACAAGGGAACGACCCCCGTGGAGTCCCGGCGTGGGAAGATCGGGCAGAAACCAGGGGGATCCGACGAACCGAAAGCGTATAGCCAGATCCTCGACTGGACAACCCACTTGACCCGCCTCCGTGCAACCACGCCACGACCGAGCATCTGCCGTCGACGGACTGATCACAGCGCTTCCCGAGAAAGGGGCCTCAGCCGTGTTGCGAGCCAGTGATGCGGGTAGTGGAGCAACACGACGTGCATACAGCACTGAGCTGAACAGGAAGTATGCGTTCAACCACGGGTTCGCGCCCCTTGCTGCGCAACCGCAGAAGGCCGACCATCCGTTCCTGCCCCGACACAGGAAAAGCGCAAACTTTGGGCCGAAATCGACATTCGCCGCTCTCAGGCAAAACCCTATTAAGAGGTCATCTCAATAGTCCTGCGAGGTTCCTCTGACGCGGACAATGTCCCAGTTCGTGATGTGGACGGTGTGTCCGGGGCCGGCGACCGTATGGGCGCGGACGTGAGCCTGATCGACCTGGATGGCGACGGATCGCTGGACCTGGTGGCCGGGGTGCCCGGAGAGAACGACGGTAACGGCGCCGTCACCATCATCTACAACTCCTCCGACGGGCTGAGCGGTGAAGGCTCGCAGACCTTCGGCGGGGCCACCATGGGCCTGAACGGCACGGAAGCCGAATTCGGCGCCGCACTGCCATAGGGACCCTGTACTGACCGGCGGAAGAAATCTCGGTCACAGGTCTGCCCAGGGTCCGATCGCGCGTTCGCCGGGTCCCGGGCAGACTCACCGAAGTAGGGGCTCTTCACAGCAACCGTCACATGCAGGGGGTCAGCCCGGGCGGGTGGCCGCGACGAACCTGGGGCTGCAGAACTCGCTTTCAACCGGCTGTACGCGGATATCCTGCCCGGTTCGGGGGCGTTGACCATGTCCCCCCCCACGTACGGTCATCGCGCTCACTCCCCCGTGCCCCGACGCTCGTCACGCGGCCCGTGATACCCGTCCCGGCGCACCTTGGCATGGGCGGGCAACAGCTCGAGATGAGGCCCCTCGATCACCGGATCGAGGTTCGCATTCTGTCGGGCCGGGTGCGCAACAGAACCCCGGGTCAGACGGGGCGCACGAGGGCCTCGAACGAGTCCCTCGCGGCGTTTCCGGGCTGTCTGTGCTCCTCGTGTGCTCCCCGGTACAGACCGTGTACATCCGGGGGCTCCACCTCCTGAGCACTTTGCCTGCGCGTGACCCGCTCGCGGTTGGGCCATGAGCACGCGAAGAGCTCGCTCCGGCCTGGAGTGCCCGGTCCCGAGCATCCCTGCAGGGACATAACGTGTGAGGTTCCCCGTCGTCAGAGCGAGCTCTCCCGTGCCCGGCCGTCCGGGAACGAACACGACGGGAGAAGGAAGACCCCGCGGATCCGACCGGAAGTCGCACGACACATGACAGACAGCACGCCCACGGGCAGCAGTCCCCAGAACGTCGATCTCATGTCCCTGCTACTCGAAACCTACGGGCGTCACGGGGTCGAGGTGGAGCACCTTCCGCCGACAGGGATGCGTATCCAGATCCCCGGCAACGATCCCTTGGAGACGGATTACGCGGACGCCATCGAGCGGGCAGGGGACCTGACGCCCGAGCAGTATCCGGAGTTGGCCGAACAGGTTGTCTTCGCCCTGATCCGCAACGTCCGCGAACAGGGAGTCCCGCTGGGTACGCACTACCCGCCCCGCCCGGACGACCACGGCCGACAGGTCCTGATCAGGGTCCTGCACGAGCTCGGGCACTCCGCCCGTTTCGAGGACCCACAGACGATCAGCGTCCCGCTCCGCGACGGCGAACGAGGCGCCATGGACATGAGCGACTACCTCTCCCGTGTCGAGGGCGCTGATCTCGACACGGCCTTCGACGAAGTGACCCCCTTCGCCGAAGCCGTCGTCAAACGTGTGTCCGAGGTGGCCGACCTCTCGAAGGCTTCCTCTGAGCAGCTGCGCGTGCGCCTGTACCCGGAGTCCGGATTCCCCGATGGGGTGGCCAGCACCCTGCTCGGCCGGCGGATGGGGGCCGATCTGTTCGAGACCGTCGCGCTGGACACCCCCGATACGGTCCAGCCGGTGACACGGGAACAGCACGAGGAGACCGGCCGCTCGGAGGAGGCAACTCACGCTGAGGCGGTCGCCAACAGCGTCGCCGAGCCCGTGGAGGTCTCCCACCACGACTTCGGCGGTATGAACTTCGTGCACATCGGCGGTGAGCACCCGTACGTGTCCGCCCAGCTGCACGTCCTCACGAGGCACTTGGAGCGGACCCCGCACGGTGTGCTCGTGGCAATTCCCGTCCCGCAGGTGATCCTGGCCCATGTCCTCGGGGAAGAGAGCAGTCACCCCGTGGCCGCACTCGAGCTCCTCCAGAACATGGCCGACCGCTTCGTCGAGGAGGCCGAGAGGCCCATCACCTCCCAGGTGTACTGGTGGCACCCCTCTTCCCGGGATCGTGCCGAGTCCGAGCTGCCCGACATGCGTGCCGTCCGGATCGAGATCGACCAGGAGCAGGGTTCGGCCTCGCTGTTCACCGACGACGAGGAATTCGGTGACCTCATGCAGTCCCTCCTCGCGAAGTGAGGCCCCAGGGGCAGACCTCGGGAGGCCCGAAGCTCTCCCAACAGACGTGGAGGGCTTCCCGGGGCAGCCTCTGACCTACTCATTCCTTGAACAGCGCAGGGCCCTGAGCCCATCTCGACACGGTAGAAGTCATCTCATGCCGGTGACCCAGCTCCCCCTTGTCGACCCGCTGATCGACCAGCCTCCCCGCCACTTCAGGGGAGCCGAGGGAGGCACCGACGAGGATCATGCGGAGGACACGTTCGGCGGCATCTGCGGTCAGCGGTGCTGCCTGCTCGATGGCGCCCGCGAGGTCGAGCGGGGCAGCGAGGATACCCAGGATCGCGTCGATGCCCGCGGCGTGGTTGAGGTCGGCGCCGCGACCCACGGTCCCGGCCAGGGCCACTACCGGGGTGTTCTGCTGCTTGGCCCGGCGAGCGACCTCGGCGGGGACCTTTCCCTTCGGGGTCTGGTCGTCGATGGCGCCCTCGGCGGTGATGACGAGATCGGCCTCAGCGATGCGGCGGTCCAGGGCCGAACTACCGATGAGCACCTCGAAACGCGGGGCCAGACGGGCCCCCAGCACGGCGGCGGCCCCGGCCCCCAACCCGCCCGAGGCGCCACTGCCCGGCGCGGTGCGCACGTCGGTCCCCGCGTGGGCGCTGAGCAGGTCGCCCCAATGCTCCAGGGCGGCATCCAGGCACCGCACCTGCTCGGGTGTGGCACCCTTCTGCGGGCCGAAGACGCGGGCGACGCCCTTGGGGCCGGTGAGCAGGTTGAACGGGTTGCAGGCCAGCACGATGGAGGTGCGGTCCAACCGAGGGTCGAGGCCGGAGACATCGATACGGTCGAGCCGGGCCAGCTCAGCGCCGCCGCGGCCGATCGGGGCGCCGTCGCGGTCGAGCAGGCCGACGCCGAGCGCCTGCAGCATCCCGGCTCCGCCGTCGTTGGTCCCGGAGTCCCCGCAGCCCACGATGATGTGTTCGCAGCCCTCGTCGAGGGCCGCGGCGATCAGGGTGCCGACACCATGGGTGGATGTGCACCCCAGGTCGCGCAGGTGACGGGGCACCAGCCGCAGGCCTGCCGCCGCGGCCATCTCGACCACCGCGGTACGCGGGCCGGGGCCGCCCAGAACCGCGAAGTGGGACTCGACCGGGGTGCCGACCGGCCCTTCGACCACGGTGTGGACCAGCCGGCCCCCGGTGCTGCGGGCCAGCGAGGCGGCGGTCCCCTCGCCGCCGTCGACCATGGGCGCGGTGTCGATCACCGCGTCCGGCACGGCGCGTACCACCCCCTCGGCGATGGCGGCGGACACTTCGGTGGCGTCCAGGGACTCCTTGAACCCGCTGGGGGCGACGAGGATGCGCATACGGCGTTCGCAGGACATGGCTGAACCTTTCGGTCGAGTACTCGAGTGGCTGGGGCATTGCGCGTAGGCACCGCGCGGATCAGCGCAGCGGCAGGCCCAGGTGGGGCCAGAGGAACAGGGCAGCGCCCAGGACCAGGGCGACCATGAGCGGGCCGAGCAGAGCAGAGAGCCGCAGCAGGTCGGCGCGCCCGTAGGTGGGGGTCCCGTCGGGCAGGTCCGAGAAGAGCGCGACGGGTTTGGCCGATGAGGTCAGGGTGTGGCAGAAGCCGGCGGCCGCGGTGAAGGCGAACACGGCCGCGGCGGGGTCGAGCCCTACCGCGGAAGCGAGCGGGATCACCGCCGGCACCAGCACGGCGGCGCGCGCCGAGCGAGACTGCAGGACGAGGTGGGAGGCCGCGCTGACGGCGACGACGGCTGCGAGCACGGCGGTGGCGTTCATTCCGGCGGTCCCGGCGAGGGCCGCCTGAGCCACCCATTCGGCTGCTCCGGTGCGCACGAGCGCATCGGCCAGGGCCGCGGCGCTGATCATGAACACCAGGAGTGGCCAGGGGACGGACTTCAGCGCCGCTGTCATGGGTGTGGTGCCGAACCCCGGCGCCGTGGCGGCCAGCGCACCCAGCAGGGCCACGGCGGTGGGCGGCACTCCGTGGAGCGACTCGGTGCACCACAGCGCCACCACCACGGCGACCAGGGCGAGCATCCGCCATTGGGCACTCGTGAGGCGCCTGGGGGCATCCCCGCCGGATGCAGCCTCCTCATGGGCAGGGTCGGCCAGCTGCTCGGCGTCGAGTGCGAGGCGGCCGCGCCGGTCTGCGCGGCGTGTCATGAGCAGCAGGACCAGTTCGGCCGCCAGGTGCGCCGAGACCACGGCGAGTGGGACGCCCAGCAACAGCCATTGGCCGAACCCGATGCCGGACCCGGTCATGCCGCGCAGGATCTCGTCGCCGATGAGGTGGGCGGCGGCGCCGATGAGGCTGGCGATGGCGCTGAGCAGGATCGTGGTGGGAAGGGCCAAGGCCAGGGCGCGCACGACGGCCGGGCGCTCGGCGAACACGCGTGCCAGCGCCAGGAAGACGGGCAGGGCCAGCGCGGCCCGCCCCGACGTCGAGGGGATCGCCAGGGCTGTGAGGACCACCCCCGCCGTGACCAGGTGGAACAGGGCGCGCACACTGCCGGCGCGGACGATGAGGGCACGGGCGGCCCGGGCCGGGAGCCCGCTGGCCTCGATGCCCGCGGCCATGACGCCGGCCGCGACCAGGAGCCAGACGGTCTCCGAGCCCAGCAGGCCGAGGACGTCACCGTAGGGCAGGATCCCGGTTGCGACCAGGACTGCCACCGCGGCCATGCCGATGAAGGCGTCGTCGGCGCGGGTGAGCGTCCAGCACAGCAGAGCCGCAGTGAACACCGACAGTACGGTGCGGGCGTCGGTTGTGAGCTCTCCCCCGGCGGCGGGCAGGGCCGCGGAGACGGCTGCGGTGCCGGCCGACACCGCCAACAGCACCGCGCCGCCCTTGATCGGTCCGGAGCGCGAGCGCCGACCGCCGGTGGCTCCCCGCTCCGCACCCGGGTCGCGGTGCTCTCCGGGGTCCGGGGAGGCGGAGGGCGGCGCGTCCGCGACGCCGGAGACGGTGCCAGGGACCGTGTCGGCGACCGCGTCGTCCTGCGTGATGGTGCTTGTCCTCATGGTTGTTCAGCCTCTTAGGACCGGCTGAATCCCCGATGAGGCAATCATGAGTAAATCCTCATGACCGGTTCTGCAGTGGTCAGCGCTTCACGCAGTCGCCCCGGCCCAGGTGCCTGCAGACAGGCTTCCACCTGGAAAAGCCCCTTGCCCGCGTGCGCGCCCGCACGGGCACGGGGTGCCGCTTCGGTGCCTGCTCAGGCCCTGCCTCGCTGCACGCGTGCGCAGCGCAGCAGTTCTTCCCCGTAGGGCAGGACGATGAAGCAGCCCACCGCTGCAGCGATCCCTGCGACATAGCCGCCGGAGAGGCGCTCGCGCTTGGGCTGGAGCTTCCAACGGTCGGGATCGGTGCCGGCGAAGGCACGGACCTGGTCCCAACGCAGGCAGGACACGAAAGCGATGGCGGTCAGGGGCAGCACTTCCAGGAAGCTGTGGATGTGCTGCTCCACCGGACGCACCTCGCGGTCCTCGGTGGCCACGTGCACGTCCCACAGAGCCGTCGCCGCATGAAGGGCTGCGGCGCCGTACATGGTGCTGAGCACCAGCGGATTGATGCGCGCGAACAGGCCCAGCATGACCGGAACGCCGGCTTCGGCCATCATCAGCGCGTGGATGGCGGACTCGCGAGTCCCGCTCGTGTGCTCGATGTCCGTGCGCCGGTGCATGATGTGATCGGCGACCGCCGGGACGAACCACAGAGGCAGGACCCCGTACAGCAGGAACCGTCGGGTGATGACTTCGAGATCTTCACTTCCCGCCGGCGTGGGCAGCGTCGGGCGGCTGCGCCACCTGGCCACGGTCCGGTTCAGCGATTCGGAGAAACTCTGCATGCGCGTGCTCCACAACCTCGCGTGTAGTGCCGGTGCTTCGCCCGCCACGGAGCGCCATGGACCGCTGCCCCGCACCCGGCCGCCGGTATCCATGACCATTCACACACACGGGCCTCGCCAGAACCAGGACTGAGTGCAGCGCGCCGCACAGGCTGTATCCGATGGAACAGCGGGTCCGGATCGAGTCCACGGAGACGTGGTGGCCGGTCCCCCGGGTGCCTGGGCCCGGGCCGGCCGTCATTCTGCCTTCTTGGCCTCGGCCTTCAGGCGCTTCTTCTCGGCACGCACCTCGTGCAGCGTCTCCTCGTCCACCACGTCGGCGATGGAACGCCGGGCATCCTCCGCGCCGTAGACACCGGAAGCGTCCCGCCACCCGGGGATCTGCACACCCCACTGCTTACCCAGGAGGGCGAGGAAGATCTTCGCCTTCTGCTCACCGAACCCGGGCAACGCACGCAACCGGCGCAGGACCTCGCGCCCGTCGGGGTTCCCGGACGTCCACAGCGCCTCGGGGTCACCGCCGTACCCCTCGACCAGGGCAGCGCACAGCGCCTGGATCCGCTTGGCCATCGATCCCGGGAAGCGGTGCACCGCGGGCGATCGAGCGCACAGCTCCTGGAAACGCTCCGGATCCATGGACGCGATCTCCTCGGCGTCCAACGAACCCAGCCGGTCCAGGATCTTCTTCGGCCCCGCGAACGCGGACTCCATGGGCACCTGCTGATCCAGCAGCATCCCGATCATCAGGGCCGAGGGGTTCTCGGACAGCAGCCGATCCGCGTCGGCGTCCCCGGTGAAATACAACGTTCGGCTCATGCTCGTCCTCCTCGCGGTTCTGCATGGGCAGCTCCTGTGCCTGCCCCGCGACGGTACGGCCCAACACGCCCGTCATCGTGCCGCGGCCGGTCGCCGTCGGTTCCCGCCGTGGCGGGTTCCTTTCCCGTGTCGGACGGGATCCGTCCCCGCGATCACGGGGACCTCTCCCCACGAAGATGCACCTGTCCGAGCCGTGGCCCCGGAACGCCGCGCCGCACGCCGCCCCGGTCCGTCGGCGAACCCGGGTCTCCCCGTCCTGCTCGGTCATCGTCTCCAGGGCCGCCGCCGGGGTGCGAGGCGATGGCCGTGGCCCAGTGGTGTGAACACGGGTCGAGGGATCTGTTCCCCCAGGGGCATTCTCCACTCGCACACAGCGGCACGCGGAAGCGGAGACGGACCTGCGGGCCCGCGAGCGCCGCGTTGTTCCGGATCAGTGGAGGGGTACAGCATGACCCGAACAGGGGACGACATCGAGGGCGCTCTCCCCCGTCCGCGCGGGTGCCCGGGTCGAAGGGCCGTCTCGGACGCCGCGTGGCTGTGCGCCGTGCTCGACGCAGAACCAGCACTTGCCGGTGCTGAGGCCGACCTGGGTCCGCTCCGACCGGATCGCCGGAGCGGACGGGTGAAGGGCCTCAGGCGGAAGGTGCCGGGGCGTGGACCGACGCAGGACGCGTGGCGGCGTCGTAGGCGGCGTGCGCGCCGGTGGCACCCATCCCGCTGTCGCGGGCCGGCTCGTACAACCGTTCCGGGCCCCCGCCCTGCCACTCGTTGATCCAGGTGACCCCGGCGGGGATACGCGCCGCTGCGGCCGCGTGCCCGGGGTCATGGGTGAAGACGGTGGCGGCCAGACCGAACCGCGAACGCGATGCGCGCTCCAGCCCTTCCTCGAACGAGTCCACGACGGCGACCGGGGCGATCGGCCCGAAGGTCTCCTCGGTCATGACCAGCATGGACTCGTCCACGTCCGTCAGCACCGTGGGCGGGTAGAAGAACCCCTGTCCATCGGGCACAGCACCACCGGTGCGCACCCCGGCGCCCCGGTCCACTGCGTCGGTGACGTGGCGGTGGACGAGCTCGCGCTGGCGCCCGTCGACGAGCGGGCCGAGCACCGTGCCCTCCTGGCGGCCGTCGCCCACCGTGAATCCCCGGGCCGCCGTGGCCAGCGCGTCGACGAACTCCTCGGCGATCTCCCGGTGAACGTAGATGCGTTCCATCGACGTGCAGATCTGGCCGGTGTTGACGAAGGCGCCGAACGCCACGGCCTCGGCGGCGGTCTTCGGGTCGCTGTCGGCGTCGATCACGACCGGGTCCTTGCCGCCGAGTTCGAGCACGGTCCGGTGCAGTTGCCTGCCGGCGTTGGCACCGATCGTGCGGCCGACCCCGACCGAGCCCGTGAAGTGCACGAGCTGCACCGTCTCGTGCTCGGCCAACGGCGCACCCGCCCGGGAGTCGCCGAGCACCAGGTTCACCACGCCGGGCGGCAGGTCGAGCAGCTCGAACAGCCGTGCGGTGGACAGCGGCGAACGCTCGGAGGGTTTGACCACCACGGTGTTGCCCGCCGCGAGCAGGGGGCCGAGGGCGGACAGAACCATCGCGACCGGGAAGTTCCACGGCGTGATGACCGCGGCCACGCCCAGCGGATGCCGCAGAATGCGTGTGTGTCCGCCGTCGGCGCGTTCGATGTCCTGCTCGAACGGGTAACCCAGCGCTTCGGCGGCCACGCCTCCGAGCCCTGCGACGGCACCGTCGATGAACGTGCGGGCGGTCCCGACAGGTTTGCCCATCTCCCGGCATTCCAGTTCGGCCAGCTCATCGGTGTGTCCCGCGACGGTGTCGGCCCAGGCCGAGATCAACGCGACCCGTTCGGTGACCGGCAGCGCGGACCAACCGGGTTGTGCCCTGTCGGCCGCCTCCACCGCTCGGTCGACGTCGTCGGTCGAGCCCGCCGGGAACCGGGCCACCGCCTCCTCGGTCGCCGGATCGACGGCCTCGAGGTATTCCGTACCGCGAGGCTCCTCCCACGTATTGCCGATGAGGTTCTTCAGGGTCTTCACTGGCGTCGTACTCCTTCGTGGTGCCGTGCCGGGTCCGCCACCGGTGACGTCCCGAGTTCGGGTGGCGGTCGCGGCCCTCAGCCGAGCCGGTCGGCCATGAGCTCGCCGGCCATGATCGTGACGAGGTTGGTGTTCGCCCTGGGCACGGTCGGGAGGACGGACGCGTCGACCACACGCAGCCCCTCCACTCCGAGCACACGGCACGCGGGGTCGACCACCGTGTCGGCACCGTCGGGGTGCCCCATGCGGCAGGTGCTGGTCCCGTGCTGTGCGTCGCCCACCGTGGCCAGAAGGTGTGCGTCGAGTGCGCTGTCGTCGTCGAGTGCCGTGAACAGGGCCCTGTTCCCTTGTTCCACGGAGCCCTCGGTCACGGCTGCCGTCCCGGGCCGACGGGCCAGTTCGACCAGGGCTCTGATCCCGTCCCGCATCCGGGTGAGATCGCGTTCGTCGGAGAGCATCCGTTGGCGAACCCGCGGTTGGTGCTCCGGGTCGGTCGAGGAGAGGGTCAACTCACCGCGTGACCAGGCCTGGTTGAGCCAGACGCCGTAGGCGCCCGACCCGGGCCCGGTGTCGGCCGCGGCCATGGACAGCACGTTCTGGTTCATGGAGACGAACATCAGGTCGTTGATCGGTGCTCCGGCACCGCTGGTCCAGCGGACACACACGTTGGTGTGCCGGTCGTGCGGTGTCCTGACCGAAGCGGCCGGGGTCAGGGGCAGGGACAGCAGCGCCATCGGGTGATCCTGCATACCGTGCCCCACCGGGAGGTCCTGCCGGACCCCGATGCCGAGGGACTCCAGGTGACGGGCCGGGCCGATCCCGGAACGCATCAGGATCCCCGGAGTGTGGACGACGCCGGCGCTCAGTACGACCGTGTCCGCGTGCTCGGTCACCACCGTCCCGCCGGTGGCGGCCCGGACCCCGGTCGCGCGCCCGCCCTCGAGGACCACCCGGTCCACGAGCGCACCCCCGCGGACGGTGAGGTTCTCCAGTTCGCGGGCCTGCTCCAGGTAGGCGTCGTTGACCGACACCCGCCGCCCGTCGCGGGAATTGATCGGGTAGGGGGAGACCCCGGTCGCCCCGGGTGCGTTGACGTCGGGAGCCCACTCGAACCCGGCGGCCCGTGCGGAGCTGAACAGAGCGGTGTCGACGCTTCCCCACCGGTCCTGCGGGGTCCGGTGGATGGGTGTGGGACCGCCGCGCCCGTGGTGGGGCCCGCCGCCGAAGTCCTCGTCGTCCTCGATCCGGGCGAAGTAGGGCAGGACGTCCTCGGGGGACCAACCGTCGCAGCCGAGTGCGACCCAGTCGGTGAAGTCCTCCATCGGCGGCCGGATCGCGATCTGGCCGTTGACCGACGAGCTACCGCCCACGCCCCGGCCGCGCCAGTACGGTGCGGGCTGCTGCGCCTCGGTCCGCGATGAGTCCAGGCCCGTCCAGAGCATGCCGACGGTCGCGGCGGGGTCGGTCAGCGCGGCCGCGGGGTTGGGCGAGCGCCACGCCTCGTGCATCTGCGCCGACCGGTAGTCGGGCCCGGCCTCCAGGAGCAGGACGCGCTTGCCCTTCTCGGCCTGGCGGACCGCGAGCGGCGCGCCCGCAGAGCCCGCGCCCACCACGATGAGGTCCCATCCGTTGCTCGCCACTGCTCATCTCCCGCCCTGTGCGGCGGCTCGGGCTCCGTCACCGACCGCCTGAGCTGTACAATGACCTACATCACTAAGTTCGGTCAAGACTGAACGTTCATTTTTTTGAGAACTTTCGTGGAGGAAGTGTGACCCTGGCAGCCGACGACAGCGGGGCGGACCCGCTGGCGACGATCGTCGAGCAGTTCGGCCTGCACATCGGCCGGGCGATGGGCTGGCCGCCGATGGCCGGCCGGGCCGCAGGTGTGCTCATCCTCAGCGAACGTCCCCTGACCTCGGCGGAGCTGCAGGAGACGCTCGGGGCCGGAAAGGGTTCGGTCTCGGAGACGACCCGGCTGCTCATGACCAACGGCGTCGTCGAGCGAGTCAAGGAACCGGGGTCACGACACTTCGTGTACCGCTGGCGCGACGACGCCTGGGTCGGCTGCTTGCGGCACCAGCTCGAGGCGACCACCCGATTGCTCCACCTGGCGCAGAGCGCGGAGGAACACGGCGCCGAGCTCTCGGCCGGACAACGGGAACGGTTGGGCGAGATGCTGGACTACTACCGCTTCATGGTCTCGCAGCTCGAGTCCCTGCTCACCGATTACACCGCACGCTGGGAGGCCCGCCGGTCACAGCCCTGACCGGGCATGAAGCCGCGCCCGACGGCACCGTGGTCACGCCGCAGCGAGGGGAAGGCGGATGTGCACCGAACTCCCCTCGGAGCCGCTGTCGATCTCGACCCGTCCCCCTTGCGCTCCCACTCGGGCCTGTACGATCGCCAGCCCCAGTCCGGCCAGCCCGCCCGACTCGTCGGACCGCGTCGTCACGAACGGTTCGAACACGTGCGGGAGCAGGTCGGGGTCGATGCCGTTCCCGTCGTCCGAGACCGTCAGGACGGCGGTGGCGGCCTCCACACGGGTGGCCACCGTGACGGTGACGTCCGACGGGTTGTGGTCGACGGCGTTCTCGACCAGGTTCATCAGACACTGTTCCAGCCGGCCCTGGTCCCCCAGCACGACCTGGGGTGCGGGCTCCTCGAACACGACGGACCGTGCGTGGGGGAGGGAGCTCACCCGGGCGCGTACGGCCGCCACGACATCGGGGAGAAAGACCGGCCCGCGGTGGGCGTCGATCTCGTCGCCTCCGCGTGCCACCGCCATGAGGTCTTCCAGCACCTGTCGCAACCGGTCGAGTTCGGCGTGCACGACCTCCGCCTCTGGCCCGCCCAGCAGTTCCAGGTGCCCCTTGGCGACCGCCAGCGGTGTGCGGACCTCGTGGGATATGGCCGCCAGATACCTGCGACGGGTGTCGTCGGCCTGTTCGATACGGGTCAGCATCTGGTTGATCTCGGTGGCCAGCTCTGCGACCTCGTCGGCAGTGTCCGGAACGGGAACGCGTGTGGCCAGGTCGGTCGGGCTGATCTCCTTCGCGGCGGCGGAGACCGTTCGTACCGGCGCCAGGGTGCGGCGCACCACCAGCCACAACGTCGTCCCACCCACGGCCAGGCCGAGGATCCCGGCCGCGGAGGTCACCAGCAGAACGGTGGTGGCCTTGTCATGGACGGCGTCCAGGGGCGACGCGAGGCTGATGACGGCGATCTGCCGACCGGTCCCGTCGGTGACGACCGTGTCCAGCACACGCAGCGGCCCGGCGTCCGTGTGCTCGGTGCGCACGGCCCCTGGCTCCGGTCGGGGTGCGTCGTCACCGCGCATGAGGGCCGCCGCCCTGGAAGGACCGCCCGTGCTCTGCAGCCGGACCCCGTTGGCGTGCACCGAAGACACGTGCCGTTCTCCACTGGGGCGGACGGTCAGGGCCTGGCGTGCGGCCTGCTCGGCCTCGGGGCCCGACACCACGCCGTCCAGCCCGGCAGCGGCGGGCAGCTGCTCGCCCAGCGCGTCGCTCAGGAACTCGGCCTCCTGGTGCAAGAGCTCGTCCACGTCGTTGCGCCCCGACACCTGCACGAGTTCGTGGGTCAGAGCCGTGATCCCACCGATCACCAACGCCATGACCAGGAGCGACCGCAGGATCAGACGGCCGGCGAGGTTCACCCCTGTCCACCGTTCAAGCGGTACCCGACACCGCGCACGGTCTGGATGCGGTCCGCGCCGAGTTTGCGCCGCAGTTGGCTGACGTAGACCTCGACGACGTTGGAAGCACCCTCGAAGTCGTACCCCCACACCAGGTCGAGCAGCTGGGGCCGGGAGAACACCTGTCCGGGGTGGCGGATGAAGACCGCCAACAGGGCGAACTCCCGGGCCGAAAGGGTGACGGCGGTCCCGTCCACGTGGGCCACGTGTCCGCCGAAATCCAGCGTCACCCCCCCTGCTGCCAGGGCATCGCCGCGTTCCTGTCCACTGGTACGCAAGCGAGCCCGGACCCTCGCCAGCAGTTCGTTCAGGCTGAACGGCTTGACGGCGTAGTCGTCCGCGCCCGCGTCGAGGTTGGCGACGCGGTCGCTCACCGCGTCCTTGGCGGTCAGTACGATCACCGGTACGGAGGGACGGCGACGACGCAGTCTGCGCAGGACCTCCTCACCCGGCAGGCCGGGCAACCCCAGGTCCAGGATGACGAGGTCGACATCGGAGGACTGGGCCAGCATCAACCCGTCGACACCGTCGGAGGCGGTCAGGACCTGGTGCCCGGCGCTCTCCAGCCCTCGCTGCACGAAGGACACGATGCCCGCCTCGTCCTCGACCAACAGAACCGCCACCGCGTTGCATCCCCCTGCTCGCTCGGCCACCCCGGCACACAGGTGAATACCGGGGGCACGACAAAAGAAACCTGAATTCGATCTTCAGGATGTTTTCAGGCGCCCATCATGAGGCCCGTGAATAATGAGAACCTGTCCGACCCCACCGTATAAGGAACGATGATGCGACGAAGAACGACCGTGGTCGTCGCCTGTGTGGTGACGGTGACGGTCCTGGGCGTCGGGGGGCGCCTGGTCTTCCCCGAGGACCCGGAACGCCCGGTCGAGGCGGTTCACCTCGACGGGTTCACCGGAGCCCCGTCGCTGCCCGAACCGGGTGGAGAGGGAGAGGCAGTACCGGTCGACGGCCTCGAACAGCTGGTAGGTGAGCTGCGCTCGGGGGATGCCCCCGACGATTGGTACGGCGCGGGCGTCGAGGTCGACTTCGGCCCGCGCGCATGGCTGCTGAACGATCCGGTCCTGGAGGACTTCGACGCCGACGGGTTCACCGATCCGGTCCTGGACGAGCTGCGGTCCCTGGACGGCTCCGACGTCACACTCGGTGTGCGTTACGACTCCGCCGGGAGCGACGGGCCCGACGAGGCCGATGTCTTCACCATCAACGGACGGTCGTTCCGAGACCCCGGCGGGGGGCCTGCCCCGTGGGAGGACACCGGGCCCCGGCCCGAGGCCGACCGTGACACCGCCCGCGCAGCCGCCGAAGACGCTGTCGGGGAAGGTGCCAGGGCGACACACACCGACCGCACCGGCGAGGACGGCTGGGAGGTGGGTGTGCGAAGCCCCGACGGGCGCTCCTACGACGTGCTCCTCGACCTCTCCGGCGAGGTCGCCGACATCCGCCCCGGCGACTGACGGGGCCGGCATCCGAGCAGGGGGCTGCGCGGCGCACGGGGGCCGTGGCGCTTCCGCCTGCTCGGGCCGGCTCGAGGTTCACCTGAAGAGGGGCTTCAGGATCGTTTCAGCCTCGACTCAGTAATCGTTGACACGCTGGACGGGAACTCCCGGCGCGCAGGAGGCCCACCCCCACCTTGCGTGCAGTTTCCGATCAGGGCATCCCGGAACTCGTTCCTTCCAGAACTGGCGTGAACCCGTTGCAGTTTCCGAGTGAAACCGAGTTCGGTCGTGCCCTTCGGCCGGAAACAGTTTTCCGATGCCACTCGTACGTTCCACCGAAGGCACTGCTACCTCATGCTCGAAAAACGCTCCGCCCGGGGCGCGTCCCGGTTGTCCACCATGCAGTGGGTCGCCTGTGTCGCCACCGCACTGGCCATCATCGCGAGTCTGGTCGGCTACGGCTGGTACCAGGGCCTGGTCGGCAACGTCACGACCGCCGAGGTGGACACCGACGAGTGGGGCGAGAGGCCGGTGGACGTCGACGGCGTCATGAACCTCCTCGTGCTCGGCTCCGACGTGCGCACGGGAGAGAACACGGACTACGGGGACGCCGAGGGCGAGCGCGCCGACACGATGCTCATCGCGAGCATCGACGTGGACAGCGGCGCCGCCACCCTCGTGAACCTGCCCCGCGACCTCGTCGCCGACCTGCCGGGCTGCGACCCTGTCGACGGCTACGAGGGCATGCCTCCCCAGGAGGAGATGATCAGCTCCGCCATGACCTTCGGTGGGGTGGGATGCCAGTGGAAGGCGGTCGAGGAAGTCACCGGGGTGCACCTGGACCACTTCATCATGATGGACTTCATCGGGTTCAAGGACATGGTGGACGCTCTCGGCGGGGTCGAGATGTGCGTCCCCGAGCCCGTCGACGACCCGCAGGCCCAACTCGAGCTGGATGCCGGGCTCCAGGTCCTGGACGGTGAGGACTCGCTCGGGTTCGTGCGCTCGCGTTACGCGCAGGGCGACGGCAGCGACCTGTCCCGCATCGACCGGCAGCAGGAGTTCATGGGCGCCATGCTGCGCGAGGCCCTCAGCAGCGACGTCATGACCAGCCCCGCCACGGTGACCGACTTCCTCGGCGCGGTGACCGATTCCATCACCACCGACGACGGCCTGTCCGTCGACACCATGACCGACATCGCGGTCTCCATGCGGGAGATCGACCTGGACCAGGTCCAGTTCGTCACGGTCCCCACGGAGGCCCACCCCGAGAACCCCAACCGCCTCGCAATGAGCCGGCCGGATGCCCCGGAGCTTTTCGCCGCGATCAACGAGGGGGAGGACCTGACCGCCGAACAGGACGACACGGACGCTGACGGGGACGGGGCCGGCTCGGTCGAGGCCTCCGACATCTCCGTCGAGGTCGTCAACAACACGGACATCGACGGGCTGGCCTCGGAGGTGGAGTCCGTCCTGCTCGAAGAGGGCTACGAGGTCACCGGAACAGGAAACCCCGAGGAGCGCGCCCCCGAGGCCACCACAGTCTTCCACGGCCCCGGCGACGAAGCCGCTGCGGAGCTGCTGGGGGGTTCCCTCGAGAACGCCCCTCGGACGGAGGAGGCCGAGGGACTGGACGGGACGCTCGAACTGGTCACCGGGATCGACTGGGACGGGTTCGAGGAGGGTTCGGCCTCGGAGACGGACCTGTCCGTCACCGAGGACCTCGACGGTGTCACCGCGGAGGACGAGGAGGAGGACGCCTGCTGAACGGGCCGCGCCGGTGGCCGTTCACCCCGGATCAGGTCACCGGCGCGGCCCGAGGACCCGCGTCCGGGACGGGCATCACGCGCATGGTCGGCACCGACCCGGCGGGGTGTATGGACACAGGACCCTGCCACTCGAAGTTCCAGGTGTCGT
Organism: Nocardiopsis salina YIM 90010; assembly: GCF_000341025.1. Classification (GTDB taxonomy): domain Bacteria; phylum Actinomycetota; class Actinomycetes; order Streptosporangiales; family Streptosporangiaceae; genus Nocardiopsis; species Nocardiopsis salina. The sequence continues at coordinate 1,265 of NZ_ANBF01000043.1, read as the reverse complement.
CGGGCCACGCGCCCTGCGGAATACAGAACGACAGGGCCGGCATCCGGCAGCAAGAATACGCACACTTTCCCGACCGGGGCCGGCGTGATTCATGGGAACTTTCTTTATGTGACCGAAATACCCGGATCACGAATTTCTGGTTGACAGGCGCCTCGCACCGCAGTTACTGTGTGTCGCATATGTCCGAATTTCGATCGCCGACGCAGCGCCGCCACAAGGGCGTGCCCGCGGAGCGCCTGGGGCCCCTGGCCGCGCTCCGTGACCGCGTCGGCTCCCACGCCGTGCCCGACACGGTCGGCCACGNGGGGATCGGCTGGTGGGGCGGCGAGCCTTAGGGCCTGCTCGGCGGGCACCGTTTTCCTGCTGCGCGTCGCCCCAGCGGCACTCTCGCTGTGTTCTCATCGGTCGACAGGGCCCCAGCCGGGCCCCCGCTGTGCGAAACTGCCGAGCTTGCGAGGCACGCAGAGTAGGGGCACTCCTTCTTCGGCCTTGCGAGAGCACCACTGGATGCGCCGCTCGCGGCGGAAGGCGTCCACCGAGCAGGCCCTGAACGGCCCGCCCCGAGGACATCGAATCCGCGCCGTCGAGAACGACGCCTGACGCCTGCCGACATCAACACGGGCAGAGGAGCGTGCACACTTTTCTTGTGCACGCCGAAGCCTCCCACTTCTGCCGGAACCCACGGCGACACCTGCGCCCGGTCCCGATCCTGTTGATTCCCGGTGCGTTCGCGCCTTCCCCGGTCCGTTCTGCATCTCCGCTTGAAGACTCCTGAGGAGGCTGTTTTTGTCATGCCCGAAAACCCGAACAAAGGCCTAGGGCAGCCGCACAACCCTCAAGAACCGAACAAGAACACCACCGACGACGAGGCACGTCCGACCCCGCAGAGGCGGGCCGGGAACTCCGCTTTCGCGAGCCTCGACTACCGACGCCCCAAGTACCCCCACGACACACACCCGGTCCTCGTCCCGGGCATCCNGCCGCCCCCGCCGCTACCGGATCGACCGGCTCGTGTTCGCGATCGCCGGATCCCTGACGGTCGCCTTCGTCGCCTGGGGCATCTGGTCGCCCCGGAACGTCGCCGCGGTCGCCGAGGCGGCCTTCTACTGGTCGACCGACAACCTCGGCTGGATGTTCAACGCCGTGGCCATCATCGTGCTCGCCTCGACGGTGGGCATCGCCCTGTCCCGCTACGGCAGGATCCCGCTCGGCAAGGACGGCGAGAAACCCGAGTTCAGCACGTTCTCGTGGACGGCCATGCTGTT
>NZ_ANBF01000042.1 GCF_000341025.1 Nocardiopsis salina YIM 90010 | reverse complement strand
CCCCGGAGCCGCTCGGCTACTTCGTCTCCCCTCCCCCGATGACGGAGGAGCCCGAGTCGGTCGGGGCCCTGCACACGGCCATGGCCCAGATGTACTACCACTGGGGCTTCCACGCGTGGGCGTTCTACGCCCTGGTCGGCGGCGCCATCGCCTACGCCGCCTACCGCCGCGGCCGGTCCCTGCTCATGTCGTCGATCTTCCGGTCCCTGTTCGGGCAGCGGCTCTCCGAGGGTTTCGCCGGAAAGCTCGTCGACGTCTTCGCGATCATCGCGACCCTCTTCGGCACCGCCGCCGCCCTCGGTATCGCGGCGATGCAGATCGGCGCCGGCGTCAGCCTCGTCTCGGGCGCCGGCGAGTTCACCAACCGCGCCCTGGTCGTCATCATCGCGATCCTGACCATCGCGTTCGTCGTCTCGGCCGTCTCGGGTGTGGCCCGCGGGATCCGTTACCTGTCGAACGTCAACATCGTGCTCACGATCGGCATGGTCGCGATCGTGTTCTTCGCGGGCCCCTCGCTGTTCCTCTTGAACCTGCTCCCCTCGGCGGTCATGGAGTACATCGGGTCCCTGTTCGACATGATGGGCCGCTCACTCTCGTGGGGCTCCGAGACGCAGGAGTTCCAGTCCGAGTGGACCGTCTACTACTGGGCCTGGTGGATCTCCTGGTCACCGTTCGTGGGCATCTTCCTCGCTCGCATCTCCCGCGGCCGCAGCATCCGCCAGTTCATCCTCGGTACGATCCTCATCCCCTCGTCGCTGCTCTTCATCGCCTACGCGGTGATGGGCGGTACCTCCATCCGGATGTACCAGGACGGCGCGGACGGCCTCAGCGGTGACACCCCGCCGCCCGAGGTGCTCTTCTCTGTCATCGGGAACCTGCCTTACATCGGGTGGCTGCCGTACGTCGTCATCCTGGTGCTGGCGATCTTCTTCGTCACCGCCGCCGACTCCGCGTCGGTCGTGATGGGCATGCTCACCACACAGGGCGATCAGAAGCCCCGCCGCTGGGTGGTCGTCTTCTGGGGCCTGGTCATGTCGGGCATCGCGATCGTGATGCTGCTCCTCGGTGATGCGATGGCCCTGGAAGGCCTGCAACAACTCGTCATCGTCACGGCGGTGCCGTTCGCCCTCGTCCTGCTCGCCGCCATCGTCGCCTGGTTCAAGGAGCTGCGCACCGATCCCCTCGCGCTGCGCATGCACTACGTCGAGACCGCGGTGAACAACGCCGTGACCGAGGGCGTGGAACGCTACGGCGACGACTTCTCTCTGAAGGTCGTCGAGTCCAGTCCGGGCAACGGTGCCGGCGCCGACATCGACTCCACCGACGAGAGTTACACCGGTTGGTACCAGCGCACCAACGAGGAGGGCGAACCGGTCGACTACGACTTCGGGACCGGTGAGTGGGCCGACGGCTACGACGCGGTCACCGGCGAGATCTGCGAGACCGCGGACCCCGAGACCGGGGCGTGCGCCGGAGACGATCCCGATGCCGATCCGGATCCCGGGGCCGAGCGTGAGCGGCGCTGACGGCTCCGGGCCCCGGCCCGACCGGTCAGCCGGCGTCGACGGCCAGGCGGAAACCGGTGTGACCGAGGCTGGTGTCCGCGGTCACCGCGGTCCGCGCCGAGGTGCGGTACCGGCGGCAGTACGACGCGTGGCACATGTACGACCCTCCGCGCACCACGGGGCGCGGGTCGTCGGGGCCGAAGACGCCACCGGTCCACTCCCACACGTTGCCGGTGGTGTTGTACAGGCCGTAGCCGTTGGGCTCGAACGAGTCCACGGCCACGGTGCCGACCGGACCGGTCGGCCCGTCCGGGAACCGGCCGGGGAAGGTGTTCATGCGCACCTGCCCGCCCGGTTCCCGTTCCCCGCCCCAAGGGAAGGGCTGCTGTTCGAGGCCGCCGCGGGAAGCGAACTCCCACTCGGCCTCGGACGGCAGCCGGGCCCCGACCCACGCGGCGTAGGCGTTCGCGTCCCGCTGCGACACGTGGGTGACGGGGTGACGGCCGCGCGGCTCGGCCGAGGATCCGGGCCCCTCGGGCCTGTGCCAGCAGGCGCCCCGGACCTGGCGCCACCACGGTGTCGCCTCCACGGTCGGGGCACGGTCGCGCAGTGTCTCGGGCAGCAGGCCCTGGAACACGAGGGAGTCCCCGTGCTTCTCGGCGTCGGTGCGGTACCCGGTGTCGAGCACGAACGCGGCGAACTCGGCCACGGTCACGGTCGTGGGCGCTATGGCGAACGGCGCCACGTGCACCTCGCGCACCGGGCCCTCGCCGTCCTCGGGGTAGGCGAACCGGTCGGTGCTGCCCATGAGGAACGGTCCACCGGCCAGACCGACCATGCGCAGTTCACCGCCGGCGGCAGCGGCCAGGCGTTCCAGCATCGCTGCACCGGCGGCCCCCGGGTCCCCCGGCCGCGGGCCGGCCGTCTCGCGCGCGGGACCACAGCAACCCATTCGAACCCCTTTGTTCCGTCCTCAGAAAGGAAGACTCATGACTCGGAATCGGCCGAACATCATCGTCGTCCAGGCCGACCAGATGGCGGCGCAGGCCCTCGGTGCCTACGGTGACGAGGCTGCGCGCACACCCAACATGGACGCGCTGGCCGATGAGGGGGCGGTGTTCGATCGGGCGTACTGTAACACCCCGCTGTGCGCGCCCTCGCGTGCGTCGATGATGACCGGGCGCATGCCCTCGGAGATCGACTGCTACGACAACGGGGACGACTTCGCNCCGCCCTTCGCTCACCGGCTGCGGGCGGTCGGCTACCACACGGCGCTGGTCGGGCGGATGCACTTCATCGGCCCGGACCAGCAGCACGGGTTCGAGGAGCGCCTGACCACCGACGTCTACCCGGCCGACCTGGACATGGTGCCCGACTGGGACCGCCCGCTGAAGGACCGGCTCCAGTGGTACCACGACGCCGACGCGGTCTTCACCGCCGGTGTCTCGAAGGCCACGGTGCAGCAGGACTTCGACGACGAGGTCGGGTTCCGCACCTTGCGCCACCTCAACGACCGGGTGCGCGCGAACCAGGCAGCAGGCGAGGACCAGCCGTTCCTGATGGTCTCCTCGTTCATCCACCCGCACGACCCGTACGAGCCGCCGCGCGAGCACTGGGACCGGTTCGCCGACGTGGAGATCCCCGACCCGGCCCACCCGGAGCTGCCCGACCCGGAACAGGACCCGCACAGCCACCGTCTGCGCACGATGAGCGGGTTCGACCGGCGCGACCCGGGCATCGACGAGGTCCGCCGGGCCCGCCGCGCGTACTACGCGGCGGTGAGTTACATCGACGACCACGTGGGGCGCATCCGCGACCGGGTCGAGGAGCTGGGCCTGGCCGACAACACCGTCATCGTCGTGACCAGCGACCACGGGGACATGCTCGGTGAGAAGGGCCTCTGGTACAAGATGTCGCCGTACGAGCAGTCCTCGCGCGTCCCGATGATCGTGTACGGGCCCGAGCACCTCGTGCCGCGCGGCCGCTTCGCCAACCCGGTGAGCCTGGTCGACCTCATGCCCACCCTGCTGGAGCTCTCCGGGGCGCCCTCCGCAGAGGAGCAGGCAGGCCGTTCGCTGCTGGAGTCCGCACGCCTGGAGTGCGCGGGCGACGTGGCGGCCGAGGACCGCGACGTCGTCATCGAGTACCTGGCCGAGGGCACGGTGCGGCCGCAGCTGACGATCGTGCGGGGCGACCTGAAGTACGTGCTGTGCCCGGGTGACCCGGAGCAGCTCTTCGACCTGGCGGCCGACCCGGACGAGCTGCGTAACCGTGCGGCGGACCCGGCCTACGCCGAGCGTGTGAAGGAGCTGCGGTCGGCGTTGGAGGCACGCTACGACGTCCCGGGGCTGGAGGAGAAGGTGCGCGCGAGCCAGTCGAGCCGTCGCCTGGTCGCCGAGGCACTGCAGAACGGGCGCGTGCGGGGTTGGGACTACGAGCCCGAGCCGGAGAACCGCTACGTACGGGGCGACTTCTGGAACGCTCTGGGCCACGGCAAGATCGCCGACCCGTCGAGGTGACGGGCGTGCCGGGCCGTGCCCGCCCCGTGGGGTGATCACGGTGGGCGCGGCCCGGCATCCCCTTCGCGTCGGCCCACCGGAACGGGTCGGGGTGCCGCGCGCTCGCTCATGCGGTGGTCCCCTCTTCAGGGCACTCGGTGTCGAGGTCGGGCACCGGGGTGAGACTCGCCGAGAAGCGGGGCACCTTCGTGAGCCCGTGCTCCCGGTCCCACAGGAGGTCGACGTCGTCCGTGCCGACGAAGTACAGCAGGGGCCGGTCGGTGGTCAACGGCGGCCCGATCCTGCTCACCGGGTCCTCCTCGGGCACCGCGCACACGACGGAGGGCTGCACCCCGGCGTGGCCGAGCGGGCCACCGCCCTCGTCCCGGTAGTGGGCGACGTGTTCGGCACCGACCTGGACGCTCCGTTCCAGGGGCACGCTCATGGCGGTGAGCAGCAGCTGCAAGGACACGAGCCCGTACAGGGAGACGAAGCTGACCGACACCAGCCCGGGCAAGAGCCCCACCCCGCGTCGACCCACGTGGAAGTACCGGAGGAGGCCGAACACGCCGAGGGAGAGCAGGAGTGCGGACAGCACCGGCGGCAGGGCGTCCGACAGGGCGAAGAGCCGGCCGGCGGCGCCGGTGGGCGTCACCTCCCCCGGTGTGATCCCGAAGGCCTCCAGGTAGGTGTCGTGGCTGGAGTTGCTCAGGGCGACCGCCAAGGGTGTGGCCAGAGCGGTCAGTGCGACGGGGAGCCACGTGTTGATCCGGCCTTCCGGAACACGGCGGAACATCTGCCACAGCCCGAAGAGGCAGGGGATGGCGACCAGGATCCCGATGAGAAGCCACCTCGGCACCCCTTCGGGCATCCACAGGGCGGTGTAGAGGCCGAGGAACAGCGCTCCGGCCGCGATCAGGGCCCCTACGGCGAGCAGAAAGCGCCAGTCGTTCCAGGGGTCCAGCTCGGCCGGTCCGGTGCCGGGGGGCGGGGTGTCCGGCGGCCCGACCACCATGAGCCCTTCCGGCGGGCCGGCCCCGGGGTTGCGTTCCGCGAAATCGGCCAGCCTCGACGTCGCCTCGACCAGTGAAGTGGCTTCGATCGATCCCCGGGACCGCCAAGCCATCAGGCCCCGGGCAGGGGCTGCGATCCACTCCTGTTCGGGCATCCGCCCCCGGGGCATCACCAGGTACCTGCGGGACGGGGACGAGCGCCGCAGGAGCCGGGCCGCGCACACGACCCGGGCGTTCGACCCGGCCTTGTCGAGCGCGCGGTGGCACTCGGCCAGAGCCACCCCGGTGGCGCCCAGCGCGGCACCGGAGACCGCGATGTGCACCTCGAACCGCCCCTGACCCACCCTCCGGGTCTGCCACGGCCGACCCTGCACCACTGCGAGGAAGGCCGCTTCGTCGCGCGGTTCGACCTCCACTCCGATGCGCACCACATGGTCGTAGTGGCCGGGGAGCTCGCCCTTCAACGGTTCAGGGGCGGGGGTCTCGGGAGCGGACGACTCGGGAGTGGGCGTGCCGGGCGCACCGGAGGGCCGCGGATCGCGCCGACACCGGCGACCGCGTTGGAAGAAACGCATACGAACCTCGTCTGCTGGGGCTCCGGAGAGCCTACTGCGCCCGGCGGACGGGCCCGNNNGGTTCCTATTCCCCCCCGCCGACCTCGAGCCCTTCGGCGAAGTGGCAGGCGCTCGGATGGTCGGATCCCGGCCGTACCGTCAGCTCCGGGGCCTCGGTGGAGCAGATCTCCTCGGCCTTCCAACAGCGGGTGCGGAAACGGCACCCCGACGGTGGGTCGGCCGGGCTGGGCACGTCGCCGGAGAGCAGGATCCGCTGTCTCGAATCCCTCCCGACCGGGGTCGGGTTGGGCACCGCCGACAGCAGGGCCTGGGTGTACGGGTGGCCGGCGTGCTCGTAGATCTCGGTGTCGGTACCGGATTCCACGAAGCGGCCCAGGTACATCACCGAGACACGGTCGGAGATGTGGCGCACCACCGACAGGTCGTGTGCGATGAAGACGTAGGCGAGACCGAACTCCTTCTGGAGTTTGATGAGCAGGTTGATGACCTGCGCCTGGATGGACACGTCCAGGGCCGACACCGGCTCGTCGCACACCAGGATGCGGGGACGCAGCGCCAGAGCCCGTGCGATCCCGATGCGTTGCCTCTGCCCGCCGGAGAACTGGTGCGGGTAGCGGTTGATGTGCTCCGGGTTGAGCCCGACCACCTCGAGGAGTTCCTGGGCGCGCCCCCGCCGCTGGGCTGCCGGCAGCACGTCGCCGTGGATCTCGAACGGTTCGCAGATGATGTCGCCGACGGTCATCCGCGGGTTCAGCGAAGTGTAGGGGTCCTGGAAGATCATCTGGATGTCGCGGCGCATGCGCTTGGCACCACGCCGGTCCAGTTCCGTGATGTCCTGCCCCTGCACCTTGATCGAGCCCGAGGTGGGACTTTCCAGGCCGATCAGCATCTTGGCGAGCGTGGACTTGCCGGACCCGCTCTCCCCGACCACGCCCAGGGTCTCCCCCGGGCGCAGGTCGAAGCTCACCCCGTCCACGGCCTGCACGGCGCCGTACGAGCGCTGGAACAGGATCCCGCGGGTGATGGGATAGTGCTTGACCAGGTCGCGTACCTCCAGGACCGGTTCGGCCGACGTCGCCGGGCCGCGCTCACCGCTCTNCCCCCGCCGATGTCGTGCAGCGGCGGGTCCTCGGTCAGGCACGCGTCCGTACGGAAACGGCAGCGCGGGTGGAAGGCGCAACCCGACGGCCTGTGGAGCAGATCCGGCGGCGTGCCGGGGATCGAGTACAGGTCGCCGCCCTTCTGGTCCAGCCGTGGGATGGATTCCAACAGGCCCTTGGTGTAGGGGTGCGCGGGTGAGGCGTAGGCCTCGAACACCCCCGCCCGTTCCATGACCCGGCCGGCGTACATCACCGCGGTGCGGTCGGCGATGTCGGCGACCACGCCGAGGTCGTGGGTGATGAGGATCAGCCCCATGGCGCTGTCCTCCTGGAGTTCGGCGAGCAGCTCCATGATCTGGGCCTGCACCGTCACGTCCAGGGCCGTGGTGGGCTCGTCGGCGATGAGCACCTCCGGATCCAGCGCGATCGCCATCGCGATCATGATGCGCTGACGCATCCCGCCGGAGAACTGGTGCGGGAAGTCGTCGACGCGCTTGGCCGCGGCGGGGATGTGCACCCGGTCCATCAGCTCGATCGCCCGCTTCTTGGCCTCCCGGCGGGAGGTGCCCCGGTGGACCCGGAACATCTCGGCGATCTGCCAGCCGACGGAGAAGACCGGGTTCAGCGCCGACAGGGCGTCCTGGAAGATCATGGAGATCTTCTGCCCCCGGATCGCACGCCGTTCGGGCGCGGAGAGTCCGAGCAGGTCGGTCCCGCGGTAACGGACCGCACCGCCCGCGATGACCGCCGGGGGCATGTCGAGGATGCCCATGATGGTCTGCGCGGTCACGCTTTTCCCGGAGCCCGACTCACCGAGGACGGCCAGCGTCTCCCGGTGGTCCACACTGAAGCTCACACCGTCGACGGCCTTGAGCACGCCCGCGCGGGTGTGGAACTCGACCTCGAGGTCCTCCACCTCCAGCAGGGGGACGGAGGAGTCACCCGAGTCCCTGTTCTGCAGGGTCACTGCTTCACAACTCCTATCTGAGCTTCGGGTCGAGGGCATCGCGGACGGCATCGCCCAACATGACGAAGGCCAGGACCGTGACGCACAGGAACGCGGTGGGGAAGGCCGTCAGGAAGAAGGCCTGGCGGATGTAGTCGCCGGCCTCGGAGATGGCCACGCCCCAGGAGACCACCGGCGGCCGCAGTCCGACGCCCAGGAAGGACAGGGTGGCCTCGGCGCTGATGAAGGTGGCGACCATGAGCGATCCGTAGACGATCACCGGTGCCATGACGTTGGGCAGCAGGTGCCGGAACATGATCCGGAAGGGGCCCGCACCGAGTGCCTTCGCCGCCTGCACGTAGTCGGCGTGTTTGACGGCGTAGGCGGCAGACCGGGCGATCCGGGCCACCAAGGGCCACGACAACAGCGTCAGTGTTCCCACGACCAGCGTGATGACGAGTACCGGCCCTGCCCCGCTCTGGGCGCCGGCGAAGGTGGTCAGGATGATGATCGCGCCCAGCACGAACGGCAGGCCGAGCAGGATCTCCCCGAGCCGGGAGATCACGGTGTCGGCCCATCCGCCGAGGTAGGCGGCCAGGATCCCCAGCACCCCGCCGATGAGCGTGGTCACGAGGGTGGCGGCGAGCCCGACGATGATCGAGGCCCGCGCCCCGTGGACCGTGCGGGCGAACACGTCGCGTCCCTGCCGGTCCAGTCCGAACCAGTGCTCGGAGCTGGGCTCCTCCATGCTGCGGCTGAGGTCCGCCACGTGCGGGTCCACCCGGGTGAAGAGGGTGGGGAAGGCGGCCATCAGGATGAACAGGAGGATCAGGACCGACGAGATCCAGAAGATCGGCCGGCCCTTCAACTCGTCCCAGGCGTCGTCCCAGAGCCCGCGTGGCCGGGTACTGGTACTCACCTGGGCCGGCTGCTCACTCATATCGGATCCTTGGGTCGAGGAGGCCATAGATCAAGTCGACGACCAGGTTGGCGAGGATGTAGATCAGGACGAAGAGCGTGGCGACCGGGACCACCACGGTCGAGTCCAGCCGCATGACGTGGTCGTAGACCAGTCCGCCCAGTCCGTTGATGTTGAAGATGCCTTCGGTGACCACCGCGCCGACCATGAGCGTGCCCAGGTCCAGGCCGATCAGGGTGATGATCGGGATCATGGAGTTGCGCAGCAGGTGGACGCCGATGACACGGTGCGGCGGCATGCCCTTGGCGATCGCGGTCCGCACGTAATCGGCGCGGAGGTTCTCGGCGATGGTCGTACGCGCCAGCCTGGCGAGGATCGCTGTCGTGGTCGTGGCGATCACGATTCCGGGCACGATGAGCTCGCCCCAGGTCGCCTCACCCGAGACCGACGGCGTGATGATCCCCCACTGCACCCCGAGCAGCCACTGCAGGAACCTGCCCAGAACGAAGGTCGGGATGGACAGCGCCAGCAGGGTGCTGACGAAGACCAGGTTGTCGAAGAAGCTGTTCCGGCGCAGACCGGACAGCACGCCGGCGACTACACCGATGACGACCTCGAAGGCGAGTGCGACCAGCGCCAGGCGCAGAGTGATCGGTGCCGCCTGGGCGATCAGATCGGTGACGGGGACCATGTTGTAGGTCAGCCCGAGATCGCCCTGGAGCATGTTGGCGATGTAGTGCCCGTACTGCACGAGCAGGGGTTCGTCCAGGCGGAACTGTTCGTTCATCGCATTGACGAACGCGTCGGGGCAGGCCCGGTCGCCGCACCGCCCGGCGAACGGGTCCCCGGGGAGCTGCCAGACCACCACGTAGATCAGGAAGGTGGTCCCGAAGAGCACGGGGACGGCCTGGAGCAGGCGCCGCAGGAGATAACGGCCCATGGTGTCCTCTCACATGCGGGCGGAGCGCCCGGGAGGCCGGACGCTCCGCCGCGTATTACCGCGTCTCGCTGGTCACTGCACCGTGAGGCGCTCGTAGACCGGGACACCGAAGGGGTTGACCTCCATGTTGTCCATCCGATCCGAGTAGCCGGAGATGGTGCGGCCCGCGAAGATCGGGATGGTGGGCATGTCCTCGGCGAGAACTCGCTCGGCCTCCTGGTACAGCTCGTTGGCCTCGTCCTCGTCGGAGCTCTGCTTGGCCTCGGCGACCAACTCGTCGAACTCCTCGTTGCTGTAGTCGCCGTCGTTGGAGGCGGCACCGGTGACGAACAGCGGGCTCAGGAAGTTCTCCAGGTGCGGGTAGTCCATCTGCCAACCGGTACGCAGGATGCCGTCGTACTCCCGGTTGTTGATGTTCTCGCGGAACTCACCGAAGGTCGGGACCGGGACGGCGTTGGCCTCGAGGCGGCCCTCGAACACCTGGTTCCAGTTCGTGACGACGGCCTCGACCCACTCCCGGTGCTCGGCGTCGTCGTTGAAGTAGAAGTCGACCTCTTCGGGGACCTCGAAGCCGCCGTCCTCGGCCTCGTCCAGGAGCTCGTTGGCGCGGTCCGGGTCGTAGGTGCAGTACTCGCCGCAGGCGTCGTCCTGGTAACCGACGGCGGCACCGGTGGCCCAGCCGTCGGCGGCCTCCTGGCCGTCGTTGAAGATCTGTTCGGCGAGCTCGTCGCGATCGACCGCCATCGACAGCGCCTGGCGGAACGTCGGGTCGTCGTACCCGTCCGCCTCCGTGGTGATGGTCGCGCTGTAGGTCAGGCCCGATTCCTGGTCGATGTAGCGGTCCTCGAGGTCGTCCTGGTAGACGTCCCCGGCCAGCGCGGCCGGGGTCAGCCGGGTCATGATGTCGAGGTTTCCGGAGATGAGGTCCTGGTAGGCGGTGTCCTGGTTGTCGTACATCCGCCACTGGATGGACTCGACCTGGCCGGGCTCGTCACCCGGGAAGTCGTCCCAGCGGTCGACGGTGATCTCCTCGTTGTCGGTCCAGGAGGAGAACTCGTAGGGGCCGTTGCCGACCGGCTCGGAGCCGAAGGCCTCGGGGTCGTCGTAGAAGGAGTCGGGCAGCGGCGAGTAGACCGTGTACCCGAGCTGGAACGGCCAGTCCGCGAACGGCTCGTCGAGCGTGACCTCGAAGGTGTGGTCGTCGATGAGCTCCAGGCCCGACATCTCGTCGGTCTCCGGCTCGGCGTCCTCGTCCTCGGGGTTGAGGTCCTCGTAGCCCTCGATGTCCTCGAACCAGTAGTTGTTCACGAACCCGTTGGGACCGTAGGCGGAGTAGTTCCACGCGTCCACGAAATGGCGCGCCTCCAGGTCGGTGCCGTCGTGGAACGACCAGTCGTCCCGGATGGTGATGGTGAAGGTCTGGTCGTCGTCGGTCTCGATGGACTCGGCGATGTGCTCCTCGGGTTCAGCGGTGTCGGGGTCGTACCGCATGAGCTTGGCGAAGAGGGCATCGAGGATGTCGCCGCCGTAGACCTCGTTGGTGTTCCCGGGGACCAGCGGATTCTCCGGCTGACCGCCGTCGATGGTCACCGGCCCTTCCGCCTGGCCCTCGTCTCCGGACCCACCACATGCCGTGAGCAGGAGCGTCACCGACAAAGTCGCAGGTAGGAACAGGCGAGATCGCGGGACTGGCATTGTCGAGCGCCTCCTTCAGCGCAGGGGATATCAACCGACATAGTTTCCCTGGCCTGCAAAAATGTTCAATACTTTGACGGTTGCATTTAAGTAACACACCCGGGATTCTTCATGTTGTTCCTCTGCGTGAAAAGGGCGGGACCAGGGGTGACATCTACGGCCGTCGCCCGGCCACATGTGGCCACGGATTCTGCACCGGAAGGGGACGAGCGCGGTTCCGGCCGGCATCAGGATGCGGCCCGCACCTCACCCGCGCCGAGAAGGCCCCATGCAACCCGGCCCTTCTCCGCCCGGCCCGAACACTTCTCCCGGGCGGACCCCCGCTCCGAAGCCGGTGCGTGCCCTGAGCGTGCTGCTCTGGATCTCCGCCGCTCTCTCCTCGGCCGTCTTCGCGCCCTTCCTGACCATCGTGCCGTTGGAGCAGGGCGGGCCCGAACACGTGATCCGGTTCTCGTTCTGCCACACCGTCGTGGATCTGCTCCTGGCCGTGCCGACCGCACCGATCACCCGCGACCGCCCCTGGGCGCGCAGAACGGCCAAGGTGCCCCCCGGCCCCACGGGCAACCACCGCAGAACGGGCCCTGGGGGCCGCCTCCCCGACAGTGACCGCGCACTCCGCACCTCCAGGTCGGGGCGCCCTTTCTGTGGGCCCGTAGCGGAACCCGTACAGAACGTAAGAATCGAACATGCGATATTTACATTCTGGTCATGTGCCACAGCAGCCCCGCCGGTAATCATGAGGGACATGCTTCACCCCCGGCGAAGGGCATATCCATGACCAGGAGAACTCCGACGCCCGTCACCACGACGCTCTGGACCCTCGTCATCATCGGCCTGGCGACACTGCAGTTCCCGGGCATCCTCTTCTACCACGACGTGACCGAACCCCGGATCCTCGGGATGCCGTTCATCTACGGCTTCAACCTGGTGATCTGGTTCGCGCTCTGCGTCGTCCTCTTCATCGCCTACAAGGTGCACTGGGGCAGACCCCGGCCCGGCGAACTCGACGGTGGACCCGACGGAAACGGGGACCGGGACGCCGGCGAGGGGGAATCGCTCCGATGACCGCCCAACACGTACTCGGCATCCTGGCGATCTCGGTGTTCCTGGCGGTGCCGCTGATCATCGGCGGACTCGCAGCACGCAGATCCACGGCCACCGCAGACGACTACTTCGTGCAGGGGCGCTCCATGGGATCGGTCGCGGTGTTCTTCACCGTCACCGCCACATGGTGGAGTGCCTTCGCCTTCCTCGGGTCCAACGCGAGCTTCTACCTCGACGGGCCGCTGTACTGGACGGCCCTGGTGTGGAACGTCTTCTTCGGGGTCATGTTCTACTGGATCGGCAAACGCGTCTGGTTCCACGGCAGACGCGGGAACTACGTGACCCCCCGGGACTTCTTCGTGGGCCTGTTCGGCTCACAGCGGCTGGGCACGTTCGTGGCGCTCGTCCTGCTGGTGTTCACCCTCCCCCACCTGCAGATCCAGCTCACCGGCGGCGCCTACCTGATGGAGGTCGCCTCCGACGGCGCGATCCCGTTCTGGCTCGGCGCGCTGCTCTTCTACCTGGTAATCATCGCCTACGTGTGGGCCGGCGGGGTGCGGGCGATCGCCTGGACCGACGTGTTCTACGGCGTCACGGTCTTCCTCGGGCTCATCGCCGCGGGCGTCTTCGTGGTCGGCGAGGTCGGCGGCATGGGCACGATGTTCGACCGCATCGAGCAGGTACGGCCCGACCACCTCGTGCTCGGCGACGGTGTGTGGATGACCTGGGTGGCGATGTTCCTCGTCACGCCCCTCGGCGCACTCATGGGGCCGCAGATGTGGACTCGGATGTATGCGACCAGGAGCGCGCGCATCTTCGACCTGATGCCGTTCCTCGTGGGACTCATGGCCTTCGCCTACATCGGTTCGATGCTCATCGGGAACTCAGCGGTCCTGCTGGACCCGGTCGTCGAGGAGGCCGACCAGGTGCTCCCTGCGGTGCTCTTGGAACACGCACCGCTGCTCCTGGCACTCGTGGTCATCGCTGCCGGCGCGGGCGCGGCGATGTCCACCGCAAATTCACAGGTGCACGCGATGAGCGCGAGTTACACGGTCGATTTCCACGAGCGCTACATCCAGCGCGACCTTCCCGAGAGGAAGAGGGTGTGGGTCGGACGGTGGGCGATCCTCGCCTTCTCCGCGCTCGCTTACGTCATGACTCTGTACGTCCCGGGGCTGCTCGTCACCATCGGTCTGGTGGCGTTCGCGGGTCTCGCGCAGGTCGTCGTTCCGACCGTCGGTGCCCTGTTCTGGGAACGCGCGAGCGTCGTCGGCGCCACCGCCGGGTTGGTCGTCGGTCTGGCCTCCCTCGCCGTTTTCACCGCCTTCCCCGGGTGGACGCCCGGGCCCTTCTCCGAGGGCGGCGGCGGGCTTCTGGCCCTGTTGCTGAACGCTGTCGTGTTCACCGCCGTCAGCCTGTGCACGAAACCCCGCGACGAGCGGATCCTGGCGATGCTGCGTTCACGCAAACACGATTTCGACCGGGAGAAATGGGAATCCGAGGACACGGCGGACTCGGGTGAACCCAGTGGCGGCCCCGGACTGCAAGGTGACCCTTCGTGACGGATCGAGGTACCCCGTGCCGAACACCCCCTCCACCGACGCCTTCGGCCTCGATGCCGAAGAGTTCCTCACCGACTTCCACCACACCACGCGCTACGGCGCCACCGACAACGGCGGAATCGACCGGCAGGCCGCGACCGTGCCGCACGGGGAGGTACGGGACTGGTTCGAGTCCCGGGCGGTGGAACGCGGGTTCGAGGTCCGCACCGACACGATCGGCAACGTCTTCGCGGTCAAGGAGTGGATCCCCGGGGCGCCGTACGTACTGGTCGGGTCGCACCTGGACAGCCAGCCGCTGGGCGGCCGCTTCGACGGGACCTACGGTGTGGTCTCGGCCCTGCACGCGGCGTCCGCGCTCGACCGGGCTGTGCGTGACGGGCGCCTGGTTCCGCAGGCCAACATCGCAGTCGTCGACTGGTTCAACGAGGAGGGCGCACGCTTTCCCCCGTCGATCATGGGCAGCTCGGTCTTCGTCGGGCTGCTGGAGCTCGAGACGGCGCTGCGCACCGTCGACCCCGCAGGGGTGACCGTCGCCGACGCGCTCGCCGACACCGGACGGGACGGCGAACCGGTCGACCTCCCGCTCGCGGGATATGCGGAGGTGCACATCGAGCAGGGCCGTCGACTGGAACGCGCAGGGATCCCCATCGGCGTGGTCGACCGCAGCTGGCACACCCAGAAATTGCTCGTGCGAGTCGTCGGGGAGCAGTCGCACACCGGCGCGACCCTCATGGCCGACCGCAGGGACGCGCTCGTGGCCGCCTCGCACGTGGTCGTCATGGCGGAGGAGCTGGTCGAGGAGTTCACCCCGGAGACCATCGTCACCTCGGTCGGCAAGTTCGACGTCGAGCCGAACTCCCCCATCGTGGTTCCGCGCCGGGTGGACCTGGTCGTGGACCTGCGGGCCTCCGACCGGGGCGATGTGGTCCGCGCGCGGTCCCTGCTGCTGGAACGCATGGAGCGCCTGGCCGAGCGGCGCGGGGTGCGGATCGAGGCCGACGACTTCGACGTCCGTCCCGTCCAACCGTTCCCCCAGGACGCGATCGCCCTGGGCCAGGAGGCGGCCCGCGACGAGGGCATGGGCTCGGCAGTACTGAACACCCTGGCCGGCCACGACTCGGTGGCGCTGAACCGGGTCACGCCGACGGTGATGCTCTTCGTCCCGTCCGTCGACGGGGTCTCGCACTGCGAACGGGAGTTCACCTCCGACGAGGACCTCGTCAGCGGGCTCCGGGTGCTGACCAACGTGGCCGCCCGCATGGTGACCGGCGCACTGTCGCAGACCGAGCCCGGGGGCGAGCGCCCGCATGCCTGACGGACCGATGACGGCCACGGAGGCAGGCCGGATCGCCGCGCTCCCCGCGGTCGATGTCCTGCGCCTGTTCCGCTCCAAGGCACTGGCCCCGAGCGAGTACCTCGGGGTGCTGCTCGACCGGATCGCCGCCGACGCCCGGCACGAGCAGCCGCTCAACGCGTTCATGGAGGTGCTGGACGGGCCCGCGCGCGAGCAGGCGCGGGCGGCGGACACCTTCTACGCGCGGCACGGCAACGACGGCACCTTGGGCGCGGTGCTGATGGGGCTGCCGGTGGCCACCAAGGAGAAGCACGCGCTGGCGGGTCACTCGCACAGCCAGGGGATGCGGGCGCACGCCGGCGCGGTCGCCGGCGAGGACCACCCCGCTGTCGCGCGGATCCGGGCGGCCGGGGGTCTCGTGCACGGAAGGACCACCTCGCCGGAGTTCTCGTGTGCGACCGTGACGCACTCCCGGATGTGGGGCGTGACCCGCAACCCGTGGAACCGCGCGCTCTCACCCGGCGGATCGTCCGGCGGCGCGGCAGCAGCTCTGGCGGCCGGCATGACACCCCTGGCGACCGCGTCCGACATCGCCGGGTCCACGCGCCTGCCCGCCGCCTTCACCGGCAACGTCGGGTACAAGGGGCCGTACGGCACGGTTCCGGGGGCGGGGCCGTTCGCCGCGGACTGGTACCGGGGCGACGGCGCCATGGCCAGGACCGTGGCCGACACCGCTCTGCTGACCGACGTGATGCGCGGTCCGCACCCGTCCGACCACGCCACGGTGCCGTCGCGGGGGATCGCGGTCGCCACGGAGGAGCAGGCGCTGAGCACGTTGCAGGGGCGGCGGTTGGCCTACTCCCCCACGCTGGGGAACCATCCGGTCGAACGCGGGGTACTGCGGGAGGTCGAGCGTGCCGTCACCGCCCTCGAGGCTGCCGGGGCGGACGTCGTCGAGGTCGACCTGCCCTGGACCACCGAGGAACTCAGCGAGGTCGGCATGGCGCACTTCGGGCACCTGCTGGCCGAGGGGATGCGGTCCCTGTTGGCAGGTCAGGAGCACACCGCCGAGGCGTACACACTGCGCTTCATCGAGGCGGCCCGAGAGCACGCGGCCCGCCGCACGCTGTACGAGACCGTCGCCGCTGAACACCGGATCCAGGCGGACCTGGCGACCGCGCTACGAGGCGTCGACGCCCTGCTGACACCGGCCTCCGCGGTGCGGGCGTTGGCGGCCGACGGCCAGTACCTGGACGGGATCACGGTCACCGACCAGCCCGACGGGGCCGACCGCACCCTGGAGCACTACTGGCAGGCGCACATGGCCGTGCCCTTCAACATCGCCAACCGGTGCCCGGTGCTGTGCGTACCCGCCGGCGCGGCGGCCGCTGGGGCGACGGGCGCGGTTGAAGCCGGGGCGGCGGGCGCGGCCCCCGGTTTCCCGGTGGGCCTGCAGATCGTGGGTCATTCCTTCGACGAGACGACCGTCTTCGAAATCGGGCAGGCGGTCGAAAGCCTCGCCCGTAGGAGGGGACAGTGAGCCTCGTCCTGCGCAAGGTTGATAAACGTGTGGCCGGGTGGTGGGTGTTCTGTTGTGTTGCCTCGGGGGTGGTGGTTCGTCGGGGC
>NZ_ANBF01000041.1 GCF_000341025.1 Nocardiopsis salina YIM 90010 | reverse complement strand
ACGCTTGCGGCGTGCGGGTGGCGGCTCGCTCCTGCGGAGGCAACGGCGGGCCCCGCACACTCCCGGCAGGGCATTGAGGCCAGGGATGGCAGGCGTGCGGGGGTCCTCCGGGCCCCGGGCTCGTGGTGGCTCACGAGGGGGTGCTCATGGGGCCGGTTGCTTGTGGGGCCGGAGTGACGGGTGTCCGGTTCTGCGGCGTTGTTAGTGCTCTTACTGTCACTACAGGCCGCTGTTGGTGCCCGTAAGAGCACTAACAACCAGAAGGCCGGAAGCCCGAAGGGCCAGCGGGCCGGGGATCGAAGCTCGTGGCCGGGTGGCTCGTGGCCGACGGGGTGGCACCGCCCGCGGTACCGGCGGTCTCAGCGCCCACCTGGTCGGTGGTGTCGGTGCCGGTGGCCTCAACAGGGCCGTTGGCCTTGTCGGTCCCGGCGGGCTCGGTGGTGGTGTTGTTGAGGGTGAAGCCGAAGGCCGCCAGCGCCGACAGCGGCACGGTGATGTTGACGACCGCCTTGGTCCCGGGCGGCTGCCCGCAACCACCACCGCCGGTGCCACCGCCCACGGTGTCACCGTCGGAGTTCGTGTCGGCCTCGCCGCCACCACCGGTGGTGTGGCCGTGGTGGCTGTGCGCGAACCCGGCCGCAGAAATGAACGCGTCATAGGTACGCGCGTACCGCGAGGCCGTCGCCTCCCCGGAGGGGATGAGCCCGACCCCGGTCGCCTCCCCGGCACCGTCGCCGGTGGTGCCGCCCCCGGCCTNGGAGCTCGTGCCGGCGGTGCCGCCCCGGATCGTCGCCCTCGACCACGTGTGCGTCATGGAGAGCGATACCCACCGCGATCCCATCGCCGCGTGCAGGAGTCACACGGAACTGTTCGCGCTCCAGGCGGACCGGTACCGGGACGGTCTGGCTCCGGAGCGCGTCGTGGAGGCGGCGGGGCAGCCGTGCAGGAGTGATCCTGGTGAGCCGGGAACCGTCACGCACAATGGGGGCCATGCTCACCATCGGCGAGGCGGCCCGACTCCTCGACACCACCCCCCGGACCCTGCGCTTCTACCACGAGCGCGGTCTCGTCCCCGAGCCGGAACGGGACGAGCTCGACCACCGCAGGTACGACATCGGCGCGGTGCACGCCCTGAAACAGCTCCTCACCCTGCGCGACCTCGGCCTTCCGCTCGCACGCTGCGCGGAGCTCCTCCGGGACGGCGGCGAGGACGTCGATGAGGGGCTGCTGGCGTGGGAGGAGGAGATCGCCCGCCGGCAGCAGGAACTGGAGGAGCAGCGGCTCATGATCGTGCGTCTCCGGGAGAGCCACAGCCGTGCCCGCGCCTCCGCCGACGAACAGGGTTGGGCCGAGTGGGCCGGGACCCTCACTGACCGCGGGGCGCCCTCCGACCTCATCTCCCGGGAGACAGCCGCCGCGCAGCTCCTGTCAGTCGTCGGGGACGGGGACCCTCTCACCGCCCCGGTCCCCGAGGGGCTCGATCAGGGTGCCGCAGCCGACGCCGTGTCCAGGTTCGCGGAGCTCTCCCTCGAGGACGAGGACTCACCGGAGACTGCGGAGCTCGTCGAGGACCTCGTCCGGATGATCGGGCCGTTCGTTCACTCGTTGGTGGAAGCTCCTCCGGCCCCGGGCGCCGCGCACGACCTCGCTTCCGAGCTGCTCGCGTCCTTCCCGACCGCCCAGCGGCGTGTCATGCACCGTGTGATGGCGCGCCTCGAAGAAGAGACCGCGCCACCGGCGACGTGAACGCCCGGCGGTCCCACCTGCACCGTGTTCCGCGCGGCTTGGCTTGACGCCGCGTCAACCCCTCACTCTGCAACCAGGGACCGGCCCGCGACCCCGCGGTCCGGACAAGCGAGGGGAGAGGAGAACGAGGTGCTTCGCAACCCGAGGGTGGCCGCTTTCCTGCGCTGGCTGCCGTTCATCATCATCGCCGTCAACCTGACCCTGCTCTTCACGGGTGTGGTGACCCTGGCGCAGGCGGCCGTGCTGATCGTGGTCCTGGAGATGTGCCTGTTCGGTGTGGTGGTGGTGGAGTTCGCCGCCATGCGGATCGCGTTCGGGCGGGCGCGCACCCGAGGGGCTACCCGGACGCAGGCGCTGATGGCGAGCCTGGACGCGTGCCTACCGCCCGCGGTGGCGTTCGTGATCAGGCAGGAGCTTCTGGTCATGCTCGCGATCCCGCGTGTGTTCCGCCGGCGTCCGGAGGCCACGGGGACCACCGAGCTGCGGTCGGCCGGGCTCGCGCCGCCGGTTTCCACGGGGATCCTGCTGGTCGCCGTGCCGGGGTGTGTGCTCTCGCTCGCACTGGTCGGGGGGCCGGGGTGGCTGCGCTGGGTGCTGTTCGGTGTCTCGCTCTACTTCGCGCTCTACGCCCTGGGCTTCCGCGCCCTGTACACCACGACGACACATTCCGTCGGCGGCGGCGAGCTGCGGGTCCGGCACGGCGCCACGGTGGACCTGTCCTTCCCCACCGCCGGTATCACTGCAGTGCGCGAGGAGGAGGGCCTGAACCGGGGCAAGGCCGTGGACGTCGCGGACGGCGCGCTCACCGCGAGCTTGTTCGGGCGGACCAACGTGGTCGTGGAGTTCGTGGCACCGGAGAGGGTCGGTTTCTTCGACCGGAACGAGGAGCAGGTCACGCGCGTACGTTTCTTCACCGACGAACCCGCGGACGCGGTCGATGCGATCCGTGCGGAGGCTCCCTCACAGGCCCCGTCCTCAGAGGACTCGGTGCCCCGCCCCGGCCCCGGGCCTGTGGCAGAGACCCCTGCGCAGAACCCCTGACCCCGAGGACCAGGCCTTCGGAAGGTGGTTCGCCGGGCAAGGGGTCCGGTTTGTCGACCCCTGAGAGTTAAGGTTAGGCTCACCTTGCCTTTCCTGGCCGCTCACCTCAGGAGTACCCATGCCGCGCACCTCCCGCCCCCTGCAGATCCACCCCATCGTGCTGCGCCGCGCCGAGGTTCTCCGCGTCGCCGACGTCAGCCCGAACATGCGCCGCATCACGCTGACCGGCGACGACCTCACCGCGGGCGAGATGGGCGAAGGGTTCCACCGGCCGGCGTTCCGGTCCGACGGGTTCGACGACCACGTCAAGCTCGTGATCCCGCCCGCCGACGGCCCGCTCCCACGCATCGGCACGCAGGAGGAACAGCGCTTCGCCTGGAACCCCGAGGCCTTCTCGCAGACCCGCGACTACACCGTGCGCGCGTGGGACCCCGAGTCCAACACCTTCGACGTCGACTTCGTGCGCCACTCCCACGGGCTCGCCGCGGCCTGGGCGTTCCGCGCCGAACCGGGCGACACGATCCACTTCGCCGGCCCCAAGTCGTGCGCCCTGCGCAACGACGAGGCCGAGTGGCACCTCCTCGCCGGTGACGAGACCGCACTGCCGGCGATCGGCCGCTGGCTCGAGGAGGCCCCCGAGGGCACCCGCGGACACGTGATCGTCGAGGTCCCGACCGAGTCGGACCGGCAGNNNNGGGCGCCCCCCCCGCCGGCACGAGCACCCTGCTCTCCGACGCCGTGCGGCAGCTGTCCCTGCCCGACCTGCGCGTGTACGCGTGGGTCGGGGGCGAGGCCATGACGATCGCGCCCATCCGCCGGTACCTGCGCAAGGACCTCGGTCTGCCCAAGGAGGACGTGGAGGTCGTCGGGTACTGGCGGCGCCCCAAAGCGGCGGATGCGCAGCGGTCCGACCGGAGCGACAACGCCGGGAGCCCGACACCGGCACATTCCGCCGAGGGTGCGGAGACCTCCGCGGAGGTGCTCCACGACGTGCACGAGATGACCGAGCTCGGCCCGCCCGTGGTCACCCGCGCGGCCGCCACCCTCGGCATCGCTCCGACCGTCGCACAGGGCACGACCACGCTCGAGGGCATCGCCCGCGAGACGGGGGTGGAGCCCGCCCTCCTGCGCCCGTTGCTCGATGCGATGTGCGCGCTCGGACTGCTCGAACGCGACGGCGACCACCACAGCAACACCGCCCGGGGCGGGGTGCTCATGGAGGACTCCGTGCTCGAGAAGCTCTCCTTGGACGACCCGGCCAACCGCGACGCCCTCGCCCTGGCCGACCTGGTGGACGTGCTGCGCTCGGGCTCCCCGTCGGCGCGTGTGGGCACCACCCCGTGGCACGGGCGCCGGGAGACCGACCGGGCACTGGACACGGCCCTGCAGGACCGGACCGCGGACCAGCTCCAGTTCGTGGTCGGTCCCCTCGCCCGCACCACCGCCGTCTCCGGCGCACGCACCCTCGCGGTGGTCGGCGACGCCGCCCCGTTCGTCGCCTCGCACCTCGCACAGGGCCGCACCGTGCACCTGCCGGGCACCGCCGAGCCGGAGTGGCCTGTCAACGACTGCACCGTCCTGGTCAGCGCGCTGGAGGGCCGCTCCGACGAGGAGGCGCTGGGGCTGCTGCGGTGCGCGCTCGCCGCGAGCCCGGTGGTGGTCCTGGCCGAGCGCGCCTCCGACAAGGCCCCCTCCGACGACCACGCCGCCGAGTACGCCCTGACCAGCCTCACGATCACCGGTTCGCCGCTGCGCACCCGGGACCGGATCAGCGCGCTGCTGCGCTCCGCCGGTGCTTCGACGGTGGACACCACCACTCTGGGGTGGGGTTTCGGTCCCTTCGGCACCGTGACCGTGGCCCATGCCTGAGCGGACACGGCGGTCCGGCCGAGGGCGTTCCGGCACAGGTTCCGCCCTGTCCGACCTCGGAGTCCGCGACCACCGCTCGTGCTGCCAGGTCTGGTCCCGGCGCTCGCCGCGGCGGCCGTCATGATCCTCTTCGCCGGTACGGAGGAAACCGGCGCAGGGTGCGGTGCTGTCGGGTGGCGGTGGCGCCGAGGCCCGAGCGCTCGTGCTGGAGTACGGCACTCCGCGCACGCGCTCGTAGCGATCGCCCTGGGGGCGGCGGGTGCCCTGATCCGGGCCCACACCGCAGCCCCTGGCCGACCCCGGGGATCCTGGGCGTGAACGCCCGCGCCACGCTCGGTGTGTCACGGAGGAGGCACTGGAGACCACCTGTGCGAGGAGTGGCCGCGGGCCTCAGCCGGCTTCCTGGGGCCCGGCGACGGGTTCGGGATCCGGGAGAGGCTCGGGCACTGTCTCGGCACGGACCCCGTCGAGCACGACCCCGCCCGTGTAGGTGCGCGACGGGTCCTCCTCGACCAGGTAGACGCGGTCGAGCGTGAGGGGGTGTCCGGCGGTGTCGGGCACCTCGAAGCGCACGTCACGCCACCCCTCCCAGTCGACCGCGGGCCCCTGGAGGGTGTGGGCGACCCCGAGGTCGTCGGTGAGGGCGAGCATGAGACGTGCCCCGTTGCCGTCCCCGTGCACGCCGGCGGTGAACGCGAAGGCCTGGCGGTCGAGGGCGATCGGCTCGGGCGGGTGGAGGGCGGCGTCGCGGGTGCGGATGTCCCTGGTGAAATCGTAGGCCATCTCCAGAGCCTGTCCGTCACGGCCGTCCACGGCCCGCACGTCGGCCTCCCCGCGGGTGGACTGCGCGGTCCACTCCTCGGCGTCGGCGAGGTCGGCGACGGGTGTGGTGACGGAGCCGACGGATACGGGGACCTCGGTGGACGCGCCGCCCGCGGTGACGGTCAGGGTCCCGGTGCCCTCGCCGGTGCGGGCGCCGACCTCGAAGCGGCCGTCCCCATGGGTGGTCACCTCGACGAGGTCGGGGTCGGCGGCCACCTCCGCGTCGAGGGGTTCGACGGGCGCGGTGTCCCCGTCGGCGGCGGCTCCGGTCAGCACGAAGGACGCGGTGTCGTCGGCGGAGGCCAGACCGAGGCGGTGCGGGCTCGCGTGGAGTGTCTCGGGGGCGGGGAGCACCTCCAGTTCCACGGTGTCCCGGAGCATGTCGCCGGTGTCGGGGGTGGCGGCGGGGCCGGTCTCCCCGGTGACCGTGACTCGGCCTGGCTCACCGGCGACGTAGCGGTTCCCGTCACCGTGTCCGGTCGGTGCGGACACCGCGAGGTCCCCGGTGCGATCGTCGGGGGTGTCGGGCGCGCCGGGCCCGGAGGGCCCGAAGGCCTCGTCGTGGCCGGTGGCGGTGAGAGTGCGGTGCATGCCGGTGAACACCCGCCGCGGATCGGCCTGGGGCGGTGCGGGTGATCCGTGCTCCGGGCGGGGTTCCATGGCGGCGCGGACGTGGAGCCCGGTGGTCTCGGCCGAGCCCTCCGGCGCTGTGACGAGCAGGCCGTCGGGGACTTCGCGCGGTTCGCCCCCGGGGCGGTTGCGCTGGGCCGGGTCGGTGGCACCGGCTTCACGGGCGACGAGGGTCGAGGAACCGCCGCCGTCCAGCTCCAGGGCCCGGTCGGCACCGGCCGCGGCGAGCAGTTCCGCTGTCTCCTCGAGAGTGGTCCCGGCGGTGGAGGCGTTGCGGCCGTCCGTGGAGAGCGCGTGCATGGTGCGGCCGTCCGCGGAGAACCCGACCGCGGTGCGGGGCGCGCGGGCGTCGTCGTCGACGGGCACCGGTTCGCCGTCGCGGACCAGGACGTGGCGGCCGCCCAGCACGGTGCTCGGGTCGCCGTCGCCCGCGGTGAGGGTGTGCTCGACGTCGACCTGATCGCCCTCGGCCAGGGACTCCAGGGACGCGGCGGCGGACCCGCGGGCCACCAGGACCTGCTCGTGTTCGGCGATGGGGCCGCTCCCCGGGGTCCCGGTGACCCGGTCGACGGTCCCGTCGGAGACCACGGCCTCGGCGACGGCGTCGGACGGGGGTGTGTCGGGGGCCTCGGGTACGGGATCGGCCTCCCCGAACGCCTGCTCCTCGGGCGGCACCTCCGGTTCGTGCACGACGTGCTCGCGCGGATGCTCGCCCCAATCCGAGGTGTACAGCGCGAGGCCGTCCGCGGGCACGGTCGAGGTGTTGAGGGCGTCCAGGGCCAGGTCGACGGAGGGCAGGGTGGCGGTGCCGTCGAAGCCGACCTCCTGCACGGTGCCGGTTCCGTCCGCGTCGATGACCACGGCGTCGGTGAACTCTGCGTCCGGCGAGGTCAGCGCACGCCCGTCCCGCATCCCGGCGCCGCTGGGCGCCTGGGTCGCGCCGAGGTCGAAGTAA
>NZ_ANBF01000040.1 GCF_000341025.1 Nocardiopsis salina YIM 90010 | reverse complement strand
GGACGGAGAGGTCAGGCTGCCGCCGTCCGAGTGCACGACCGCGGTGTCCTCGGTGAGGTCGACGGTGAGCAGGCTCCCGAAGCCGTCGTCGCCCCCGTCCCCCGCTGCGGGGCCGGAGGCAAGGTCCACCCCGGTGGCCATCGGCTCCACCCCCACCTGTGCGGTCCCGGTCGTCGGAGGCCCGGCCATGGCATCGGACGTCGGCAGAAGCAGGGGGGCGATCAGCACGGCGGCGGAGACGGCCGCGGGAACCGCTGCCGAACGGGGCGGACCGGGCCGTCTCGGGGGGATGCAGTTCACGGGGGACCCTTCCGTGTCGGAGCGCGGATCGGCGGTGGGGTGTGCCCGGCCCGGGACCGCACACACGACCCACGGCGCGATCCTTGCAGGGTCGGCCCACACACACGGGTGTCCGACATGAACGCGGGGCCAAAACTCTCCGGCCCCACTGCCCCGTCGCCCGTCCCCGGTCTCGCGAGGAAGGAGGCAGGGTCCCCGGCCCGACAGAATCAGGCGTTCGGCGGAAGGCCGGTCCCCGCGCCTCTCCGCCGTGCCCTGAGCAGGTCGTGGCGTTCCCTCGGCAGGGTCGGTTCGTCGGCGCCCTGCACCTGCAACCCGGCGTCCTCGATCATCTCCAGATCGGCCCGGCCCGGTCGGCCCTCACTGGTGAGGTAGTCGCCCACGAACACCGAGTTGGCGATGTGCAGGGCCAGCGGCTGCAACGAGCGCAGGTGGATCTCCCGTCCTCCGGCCAGGCGCACCTCCACGTCGGGAAAGACCAGCCGGGTGGCGGCCAGGATTCGCAGGCAGCGTTGCGGGGTCAGATGCCAGGTGCCTTCCAAGGGGGTGCCTTCGAAGGGCATGAGGAAGTTGACCGGCACCGAGTCCGGGGCCAACCGGTGCAGTGCGAACAAGGCGTCGACGAGGTCGTCGTCGGTCTCCTTCATCCCGGCGATGAGCCCCGAGCAGGGTGAGAGGCCGGCGTGCTCGGCCTCCTCGACCGTGGCCACCCGGTCGGCGAAGGTGTGGGTGCTGCAGATGTCGGCGTAGCGCGACTCGGACGTGTTCAGGTTGTGGTTGTAGGCGTCGGTTCCGGCGTCGCGCAGCCGGTCGGCCTGCCCCTGTGACAAGAGGCCCAAGCACGCGCACACCTCCACGCCCGGGTGCTGCCCCTTGATGGCCTCGATCGCGGGGGCGATACGGTCCACGTCCCGGTCGGTGGGCCCGCGGCCGCTGGCGACGAGGCACACGCGGGTGGCGCCCGCATCGATCCCGTCCGAGGCCGCAGCACGGGTCTGTTCGGGCGTGAGCCAGGTGTAGCGGACGATGTCGGCCTCGGAACCCAGGCGCTGGGAGCAATAGTGGCAGTCCTCGGGGCACAGGCCGCTCTTGAGGTTGACGAGGTAGTTGAGCTTGACCCGGCGTCCGAAGAAGTGCAGCCGCACCCTGAACACGGCGGCGATCAGGTCCATGAGCTCGTCGTCGGAACCGCTGAGCACGCTCAGCAGCTCCTGACGGGTGGGGGTACGGCGTCGTAGGGCCTTTTCGGTCAGGGCTTCCAGTTGTCTCACGGGCCCGATCCTCGTGGGCGGGAGCGGGCGCCCACAGCCGCCGAACCCGCCAAGAAACCCCGGGAAGTCTTGTGCGGCAGACCTGTTGGCTTCACCGGGGTCCGTCGCCGGCGTGCATCTGCTCGGCGTACCGGTCGAGCGTGGTCGCCAGCGCCCGGCAGTCGTCGGGATTCCCGGGTCCGGTTCCGTACGGCGCCGGAAAATGCGATTGCCCGTACCCCTCCCCCGCGTGACGATGGCGGGATGACAGCCCAGGAGATCGAACTGCCCATCGCCGACGGCACCCTCACAGCTCTGGACTTCGGCGGCCCCGCCCCCGGCCCCGGTTCCGGGCCGCCCGTCCTCCTGGTGCACGGGTCCGGCCACAACGCCGCCGCGTGGACGGACGTGGCAACACACCTGACGGAGCGCTGCCGGGCGGTCGCCGTCGACCTGCGCGGGCACGGCCGCAGTCCGCTCGAGTCCGACCGCGCCGAGCAGTACTGGCGCGACCTCGCCGCTGCCACCCGGGCCCTGGGCTGGGACAACCCCCTCCTCGTCGGCCACTCCATGGGCGGGTACGCGGTCACCGCCGTCACCGCGGCCGGCCTGGTCGACCCCGCCGCCGTCTGCATCGTCGACGGGCTGGTCCTGGACGACCGCGAGACCGCCGTGGCGCAGCAGGCGTACTGGAGCTCACCCGAGGCACTGGAACAGATCCGCACCCGATTCGGGTACGGCTGGTCGGCGACCGGGGACGAGATGCGCGCCTACATCGACCGCAGTGTGCGCGAGGCGCCCGAGGACTGGCTCAACCGCGGCTCACGTCCGGATCTGGTCCTGGCCCTGCTCGAGCGCTCGTTCACACGCAGCGGCGAACGCTGGCTGCGGCGTCCCACCGCTGCACAGATCGGCGTGATCAGCTCACCCGCCCCCGACGCGGCCGTCTACCCGAGCGTGGACGTCTACGACCGCTTGACCTGCCCCGTCACGATCGTCCTGCCAGATGAGGGGTTCTACGCCGACCGACGCGACGAGGTGCGGGCGCTGGTCGAGGGCCGTCCGGAACGCTCGCTCGTGGAGATGCACACACACCACAACGTGCCCATGGCCGCGCCGCAGGAACTCGCCGGGATCGTCCTCGACATGCTCTGACCGGGCGTCGCGCCGGAGTGGTGACCGACCCGGACCGGATCAGGCTTCCAGGTCCACCCGGAGCCGGCCGATCGTGAAGTGGAACGGCGCGGGGACCGGCGGGCGCCTGAATGAGGCCAGCCTCCGCAGGGCGAGGGCGGGCCTTCCGACGGACGCGTTGACCCCGGTGAAGAACACCTGCCGGGTACCGCTCCGGGTATCCCCTCCTTCCGCGCACAGGCTGGAGCCGGACAACACCCTCTGGAGCACCGCGCTCTCCCTCAGCGACGACCAGGAACGGATCCTCGGCACGGGGCACCACCTCGGCCAGGGACCGGTCCTGGTCCGGGACCGCTCCGGGGACTGCTCGAGGAACACCGCACCGGCGATCACCAGTACTCCGCCTCGACGACCGCACCCTCGGGACACGGCGTCCTGGTCGCCGATCACGCCACGGGGGACGAGATCCGCGACCGACCACCCCCACAGCCTCCGCCTCCTGGACGAAGCCCCGGAGACCTCACAGGCAGAAGTACGAGCTGCCCGCGCCGGACCCCGACGAGAATCCGCCGGACTGATCAGCCCGGCGCGGACAACCCTGCGCGCCACGCCCTCTACATCGCGTCGGCGCGGGCCATGACGCAGTCGAACTCGAGCACCCGGCCGGTGGTCTCCTCCCGGGTCACCGGGTACATGCCGGTGATCTCGAACCCGTCCGCCTCGAACGTGGCGATGGCCTCGGCCATCCGGGGCATGCCCTCGTAGATCTGCATGAGCGCGACCTCCGACTGCAGCCCCACGAACTCGCGCACGCGGTCGCCGCCGCCGGCGTAGGCCTCCAGATCGAAACCCTGGGTGTCGAGCTTGAGGTAGGGCCGCGGATCGTCGAGGCCGTCGAGGACCTTGTCGAGCAGCCCGTCGAGGCGGCGTACCTCGATCTCCTGCCCGCGGCTGCGTTTGAACCGCTTGTAACGGGTGTTCCCGAACTCGCTGGGCCCCAGCATCGAGCTCATGGACCCGTACACGACGTTGATGGTGTCGGTACGGTCCTCGCGCCCGAGTGCGTACGGGTAAACGTGCCAGTCGGGGTCGTTCGCAGCGGCTCTTCGGAGTTTCTCGGTGATCTCGGGTACGGGTTCGAACGAGACGATCCGTCCCCGGTACCCGTACCGGCGCAGTTGTTTGGCGTACTGGCCGGTGTTGGCGCCCACGTCGAGCACACAGTCGGCACGGTAGTGGTACAGGAGGGAAGCCACGTGTTCGGCGGCCAGGTGGTTCATGACCGCCTTGTGGGTGCGCTGCACGTCGGGTTTTCCGCGTCGCACGACCCAGCTCCCGCGCCCCAGGGGGACGACCTCGTACCCGTGGTTGCGGCTGACCAGCGCACTCCCGGGTTCGAGATCCTGCACACGGACGTTGAGAGTGCGGAGCAGGTTCAGGCCACGTCTGAGCAATGTCGGCATAGTGAGCCCCACGCTAAGCACCCGGACCCCGGCATGTCAGGGGACACGCAAAAATTTGTTTGG
Organism: Nocardiopsis salina YIM 90010; assembly: GCF_000341025.1. GTDB lineage: Bacteria > Actinomycetota > Actinomycetes > Streptosporangiales > Streptosporangiaceae > Nocardiopsis > Nocardiopsis salina. Next base: position 24,188 of record NZ_ANBF01000040.1, on the reverse strand, counting down.
GGAACGTAAAAACGGCCGGCCCGCCCCCAGGGGGACGGGCCGGCCGCCGGTGCAGGTCCCGGTTCACCCCGCAGGGCTCACCGGTGTCGGGCCGAAGCTCGGCCGGGTCGGATCAGACCAGGTCGAAGCGGTCGGCGTTCATGACCTTGTTCCACGCCTCGACGAAGTCCTGGACGAACTTGTCGGCGGCGTCGTCGGAGGCGTAGACCTCCGCCAGGGCCCGCAGCTCGGAGTTGGAGCCGAAGACCAGGTCGGCGCGGCTACCGGTCCACTTGACCTTGCCGGACTCGTCCTTGGCCTCGTAGGAGGTGGAGAACTCGGCGTTCTTGTCGGTGGCCGTCCACTCGGTCTCCATGTCGAGCAGGTTGACGAAGAAGTCGTTCGTCAGCGCGCCCGGCTGCTCGGTGAGCACACCCACCTGCGAGTTGTCGTAGTTGGCGCCCAGCACGCGCAGACCGCCGACCAGGACGGTCATCTGCGGGGCGCTGAGGCCGAGCAGGTTGGCGCGGTCGACCAGCAGGTACTCCGCGGGAAGACGGTTGTCCTTGCGGTAGTAGTTGCGGAAGCCGTCGGCGACCGGCTCGAGGTAGGCGAAGATCTCCTCGTCGGTCTGCTCGGCGGAGGCGTCGACGCGGCCCGGCGTGAACGGGACGGTGACGTCCTTGCCGGCCGCCTTGGCAGCCTGCTCGACACCGGTGTTGCCGGCGAGCACGATCAGGTCCGCCAGGGAGACCTTCTTGTCGGAGGAGGCGTTGAACTCCTCGGCGATCTTCTCGAGCTTGCCGAGCACGGGGCGCAGCTCGTCCGGGTTGTTGACCTCCCAGTCGATCTGCGGCTGCAGGCGGATGCGCGCACCGTTGGCGCCGCCGCGCTTGTCACTGTCGCGGTAGGTCGAGGCCGAGGCCCAGGCGGTGGAGACCAGCTGGGACACGGTCAGACCGGACTCGGCGACCTTGCCCTTGAGCGTCGCGATCTCTGCGTCTCCGATGGTCTCGCCCTGCGCCTCGGGCAGCGGGTCCTGCCAGAGCAGCGTCTCGGACGGGACCTCGGGGCCGAGGTAGCGGACCTTCGGGCCCATGTCGCGGTGGGTCAGCTTGTACCAGGCGCGCGCGAAGGCGTCCTTGAGCTCCGCCGGGTTCTCGTAGAAGCGGCGGGAGATGGGCTCATAGACCGGGTCCAAGCGCAGCGCCAGGTCCGTCGTGAGCATCGTCGGCTTGTGCTTGACGTTCGGGTCGTGGGCGTCCGGAACGATCTCCGGGGCGTCCTTGGCGATCCACTGGTTGGCGCCACCCGGGCTCTGGGTGAGCTCGTACTCGAACTCGAACAGGTTCTTGAAGAACCCGTCGCTCCACTGGGTGGGCGTGGCGGTCCAGGTGACCTCGAGGCCGGAGGTGATGGCGTCGCCGGCCTTGCCGGAGCCGTGGGCGCTCTTCCAGCCCAGGCCCTGCATCTCCAGCGGGGCGGCCTCGGGATCGGCGTCGAGGTTGCTGTCGGGCGCCGCGCCGTGGGTCTTGCCGAAGGTGTGGCCGCCGGCGATGAGCGCGACGGTCTCCTCGTCGTTCATGCCCATGCGACCGAAGGTCTCACGGATGTCGTGGGCGGCGAGCAGCGGATCCGGGTTGCCGTTCGGGCCCTCGGGGTTGACGTAGATCAGACCCATCTGGACGGCGGCCAGCGGCTTCTCGAGCTCGCGGTCACCGCTGTAGCGCTCGTCGCCGAGCCAGGTGGTCTCGGGGCCCCAGTAGACGTCGTCGTCCGGCTCCCAGACGTCCTCACGGCCGCCGGCGTACCCGAAGGTCTCCACGCCCATGTTCTCGAGGGCGACGTTGCCGGAAAGGATGAGGAGGTCGGCCCAGGAGAGGTTCTGGCCGTACTTCTTCTTCACGGGCCAGAGCAGACGGCGGGCCTTGTCCAGGTTCCCGTTGTCGGGCCAGCTGTTGAGCGGGGCGAAGCGCTGCTGACCGGCGCTGCCGCCGCCGCGGCCGTCGTGCTGGCGGTAGGTGCCGGCGCTGTGCCAGGCCATGCGGATGATCAGCGGGCCGTAGTGGCCGAAGTCGGCGGGCCACCAGTCCTGCGACGTGGTCAGGACCTCGGCGATGTCGGCCTTGACCGCGTCGAGGTCGAGCGCCTGGAAGGCCTTGGCGTAGTCGAAGCCCTCGCCGAGCGGGTTGGACACCGCCGGGTTCTTGGCCAGGACCTTCAGGTTGAGCTTGTTCGGCCACCAGCCGCGGTTGGCGTCGCCCGCGGTCGGGTGCGGAGCACTGTTGCCGTGGGCAACCGGGCAACCGCCCCCGGTCTCGGTGTTTTCAGACATCGGCGTCCTTCCGGAGCAGGGAGGATGTGGTTCAGGAACTGTGCGTGCCGGAGCACTCGGGGCACGTGCCCCAGTAGACGACCTCGGCCTCGTCGATCGAGAAGCCGTGGTCGTCGGATGCGGTGAGGCAGGCGGCATGGCCGACGGCGCAGTCGACGTCGGCTATGGCCCCACACGATCGGCACACGACGTGGTGGTGGTTGTCTCCCACCCGTGTCTCGTAGCGCGCCACCGACCCCTGTGGCTGGATGCGGCGAACCAGGCCGACGCCGGTGAGCGCCTTGAGCACGTCATAGACGGCCTGATGGGACACTGCACCGAGCCGCCCACGCACGGCACCGATGATCGTCTCGGTGTCGGCGTGCGGGTGTTCGTGCACTGCGGAGAGCACGGCGACCCGAGGACTCGTCACCCGCAGCGCGGACTCCCGGAGCATCTGCTCGAAATCCGTAGGGGTTGGCATACCTGAAAAGCTAGCCGACTTTTTTTGACTGAGTCAAATGATGTAGCGAGTCAGCCCATACCGGACCGGGTGACCCCCACCACACGGCCGGTTCCGGCCTCTCCGTGGTGACCCCGAAGCAGCCGGGAACGCACCCTGTGTGGTGATCTGTCATCGAACGTCAACCGGGCCGACAACCCGGGATCTCCGGGATGCAACGAATCGTTCTCCTTTTGTTTGACCCGTCAACGCCGGGAAGGAGACGTTTGTCCTGTCTCGGGACGCCGTGTCCGCGGAGACCGACCTGTCGCAGACCTTCGCGTGCCATCCCCTCCTCCCCCCGACACACGGAAGAAACCGACGCATGCCCCTGAGGACCCGCATCAAGCAGACCGGAGAGCTGTTCATCCCCCGGCAGACCAGAGAACGCCGCGAGGACGAGCGCCGCGCCGCGCAGGAGGCCGCCGCCGAGGAACGCCGACTGGCCAAGATCGCCCGCAGACGCGAGGACCTCCTCGCCTCCGACCCCGAAACCCGCATGTTCGACCACCACGGCGAGGAACGCATCGGCCGGACGGTCGGGGCCTTCACCTCCGCCGGAGCCGCGGCACACCACCTGGAGCTGGTCACCCGGGCCCTCGACCGAGCGGAGATCCCCTACTTCCTGGTGAGGGGGCGCTCACCGCTGCGCCACGTCGTCGGGGTGCACCGCGACCGGCGCAAGGACTTCCTCGACGCCATGCGCGAGCTGTACGCCTCCAGCGCAGTGCACGCCGCCGCACCGGTGCGCGGTGGCGGGGTCGAAGGCGTCAGCGCCTACGTCGACGGTGCTCTGGAGACCGGGGTGAAGTCCGGGCTGACGATCCGCTTCGCCGAGTATCTTCTCTCCCCCGACGGGCGACTCATGGGCGGCTTCGAGTACGGGTGCGACGTGGAGTTCTGGCGGGACGGCGAGACGGTGATCGCGCGAGAGAACGCCGACGAGATCCTCTCGAAGCTGCGCACAGTGATCCCCCTGCAGGCGATGCCCGGAGCCCTCGTGGCCCCGCGCCGCAACCGGGTCTCGGACCTGCTCACACCCGAGGCGCGCGTGCCCGCGACCCTGCGCGTGCACGAGCGCGACCACCCCACGTACGAGCCCTTCACCTGGCGGTTGGCCGACGACGCCGACTTCCCCGTGGACGTGGTCTACACGTGGGTGGACGGCGCCGACCCCGAGCACGCAGCCAAGCGCGCCCGCCACAGCGGGGCCGCTGCCCCGTCGCTGGCCGCAAACCGGTCGCGGTTCGTGGATCGCCAGGAGCTGCGGTACTCGCTGCGGGCCCTGCACAGCTACGCGCCGTTCGTGCGCCACGTGTACTTGGTGACCGACGCGCAGGTCCCCGGATGGCTGGACCCCTCGGCGGAGGGGATCACCGTGGTCGACCACCGGGACATCTTCGACGACCCCGGCGCGCTGCCCACGTTCAACTCCCACGCCATCGGGGCGCGGCTGCACCACATCGAAGGGCTGTCGGAGCGCTACCTGTACTTCAACGACGACGTGTTCCTGGCCGGCCCGGCACGGGCGGAGGACTTCTTCCACGCGAACGGGATCGCGCGCCTGCCGTTCTCCCCGTTCCAGTTCGGGGCGGGAGCCCCGCTGCGGGACGAGGTCGCGCCCAACTCGGCCGGCAAGAACGTGCGGCGCCTGCTGCACGAGGACTTCGGCCGGCGGATCACGCACAAGTTCAAGCACGTGCCGCACCCGCAGATGCGCGAGGTCATGCTGGAGCTGGAGGAGCGCTACGCCGAGGACGTCGAGCGCACGGTGCGGTCTCGGTTCCGGTCGCCCGACGACGTGGGTTTCGCCGCGACCCTGCACCACCACTACGCGCTGATGACCGGCCGCGCTGTCCCCGAGGAGTACCGGCTTCGGTACGTGGACGTGGGCGCCGAAGACGCCGAGGAGAAGCTGGCGCGTCTGGAGGAGAGCGACGAGGTGGACTTCTTCTGCCTCAACGACCTCGACACCCCTCCCGAGGCGGAGGAGCGGGTGAGCCGGATGGTGCGGTCGTTCCTCGAGCGCCGGTTCCCGTTCCCGTCCCCCTACGAGAAGTCCGAGGCCTGAGCGCCGGAACAGACCCGTGTGCCCGCACGCCCGAGGGGGCACGGGTGTGCTCGCGCAACCGGACGTACGGGCACAGCGACGCGCGGCGGGGGTGCCCCGCCCCGCGTCGCGCTGCATCCCGGGTCAGGGGCGGAGCCGGGCCGGAGGAGTGACCGGACGGCCGGGACCGGTCCGGTCCCGGCCGTCCGGGATCAGGAGGAGGGCACCAGGTGGTCGAAGCGGTCGTCGACGAACTCGGACATGTCCGGCGCGGAGGGGATCTCCCCGGCCTCGGCGAAGTTGTCGGCGAGCACCTGTTGCTCCTCGATCAGCGCGGCATCCACGGGACGGGGCGAGGGTTCGCGCCGCTCGGCTGCGAGCTCGGTGATCTCCGCAGGAAGACCACTGTGCTCGGCCCAGACCTGCGCGTACTCCTCGGGGTGCTCCCGGGACCACTCCACAGCGCTGTTGATGCGTTCGACGTAGTCCTCGACGGCGGCCTCGCGGACCGGGTCGCCGAGGGCGTCCTCGCTCGCGACCTGGAAGTTGAACGTGTTCGTGTGGCCCTCGGCGTTGACGAGGATCTCCGCTTCGGCCTGGTCCCCGGCCTGCGAGACGTAGGGGTCCCAGGTCGCCCACGCGTCCACCTCACCCTCGGAGAACGAGGCGAGCGCGTCGGCGGGCTGCACGTAGTTGACGTCGAGGTCGTCGAAGTCCAGGCCCTCGGCGTCCAGGATCCCCAACAGCAGCCCGTGGGCGGAACTCCCCCGGGCGACTGCCACCGAGGCGCCCTGCAGGTCGGCGGGCTCCTCGATGTCGGAGCCCGTCGGCACTATCACGGAGGTGCCGTCCGGGGTGGTGTCGAAGGCGGAGACGATACGCACCGAGGAGTCGGCCGCCGCGGCGAAGACCGGCGGGGTGTTGCCGACCTGCCCGATGTCGACGGCGTCGGCGTGCATCGCCTCCAGCAGCGGCGGCCCGGAGGTGAAAGTGGACCACTCGATCTCGTACGGGGTGTCCTCGAGCTCGCCGGCGGCCTCCAGCAGCGGTTCGGCACCGGCGATCTGGTCGCCGACCCGCAGGGTGAGCTCGGACATGTCGTCCGCGCTGCCGCTCTCGGTCGAACAGCCGGTGGCGGCCACGACGAGGGCCAGGGCGGTGGCGGCGAGAGGGGCGGTGTGTCCGGTCATGGTGTTCCGTTCATGTCCACACCGAGTTCGGCGAGGATCTCGGTGCGCAGGTCGAGCAGGCGCGGGTCCTGGCGGTGGCGCGGGCGTTCCAGGTCGATGGCGGACTCCCACGAGATGCGGCCGTCGGTGAGCACGAGCGCCCGATCGGCGAGCTGGAGCGCCTCGTCGACGTCGTGGGTGACGAGCAGGACCCCGGGACGGTGCTGCTCCCACAGGCGCAGGACCAGGTCGTGCATGGTGGCCCGGGTCAGGGCGTCCAGGGCTCCGAAGGGTTCGTCGAGCAGGAGCAGCCCGGGGTCACGCACCAGTGCGCGGGCGAGGGAGGCCCGCTGGGCCTCGCCGCCGGAGAGCGTGGCGGGCCAGGCGTCCGCGTGGCCGGCGAGCCCGACCTCGCCCAGCGCGGATGAGGCACGGCCGCGGGGGTCGTCGGTGTCGAGGCCGAGCACGACGTTGGCGCCGACCTTCTTCCACGGCAGCAGGCGGGGTTCCTGGAACGCCACCATGACCGAGTCGGCGGTCCCGACGTCGCCGCCGTGCTCGAGGTCCAGCCCGGCGAGCAGGCGCAGCAGGGTCGACTTGCCCGATCCGCTGCGCCCCAGCAGTGCGACGAATTCGCCTTCGACGATGGTCAGGTCCAGGTCGTCGAGCACGGTCCGCCCGTCGAAGGCCTTGTGCACCCCTCGGACGGCGGCGGCCTCCCCGGCGGTGGTCAGGGTCGCAGTCCGCGGCGCCATACGAGGGCCTTCCTTTCGAGGAGTCGGACGAGGGAATCGGTGGCCAGCCCCAGCAGGCTGTAGACGATGAGGCCGAAGACCACGATGTCGGTGCGCAAGAACTCCCGGGCGCTGTTGATCATGAATCCGAGCCCTTCGTCGACGTTGATCTGCTCGGCGACGATGAGCGCGAGCCACGCCGAGCCGAGGCTCAGGCGCAGCCCCACGAGCAGGTTGGGAAGTGCGCCCGGCAGCACCACGTGGCGCAGGGTCCCGGCGCGCCCCAGCCCCACGACCCGGGCGACCTCGTGGAACCTGGCGTCGACACCGCGGATCCCCGCGTAGGTGTTGACGTAGAGCGGGATCACCACGGCGATGACGACCAGGGCGACCTTGGGCAGTTCCCCGATGCCGAACCAGAGGATGAACAGCGGGATGAGCCCGAAGATCGGCAGAGTGCGCAGCATCTGCATGGGCGGGTCGAGGAGGTTCTCGCCCCAGCGGGAGAGCCCGGTGGCGACGGCGAGCACGGTACCGGCGGCGGCGCCGATGCCGAACCCGATGAGCACCCGTTGCAGTGAGGTGCCGATCGCCGGAAGCAGGGTTCCGTCCCGGAGGAGTTCGAGCCCGGTGGCGGCGATGGTGGAGGGGCCGGGCAGCAGGCGTTCGGGTATCAGCCCGACGGCGGACCCGGCCTGCCAGGTCAACAGCAGGGCGAGGGGGCTGATCCACCGGTGCCGAGCGGGGGGATCCGTACGGCCGGCCGGGCGGCGGCGCGCGGGTCCCCTGCCCTCGGGCACGGTGGAGTCGGGGGCGGGTGGGCTGAGTGGTCGTCGGCGTGTCGACAGACTCAACATGGGCCTCTTCCCAGGGAGGGACCGGGCGGCTCAGCTCAGAGCGGTGAAGGAGCCGAACGCGCCGCGGTGGTGGAGCAGGGGCGGGCGAGGATCGTCGAGCTCGAGACAGTGGGTGACCTCGCCGACCAGGAGCCAGTGGTCACCGACCAGGCGGGTGTCGTAGCGGCGGCACACCAGGTGCACGGCGGTTCCGTGCAGCAGCGGAACGTCCTCGGGGCCGGGCCGCCAGGAGGTGGGTGCGGCGAAGCGGTCCACGCCCTTGGCGGCGAAGCGTGCGGCCAGGTCGGCCTGGTCCTCGCCGAGCAGGTGCACGGCGAACTCCCCGGAACGGCGCAGTTTCGGCCAGGTGCCGGAGTTCTCGGCGACGTAGAAACCGACCAGGGGCGGGGAGAGGCTGATGCCGGTGAAAGAGGTCGCGGTGAGTCCGACGGGCTCCCCGGCCACATCGGCGGTCACGACCACGACCCCGGCCGGGTGGTGCGAGAGCGCGGTCCGGAACAGGCCGGGGCCGACGGCGCCGGCGGTGTCGGTCTCCGGTACGGCGGTCATGCGGGTCTCCCTTCTCGGCCGGCGGTGTGGACGCCGACCGGGTGCACCGACGGGGTCGCCGGTATCAGCGCGGGGTGCACACGCTCCAGCCACTCGGTGAGCACTCCGTCCAGGGGCGCGTCGGCCGCGTCGCCCTCCTCGGGGACGTCGTTCTGGTCGATCGCGAGCCCGGGGAAGGGCACGTCCGCGCCCAGCTCCAGGAGCAGGGGGCGCAGGTGCACCTCGACGGCGAGGGTGTGTACGGGCGAGGCCATCAGCATGAGGGGCACGGCGGTGACCCCGGACAGGCCGCCGCCGGGGAGCAGGTCGAGGAAGACCTTGAGAAGCCCGGTGTAGGTGGCCTTGTATGTCGGCGTGGCGACCACGAGCAGGTCGGTGTTGCGCACGCCTTCGAGGGCGCTCTCGACAGCCGGCGGCGGAGTGGGTTCGAGGAGTGCGGGCCCGAGGTCGGCGAGCTCGATCGTGCCGGGTCCAGTGGTGCTCACGGCCCGTTGTGCCAGGCGCCGGGAGGTGTGCTCGGCGGCGGTGCGGGTGCGGGATCCGGGCCGGGGGTTGCCGACCAGGGCGGTGGTGGTCATCGTCGGTGGCTCCGTGGTCAGGAGGCGGGCGTGGACGTGGGTGTGGCGAAGGGGACGCGGGGGCCGCTGGTGGGGCCGCCGCCGGCGGTGGCCGCAGCGTTCGCCTCGGGCGGGGTCCAGACGCCGCGTTCGCGCAGGATCGGCAGCACGCCCTCGCCGAACCAGTAGGCCTCCTCGAGGTGGGGGTAGCCGGAGAGCACGAACTCGCCGATACCGGCGCGGGCGTACTCCTCGATGAGGTCCGCGACCTCGGTGTGGCTGCCCACGAGAGCGGTTCCTGCGCCGCCTCGGGCCAGGCCGACGCCGGCCCAGAGGTTGGGGTGGATCTCGAGGTCCTCGGCGCGGCCGCCGTGCAGTTCGAGCATGCGGCGCTGGCCCTCGGACTCGCTGCGGCCCAGGCCCTTCTGCACCTCGGCGATGGTCTCGGGGTCGAGGTGGTCCAGGAGGCGGGCGGCCTCGGCCCAGGCCTCTTCGGAGGTGTCGCGCGTGACGACGTGCAGGCGGATGCCGTAGTCGAGGGTGCGGCCCTGTTCGGCGGCCAGGGCCTCGACCCGGTCGATCTTGTCTGCGACGGCGGCGGGCGGCTCGCCCCAGGTCAGATAGGTGTCGACGCGCGAGGCAGCCACGTCGAGGGCGGCCGGTGAGGACCCGCCGAAGTACAACGGGGGGCGCGGGTCGGGGCGGCGGTGGAGGGCGGCGCCCTCGACGTTGATGTGCTCGCCGTCGAGGTCGACGGTCTCCCCCTTCCAGAGGCGGTCCACGACCTGGAGGAACTCGTCCGTGCGGGCGTAGCGCCGGTCCTTGTCCAGGAAGTCGCCGTGGGTGCGCTGTTCGGCGCTCTCCCCGCCGGTGACGACGTTCAGCAGCAACCGCCCCTTGCTGAGGCGCTGGTAGGTGGAGGCCATCTGCGCGGCCAGGGTCGGTGAGAGGAGGCCGGGTCTGAACGCGACCAGGAACTTCAGGCGCCGGGTGGCGTCGACGAGCATCGCAGTGCTCAACCAGGCGTCCTCGCACCAGGCGCCGGTGGGGGTCAGGGCCCCTTCGAAGCCGAGCTGCTCGGCGGCCTGGGCAACCTGGGTCAGATACTCGGTCGTGGGTTCGCGGGTGCGCCACGCGGAGTCGACGGCCACACCGTGGCCGCCACCGACGATGCCCCGGCTGTCGCCCTGGGTCGGGAGGAACCAGTGGAACGTGAGTGACATCGGGGGGTGCACTTCCTCTCTGCTCGGCGGGGGTTCTCTCGGGGCCGTCCCCGTCCTCGCACACAAGAGTGATCCGCTAAACAGACTTTGTCAACCAACAAAGTAGGAAATAGGGACGGTCGACCGCCCGATGCAACGGAGGGCCCGCCACAGCCCCGGTACTGCTCAGGTCGCGAGCGGGGGGACCACCTCGCCGAGAGCCTCCTCGAGGCTCTCGTGGACCGGCATGAGGCCGTCCACACCGGTCAGGGCCAGGACCCTGCGCGCCTGAGCACTCGGTGCGGCCAACCGCAGGTCGACACCGAGGGCCCCGGCCCGGCGGTGGGCCGAGACCAGCAGCGCGACCCCCGCTGCGCTGAAGAACGTGACCCCGGACAGGTCGACCACGACCCTGGCCAGCCCGGGGAGAAGGGAATCCTGGAGCGACCGGTGGAGCGCGGGTGCGGTGTGCAGGTCGATGTCCCCGGAGAGCTCGACCACGGCTCTCGAAGGCGGGGGCCATTCGGCCGCAGCACCCTGTTCGAAGTGGCGGCGGAGCCCCCGTTGACCGGGCTTCGGGTGCCGTGCCGAGCCGACCGGGACCATGGCGCCTCCCTCGGACTCCCACTCGTTCTCCGGAACGGACCTGGGCGGCGGGAGGAGCTCGCTCGCGGTCTCCAGCACCGCCGACGCGGAATCGGTGTTGGAGGTTCGGGCCGCCAGTTCCATGGCCGAGCGGGCCACGAAAGCGTTGACCCCCGGCGGGACCACGAGCAGCTTCGTGCGCTCCCCGTCGCGCCCGACCGCCACGACCAGGTCGTCGGGCGAGCTCAGGGACCAAACCAGGTCGACCTCGCGCCCGCCGGCCTCCAGGACCCCGGGACGTCGGCGCCATCCGGTGACGCCCAGTTCGAGCCGACGGACACTGCCCCGGTGTCGTCCGAGCTCCAGCACCAGTGCGGAGAGTTCGGCCATGGGATCGGCCGAGCGCGGCCACCATCCGCCGTCGAGCACGGTTTCACCGCGGGGGTTCGGGTTGAGGCGCAGGCGCGGGGCGGGCGCAGGAACGTTCTGCACGCCGAGCGTGCGAGAGCTGAAGTAGGCCATGGTGCAGCGTTTCCAAACTCCGAGAAGCCGCGACCGAACGCGTCACCCGGGTCGAGGGTGGGGCGGTTCTCCTCAGAGGCGCGTTGCGCCCCGGAGAGGCCGGTGCTCTCGACCCTACGCGGCCGCAGGTCACCGGAGGGTCATGCCGAGTACCCGGCCCCGTCAGCACCTGGACGGCGTGCGACGCACGCCGTACGGCGCGGCCTGTGCACCTCGCTGGAGACTCCGTCCTAGGGTCGGGTCCATGGTGACTCTGCCGGCACCCCCGGAAGCCCGCTCGGCTGCCCCGACCTGGGACGCCCTGATCCCGCAGGCCCCGACCACCGAAGGTTTCGACCCTGCGTCCGTGGTGGGTCTGCCCGCCCCCGTCCGCCGGTGGACCGGACACACCATCGCCTCGGGCGCTCCCCTGTCGACGACGGTCGCGTTGACCCTGCACGGACGGCTGTGGCTGGGCAGCTGGCGCCGGCTCCGGGCCCGGCAGGTAGTCAGCGCCACCCGCGGATACGTGTGGGCCGCCACCGCGCACATGGGTCCGCTGTCGGTGCGCGGCTTCGACCTCTATCACGCAGGCACTGGCCGGATGCGCTGGACGGCGGCCGGCACGGTCCCTCTGCTCACGGCCGAGAACGCCGACGTCGCCCACAGTGCGTCGGGGCGGCTCCCCGCCGAACTCGCGCTCACCCCGGCGGCGGCGCTGCTGCCGTCGGTGCACTGGGTCCACGTGGACGACGACACCGCGCACGCGGACGTGATCGTCGACCGGCGGGTCCACCGGATCACGATCCGGGTCAGCCCCAAGGGCCGGCTCGAGTGGGTCTCGCTGCCGCGGTGGGGTGACCCGGACGGGCACGGGTTCGGATTCCACCGGTTCACAGCCGTCTTCAGCGGGGAGCAGGAGATCGACGGCCTGGTCCTGCCCAGGCGGATCCGGGCCGGGTGGGGCCTGGACGCCCACGAGGGCGCGCACGAGTTCTACGACGCGGAGATCGACACGGCGGTCTGGCTCTGACGGGCTTCCGGTACCACCCGCCGCCCCTGCCGTCCCGACGACACGAAGAACCGCCCCGCCAGGGGGTCCCGGCCGGGGCGGTTCGTTGCTTCGGGGAGGGCGCTCCCCAGGGCTCTCCTGTCAGTCGTTACCGGACTCCAGGGCGACGTGGTCGAGCAGGCCGGCCTCGTCCGAGCCCTCACCGCGCGAGGCGATGGCCTCCGCTCCGCCCTCGGGCATCGCGCCGATGAGCCCTGTCGAGGCGGCCTGGGCCGCGCCGACCGCGTTGGGCTGCGTGGCGTCGCCGACCATACCGAGGCGGGAGTAGTCCTCGAGCTTGGCGCGGGAGTCGGCGATGTCCAGATTGCGCATGGTGAGCTGGCCGATGCGGTCGACGGGACCGAACGCGGAGTCCTCGTTGCGCTCCATGGACAGCTTGTCCGGGTGGTAGCTGAACGCCGGTCCGGTGGTGTCCATGATCGAGTAGTCCTCGCCGCGGCGCAGGCGCAGGGTGACCTCACCGGTGACGGCGGTACCGACCCAGCGCTGCAGGGACTCGCGCAGCATCAGGGCCTGCGGCTCGAGCCAGCGGCCCTCGTACATGAGGCGGCCCAGGCGGCGGCCCTCGGCGTGGTAGGCCGCGATGGTGTCCTCGTTGTGGATCGCGTTGACCAGGCGCTCGTAGGCGTTGTGCAGCAGCGCCATGCCGGGGGCCTCGTAGATGCCGCGGCTCTTGGCCTCGATGATGCGGTTCTCGATCTGGTCGGACATGCCCAGACCGTGGCGGCCGCCGATGGTGTTGGCCTCCAGGACCAGGTCGACGGCGGAGTCGAAGCTCTTGCCGTTGATGGTCACCGGGCGGCCCTGTTGGAAGCCGATGGTGACGTCCTCGGCCGGGATCTCGATCTCGGGGTCCCAGAACCGCACGCCCATGATGGGGTCGACGATCTCGATGCCGGTGTCGAGGTGCTCCAGCGACTTGGCCTCGTGGGTGGCGCCCCAGATGTTGGCGTCGGTGGAGTAGGCCTTCTCGGTGCTGTCGCGGTAGGGCAGGCCGCGCTCGACCAGCCACTCGGACATCTCCTTGCGGCCGCCGAGCTCGCCGACGAAGTCGCCGTCGAGCCAGGGCTTGTAGATGCGCAGGCCGGGGTTGGCGAGCAGGCCGTAGCGGTAGAACCGCTCGATGTCGTTGCCCTTGAAGGTGGAGCCGTCGCCCCAGATCTGCACGTCGTCCTCGAGCATGGCGCGCACCAGGAGGGTACCGGTGACCGCACGCCCGAGCGGTGTGGTGTTGAAGTAGCTGCGCCCGCCGGAACGGATGTGGAACGCCCCGCAGGCCAGGGCGGCAAGGCCCTCCTCCACCAGGGCGGCACGCCCGTCGACCAGTCGCGCGACCTCCGCGCCGTAATCGTTGGCGCGTTCGGCCACCGCGGGCATATCGGTTTCGTCGTACTGGCCGATGTCGGCGGTGTAGGTGCAGGGGACGGCGCCCTTCTCGCGCATCCACGCAACCGCCACCGAGGTGTCGAGACCCCCGGAGAAGGCGATTCCGACACGTTCACCGACAGGCAGAGAGGTGAGTACCTTGGACATGAATATAAGTATGCACGATCATGCATGCACATACAATCCAGTGGTCAGGACCGGACCCGTGAGTCCGCTCACAGCACACCCTGCACGCGCTTGCGTGCGGCGTACCCGAGCGCCTCCTCGAGCTCACCGGCCCCGCAGATCCCCAGCACCGTGCCTGCGGCCATACACCCTCCCCCGGTTCGACCCCGTCGTTCCGACGATCCTCGCACCCCGAGGCAGCCGCCGCCACCGGGGCCGGGCCCGCGAACGACCGTTCGGTGACACCGCGTGGCGGAGCTCGAAGACACCCGCTTCCTCTGGCACTGAAGAGGGGTGAGCCCGGAGCTCCGGGGCCCGGCGCCCCGCGGAGCCACCGGGCCGGTACCGGAGCAGCACTCGCGAGCGGAGTCCGCCGATGGTTTCCTTCCCGACCCTGGTCCTGGTGGCCGACGACGGGTCACCCGAGTCCGACCGGGCCGTGGAGGCCGCGGCCCGGGTGACCGAGTCCACGGGTTCCCGGCTTGCCCTGGTCCACGTCAAGGCCCACTCCCCCAGCGTCACCGGGGTCACCGCCGTCCCGGCGCAGGAGGAGAACCTCCGCGCCCAGGGCGAGGCGTTCCTGCGGCGGCGGCACGACCAGCTCGCCGACCGGGGTGTCACACCCGTGCGCACCGAGCTCAGGCTCTCCCGGAGGCCCGAGCGCTCGGTCGTCCGTGTGGCCGAGGAGCTGGACGCCGGCCTCATCGTGGTCGGGGTCCGCGGTGGACGGCCGGGCCAACGCATGGTTCTGGGCGACCTCTCTCTGCCCCTGGCGCGCGACGCACACTGCTCCGTGCTGGTGGTCAGGGACGGTCTCACCGAGGCCGCCGGGCACACCGCCGCCCCGGAACAGGGGTGAGCGGCCGTGCCCGACTTCAACCTCTCAGCCCTCGACCTGGCGGTCGTCGTCCTGTTCGTCACCGCCGTGATCGCCATCGCACTCTGGGTCGGCCGTCGACAGGACAGCTCGGAGAGCTTCTTCCTCGCCGGCCGCACCATGGTCTGGCCCGTGGTCGGGTTCTCCCTCTTCGCCACCCAGTTCGGCGGGACCCAATACCTGGGGCTGGCAGGGGCAGGGTTCGAGACCGGTATCTCGGTGTGGAACTTCGAGTGGATGGCCACCGTGGTCCTGCTCGTCTTCGCGCTGCTGATCCTGCCCTTCTACCTGCAGTCGCGCATCACGACCGTCCCGGAGTTCCTGGAACGCCGGTACGACCGCCGCGCGCGCCACGCCTTCTCCGGGTTCACCGTGGTGACGGCCATGCTCCTCGACAGTGCGGGCGCGATGTTCGCCGGGTCCCTGGTCCTGTCGCTGCTGTTCCCCGAGGTCCCGCTCGGCGTACTCATCTCGATCATCGCCGTGTTGGGCGGCGGGTACGTGCTCGTGGGCGGCCTGAAGTCGGTCATGATCACCGACACCATCCAGGGTGTGGTGTTGTTCAGCGCCGGGGCCGCCCTGTTCGTCACGGTCTTCGCCCAGTTCGACTTCGACTGGTCGGCCCTGCCCGAGCTGGCACCCGAGGACGGCTTCACCGTGGCCCCGCCCGCCGACGACGGGTTCTTCCCGTGGCCGGGCATCTTCACCGGCGCGCTCTGGCTGTCCTTCTACGTGTGGGTCACCAACCACATCGTGGTGCAGCGTGTCCTGGCGGCCAAGAACATCGACCACGGCCGGTGGGGCGCCCTGTTCGCGGGTGCGCTGCAGCTGCCCGTGCTGGTGTTCCTGATCTTCCCGGGCATCCTCGGACGCGGGATCTACGATCCCGACCAGGTGCCCGACAGCGACATGATCTGGCCGGCGCTGGTCTTCGACTTCGTGCCGACGGGCCTGCGCGGGCTGGTGGTCGCGGCGCTCGTCTTCGCGTTGATGTCCACCCTGGACTCGGTTCTGAACGGGGCAGCGAGTCTGGTCGTCAACGACTTCGTCAAGACCCGCAACCACCGGTTCACCGAGCGCCAGCTGCTGAACCTGGGGCGGGTCCTCGTGGGGCTCTTCCTGGTGCTGGCCGGCCTGTGGGCGCCGGTCATCACCACGTTCTCGGGGATCGTCGCCTACTTCCAGTCGTTCCTGGGGTACGTGACGATGCCGCTGGTGGTGGTACTGCTCGGCGGGCTGTTCTGGCGCAGGGCCTCCATCGCTGCGGGTGTGTGGACCCTGGCCGTGGTGCCGGTCGGGCTGGCCGCGTTCCTGGTGTTCGAGGTGCTGGGCTTCGGTGACCTGCAGTTCCTGTACGGCACAGGACTGATGGTCCTGCTGAGCACGGTGGTCTTCGTGGGGATCTCGCTCGCCACCCCCGCACCGCCGGCCGAGAAGGTCGAGGCGATCACCTGGAGCAGGGCCACGTGGCGGCAGGAGTCCCGGGAGCTGGAGGGCACGCCCTGGTACAAGAACTACCGCTACCTGGCCCTGGGCCTGGGGGCGGTGACGGTATGCGCAGTGCTGCCCTTCGTGTGAGCCACCCCGGCCGCCGCCACCGGTGCCGGGCCCGGGAAAACCCATGACACCGGCGCACGGGCCTGCCTAGGGTTCACGGATGAGCGCCAAGGAGAACCACTTCGCCGGTTCCGCCGCACGGAGCTACGACCGCGGCCACGCCGGGATGTTCGCGCCCGAGGAGGTCGACCCGGTCGTCGGCCTCCTGCAGGAACTGGCCGGCGGCGGTCGCGCCCTCGAGCTCGGCATCGGCACGGGCCGTATCGCCCTGCCGCTCTCGGCGCGCGGGGTCCCGGTGCACGGCATCGACCTGTCCGAGGACATGATCGCCGAGCTGCGCGCCAAGCCCGGGGCCGAGCAGATCGGAACGACCGCGGGCGACATGGCCCGAACCCGGGTGGAGGGCCGCTTCACGGTCGCCTTCCTGGTGTTCAACACCATCAACAACCTGACGACGCAGGACGGACAGGTCGCCTGCTTCCGCAACGCGGCCGAGCACCTGGAACCCGGGGGCCGCTTCGTCGTCGAGGTCGGGGTCCCGCCGGTGCGCCGGCTCGGCGAGCTCGACGACACCGTCCTGTTCTCCACCGGCCCCACCCGCTGGGGCTACGACGTGCTCGACACCGCGACCCAGTCGATGGTCTCGCACCACATCACGGTGGAGGACGGGCGCGGCTCGTACCGGGCGATCCCGTTCCGGTACGTGTGGCCCTCGGAGCTCGACCTCATGGCACAGCTCGCGGGCCTGCGGCTGGAGCACCGCTGGGCCGACTGGCACCGTGCACCGTTCACCTCGCACAGCACCGCGCACGTGTCGGTCTGGCGCTAGCCCGCCTGACACGGGTCGGTCGCCGGGCCCCGCGGGGCCCGGCGACCGGTACGCGACCACCCCCGCGTCAGTCGGCGACGAAGTCCAGCAGGGCCTCGTTGACCTCCTGCTCGTGGGTCCACAGCAGCGCGTGCGGCGCACCCTCGATCTCGATGTACCGCGCCTCCGGCAGGGCCCGCGCGAAACGGCGCCCGGTCGCGTCGATCGGCAGGATCCGGTCCTCGGTGCCGTGAACGATCAGCGCAGGCACGTCGATGTGCGGCAGGTCCTGGCGGAAGTCGGTGAGCCACGTGGGCTGGGCGGCCACGGACGCGTGCGGCGACGCACCGAAGGCCACCGCCATGTGCGCGTCGAAGGCCTGCTTGCTCACCCGGTTGCCGAGGAAGGTGTCGGCGTTGAAGAAGTCACCGAGGAAATCCTCGAAGAACGCGTAGCGGTCCCGGGTGACGCCCTCGCGGAGCTCGTCGAAGACCTCCTGCGGCACCCCCTCGGGGTTGTCTCCGGTCTTGAGCAGGTAGGGCTGCAGCGCCCCGAGGAAGGCCGCCTTGGCGACCCGCGCCGATCCGTACCGGCTCAGGTAGCGGGTCACCTCACCGCTGCCCATGGAGAACCCGACCAGCACGGCGTCGCGCAGGTCGAGCTCGGTCATCACGCGATCGAGGTCCGCGGCGAAGGTGTCGTAGTCGTAGCCGACGGTGGGCTTGTCCGAGCGCCCGAACCCGCGCCGGTCGTAGGTGATGACCCGGTGGCCGGCGTCGAGGAGCGCGGCGGTCTGCCGTTCCCACGAGGCGCCGTCCAGCGGATATCCGTGCACGAGCACGACGGGGCGTCCGCTGCCGTGGTCCTCGTAGTACAGGCGGATCGGTGCGCTGTTCTCGGTTCCGACCTCAATGTGTCCCATGACTCCCCCTGTCGTCGTGGGTTCAGGGCCTTCACGGGCTGTCCTTCCTGACATCGGCCGTCCTATGCATGCGGGCGGGGTACTGGATCTCATCCCCGCGGGACACGTGCCGGCCGGTCGCACCGCAGGCCGCGATGGGCCTGTGAGAGGTCGACCTACGGCAGTTCGGTCACTGGTCGGGCCGTTTCCGTGGCCGGGATGCCCGGCCCCGACACGGTGCATTCGGGGGGTTGCGCGCGCCCTCCGCGCGGTATGACGCTGGGGACGTTCCGGAGGATGGAGGGTGCCGCGTGCGAGTCCTGGGTCTGTCATCGGGCACCTCCGCGGACGGCATCGACGTCGCCGCAGCAGACCTCACGCTCGACGGCGCCCTCGTCCGGCTCCGGCCCCTCGGCCACCGCACCGTGCCCTACCCGGAGCAGCTGCACGAGGATCTGCGTTCTGCGCTGCCACCCGGCGCCACGACCATGGAGGCCGTGTGCCGGCTCGACACCGGCATCGGGCAGGTGTTCGCCGCGGCCGCACACGAGGCCGTCACCGACCTGGCCGGCGGACACGCGGACCTCGTCGCCTCCCACGGCCAGACGCTCTTCCACTGGGCCGAAGGGGCCTCCGTGCACGGCACCCTGCAGCTGGGCCAGCCCGCATGGATCGCCGAGGCCACCGGGATCCCCGTCGTCTCCGACCTGCGCACCGCCGACGTGGCCGCCGGGGGCCAGGGGGCTCCGCTGGCCGCGCTGCTCGACACCCTGCTGCTGGCCGGACGGGGTGTGCCGGCGGCCGCGCTCAACATCGGCGGCATCGCCAACGCCACGGTCGTGCCCGACTCCGGTGAACCGACGGCGTTCGACACCGGCCCCGGAAACGCACTCCTGGACGCAGCCGTGCGCCGCGCCACCGGGGGCCGTTCCGACTTCGACCGGGACGGGCGCCTCGCCGCCGCGGGCAGGGTCGACCCCGTGCTCCTCGACCGCCTGCTCGCCGACCCCTACTACCGGCTCGCTCCGCCGAAGTCCACCGGGCTGGAGCTCTTCGGTGCGGCGTACCTGGAGGGGGTCCTGCACGAACACGGGCCGGTGGAGACCACCGACCTACTGGCCACCCTCGTGGAGATCACCGCACGCACCGTCGCAGACGCACTGGCCCCCTACGCGCTCACGGAGGTCCACGTGTCCGGCGGCGGGGCACGGAACCCTGCGCTGACCGATCGCCTGGCAGAGCTCCTGCGGCCCGCGGGCCTGTCCCCCGCCGAGGACCTGGGGCTGGACGGCGACGCCAAGGAGGCCTACCTCTTCGCCCTGCTGGGCTTCTTCACCTGGCACGGGCTCCCCGGGGCACTGCCTTCCTGTACCGGAGCGCGCCGGGCAGCCCCTGCCGGGCGCCTCACCCCCGGTTCCGACCCGCTGCGCCTGCCCGAACCAGCCACCACCGTCCCCCGACGCCTCGAGGTCACTGACCCGGCCCAGGAACCGGTCCCTGCCCCGGACGGCTGAGCCCACATCCCCCGACACGGCCAACGGAGGTCACCCGAGTGCACACCATCGACCTGGCGGTCATCATCGTCTACCTGCTGGCCTCGGCCTGGCTCGGGCTGTGGCTCTCGGGCAAGCAGCGCACGGTCCGCGACTACTTCATCGGCAACCGGCAACTGCCCTGGTGGGCGGTGTGCCTGTCGGTGGTGGCGACCGAGACCAGCGCGCTCACGGTGATCAGCACACCCGGGATCGCGTTCCTGGACAACGTCACGTTCCTGCAGGTCGCGGTCGGGTACTTCATCGGACGCCTGGTCGTGGCGTTCGTTCTGCTGCCCCGGTACTACCGCGGGGAGATGACCACCGCCTACGCCTACCTGGGTGTGCGGTTCGGGCGCGGGATGCAGGGCACCACGGCGGTGACCTTCCTGTTCACCCGGCTGCTCGCCGACGGTGTGCGGCTGTTCGCGGCGGCGATCCCGATGAAGATCGTGCTGGACTCCTTCGGCCTGGAGCTGTCCTACTTCACGATCGTGGCGCTGCTTGGTGTGGCGACGATCCTGTACACCCTCGTCGGCGGCATCAAGGCCGTGGTGTGGGTCGACGTGCTGCAGATGGGCGTGTACATGGTCGGCGGAATCGTGGCGCTGGCCGTGATCGTGCAGAGCCTGGACGTCAATTTCCTGGCCGAGGCTCACGACGCCGGCAAGACGCAGTTCCTGGACTTCGCCTCGAGCCCGGTCTCGGCGCCCTATGCCACCGTCACGGCCCTGGTCGGCGGTGCGCTGCTGTCCATGGCCTCGCACGGCGCGGACCAGCTGATCGTGCAACGCCTGCTCGGGTGCAAGAGCCTGCGCGACGCCCAGCTGGCCCTGGTCATGAGCGGGGTCGTGGTCTTCCTCCAGTTCGCGCTGTTCCTGACCGTGGGCCTGGCGCTGTACTCGTACTACGAACAGCAGACCGTCGACCAGCTGGGGCTGAACAACCCCGACGAGCTGTTCCCGACCTTCGTCGTCGAGGGCATGCCCGTCGGTGTGGCCGGGCTGATGCTCGCCGGGATCATGGCTGCGGGGATGAGCACCTTGTCGTCGTCGCTGTCGGCGCTGTCGTCCTCGACNCCCCCGCCAGCCGCTCCCGGAGAAGCGTGCGCTGCGGCTGAGCCGGCTGTTCACGCTCGGGTGGGGCCTGGTCTTCATCGGTGCGGCGGCGATGTTCACCGGGACCGAGAACCCGGTGGTCGAGCTCGGGCTGTCTGTGGCGAGCCTGACCTACGGCGGACTTCTGGGAGCGTTCTTCCTCGGGATGTGGGTGCACCGTGCCCGCCAGGTGGACGCCACGATCGCCTTCGGGGCCGCGGTCGTGGCCATGTCTTCGCTGTTCCTCTTCGCCCCGGAGCTGGTCGGGTTCACCTGGTACACGGCGATCGGCGTGGCCATCACACTCGGCCTGGGACACCTGCTCTCGCTGCGGCACAGCGGCCCCGACCCCCGCTCCGGAACCGCTGCGCTGCCGCCGCGCCCCGACGCGGAGGACCGCACCTGACGCGTACCCGGACCGCCGCGCGGGTCCGAGACCTTGACCGAGCCTTGACGCCCACCGGGTGAACGCCGCGCCGATCCCTGTCGTATCCACGGTCAGAGTGACCCGCAACACATGACGAACGACGGAGGGGACAGCCATGAGGGCGACGACACGACGGTCGAGCACGGCCCTGGCGGCGACGGCGGCCGCGGGAGCACTGGTGGTGGCGCAGGGCGTACCCGCGCACGCGGACGAGGAGGTCTCCGAGCCGCACGAGTTCACCAGCATGTACACGGTCGAGGCCGACCCCGACATGGTGGTCGACGACGAGGAGCAGCCCGTGCCCGGGGAGGAGGGCGCTTGGGGCACCTTCGACTTCCGCATCAACAGCGACGAGGAGGTCATCTGTTACGACATCGAGTTGGAGGGGGTGACCCCGCCCTACGAGAGCCCGGCGCGCACGGCCACACACATCCACGAGGCCTCCGCCGAAGAGTTCGGTCCGCCGCGTCTGGCCTTCCCCGACCCCGAGGACGAGGGTGACGGGGTGCTGCGCAGCTCGGGCTGCATGCAGGGGCCGTTCACGACCGGCGTCGAGGACGACGAGGGCAACGACACCGGCGAGGGCTTCACCCTGGACCAGATCGAGGCCGACCCGGAGAGCTTCTACGCCGACACCCACACGGCCGACTTCCCGGACGGCGCGATCCGCGGCCAGCTCTGGGAGGTGCCCATGGGCGGCATGGAGACCGGTGGAGGCGGTTCCGCCGGCCTGCTCCCGACCCTCCTGACCGGTGCGGGCGACCGGTAGGAGACGTGCGGTGTCCCTGACCGCGGCGTCCCTGTTCTGGGTCGCCGCGGCGGGGTGCGCCGCCGCTCCCCCGACCGACGGACCCCCGCCCACCGAGACCTCACGCGCCCCTGACTCTGCCTCCGCCGAAGAACCTGCTGAGCCCCAGTCCCTGCCCGAGGAACCCGCGGGCGGCGACCCCGCCGCGGTGCGGATCCCCGGCATCGGGGTGTCGTCGGAGCTGCTGCACCTGGGTGTGGAGGACGACGGCAGCGCAGTGGTGCCCGAGGACCACGATCTTGCCTCCTGGTACGACCGCAGCGGACGCCCCGGGCAGACACGGCCCACCGTGGTGTTGGGCCACGTCGACTCGGCCGATGGCCCGGCCGTCTTCCACCGGCTCCGGGAGCTGGAGGACGGCGACACCGTGGAGGTCGACACCGCCGCGGGGGACACGGTGTCCTACTCCGTCACCGGGGTGCACACGTTCCCGAAGGACGCGTTCCCGACCTTCGAGGTCTTCGGGGCCACGGGCGAGGACGTGCTGCGCCTGGTGACGTGCACGGGCGACTTCGATCTGGACGAGCGTTCCTACACCGACAACCTGGTGGTCTTCGCCGAGCGTCCCCCCGGCGTATGACCCGGCCCCGCCCACCCCCACCGGGCGGGGCCGACCGGGCTCAGAAGGAGGAGGTGACGACGGCATCGCCCGACTCGTCGGTGATCTCGAAACCGACCGCGTCCTCGCGCAGCAGGGAACTGTTGAGGTTGCAGACCATGGGGTCCTCGCCCACGCCGATGAACTCGCCTGCCGGGTGGGAGCCGCCCGACTCGTCGAACAGGGTGGCCCGGTAGGTCTCCCCGGCCTCGAACCCTTCACCCGTCAGCCGGATCTCCACGCCCCACGTGTGCGGGACGAGCAGCGCTTCGGCATCGACGCGGTCGTCGTGCACGGTGGCGGCGACGTCTTCCTGCGGTTCGGGATCGGGGGCGAAGGCGGCGTACCCTCCGGCGACACCGGCGCCCACCCCCACCAGGAGGGCGGCCGCGCAGGCCGCCACGAGCATGCGTGTGCCGATGCGGCGAGCGGGGCGTTCGGCGCGAATCGTGCTCAGGACCCGGTCGCCCAGGTCGGGAGGCGGTGCCGGCTGTGCCGTGACACGGTCGGGGTCGGCGAGTGCGAGAGCGGAGGCAGCGGGGGCGACGAAGTCGAGTTCGCGGCGGCACTCGTCGCAGCCGTCCAGGTGCGCGGTCACGGAGGCCCGCTCGGCGTCATCAAGCCGGTCGAGCGCGTAGGCGCCCAAGAGGTCGCGGACCTCGCGGTGTGGGTCCCTGCTCATTCTCGCACCCCCATCTCGTCCATGACCACGCGCAGAGCCTTGAGCCCGTAGAAGAGCCGGCTGCGCAGCGTGCCGACCGGGATGTCCTGCTCTGCGGCGACCTCCGCGTAGGGGCGCCCCCGCAGGTAGGTCTCCACCAGGGCCGCCCGGTGTTCCTGACCGATGCGTTGCAGTGCCTCCTCGACGAGCCAGGATCGCATGACCTGTTCGTCGACCCCGCCGCGTGCGAGGCTGTTCCGGGACCGGTCGTTCTCCTCCGGCGGCACGGGGACGGGGCGCCTCCCGGCCCGCCGGAGTTCGTCGAGAAGCACGTTGCGGGCGATGGCGAAGAGCCACACCCGCAGGCTGGCCAGGTCCGGGTCGAACCGGTCGCCGGCCCGCCAGGCGCGGAGGAAGGTCTCCTGGACGGCGTCCTGGGCGGCGATCTCGTCACCGAGTTGCCGGAGCGCGAAGCGGTAGAGCTCGGGGCCGTGCGCCTGATAGGCGGTTCGGACCCCCTGTTCGCTGCGCAGGTCGACCTCCGGGGCCGCAGTCCCTTCGCTCTTGCGGCGCCGCCTCAGCAGTCGGCCCATCCGTCCCCCGTCCCTCGTCGGCCAGACGTCCCGGTCGTTCAGTGAGGTGTGAATACTCCCCGAGGCGCACCCGCGTTCACCGTTCCGGCCCCGGGTTCCCACCCTGCCCGAAGCCGCAGCCCGATGTCGGTCATATCGAGGGGTCGTGCCGGAAGGGCGTGACCACCTGGTCGGGGCGGGATCCCGGTGTCAGTGCCGGTGAGGGCGCTGCCCTACCGTGGACCGGTGCTCGACTCGGTCCTCCTCCTGCTCGCGTTCGGCTGCCTCACCGGACTGACCACCGTGCTGTTCGGCTTCGGCGGCGGTTTCGTGACGGTCCCCGTCGTCTACGGCGTCGTGTCGGCCTCGTCCGGCCCGGACGCCGACCCGATGCACGTGGCGGTGGCGACATCGACGGCCGTGATGATCGTCAACGCGGCCGGCGCGACCACGGCGCAGCTCCGCACGGGGAGGCTGCGCCGGGAGTACGTGTGGCCGCTGGCGGTCTACATCGCCGTCGGAGCGGTGCTCGGCGCGGTCGGCGCGCTGCTCCTGGGCGAACGTGCACAGCACGTGCTGTTCAGCGTGTACCTGGTGTGGACGATCCTCGACAGCGTGCTGCGACGCGGGTTCCTGTCCCGCGACCAGAACCGCGAACCCCGGCGGCTCGGGCGCGGGACAGTGACCGCGGGCGGGCTCGCGATCGGCTCGGTCGCCTCGTCCCTGGG